>NZ_JAGOID010000044.1 GCF_017995835.1 Amaricoccus sp.
CAACGAAAGCTGGCTGATCGAGCGGCACGGCCACCGCTCCCCGGCCCAGTTCCGACGCGACCGGATGGACCCCATGCCGCTGGCCGCATAAACGCAATCGGGTGTCTCAGGATCCGGGGGCGGTACAGTCAATCACCCACCCTTCAGTTGCGGCGCCGAGGACCGGGCCGGGGAGACGAGCCCGCCTACCCGTCGCAGGGCGACCCGGTCGCGTCGACCCGGCGCAGCACCCCGTCGGCGAGGAGCTGGGCGGCGGAGGCGTCGGTCTGGACCTGGATCGCGCCGCCCGGCTCGTCGAACCACGGCGCGGCGGAGCCGATCTTGACCGGCAGCGGCGTCTGGACGCGGAAGACCGAGTAGACGAGGTTGGCGCAGACCGTGGGCAGGGCGCGTGCGCCGAACGTCGCGCCCTTGGGGCTGAAGAAGCGGCCGTAGTCCGAACCGAAGCGGTCGAGGAGCACCCCCGCCGGCAGCACGAGATAGGTCTCGGGTCCGTCGAAGCCGTTGTCCGGGGGCCAGCGATAGTCGCCGTCCTGCACCCATTTCGGGCTGAGATCCGGCCGCGCGCCCTCGGGAAGGCTGGCGGTCGGGGCCGTCCCCGGCGTGCCGGCGCAGCCGGCGAGGAGGATGAATGCGAGAACCGCCAGATGCCGCATGATGGATCGCCCCGATCGCCTGTATCCTTCCCGATCCTTATGTCGTGATCGCCCTGCGAGCAAGCGCCCGGTCGCGACGCACTCGGCTTCCAGTCGGGGCGAGCGGCCAGGGCCATCGCGGGATCGTGAGCCGGCGGCACGGTTCCCGACGTTGCATTCGCGAAGCGATACCCCGATCTTGCCGCAACGCAACAAGGGAAGGGCCCGCCGATGGCCAGGATGTCGACCCTGCAAGACACGCCAACCGGCTACGGCACGGTCACCCGCGCCCTGCACTGGGGGATGGCGGCGCTTTTCGCCTGGCAGTTCGCCAGCGCGATCCTCCGGGTCGTCGCCGAGGACACCGCCATCGAGAAGTTCTTCTGGTCCACGCACTATTCCGTCGGCTTCACGCTTTGGGTCCTCGTCCTGCTGCGCGGCGCCTGGGGGCTCGCGAACCTGCGGCGCCGGCCGCGGCCCGAAGGGTCGGCGGCGGTGGCCAGGGCGGCGCGGCTGGGACATCTCGCGCTCTATCTCCTGATGATCGCCGTGCCGAGCCTCGCGCTGCTGCGTTCGGCCGGCAGCGGCCGCGGCCTCACGGTCTGGGGCGTCGAGGTCATCGCCCGCGGCGGCGAGCAGGTCCGCGCGCTGACGGCGCCGGGCAGCGCGCTGCACGCGCCGCTGGGCTGGGCCCTGCTCGTCCTGATCGTCGGCCATGTCGCGATGGCGCTCTGGCACGGGCACGTTCGGGGGGACGCCACGCTGACGCGCATGACCCGCGGATCGAGCGACCGACCGGCTGCGCAAGCCTGAAGCCCTCCCCCGGGGCAGGCGCCCCGACGGACCCTGACTCGCGCGCGATGCCGACCCTCGCGGAACCCGTCGGGCCGGGTCGGCGTTGACCTGCCGATCCGCAACCACGAGGTCCGCCATGAAGGGCGTCCTGGCCTGGCTGATCGGGATCCCGATCCCGATCATCATCATCCTCTACCTCCTCGACGTGTTCTAACGCCGGCCGAAAAACGACCGATTCGCGAGAGGCTGGCCTTCTCCGCGCAATCCGGCTAGACTACGCCGCAACGAGCCCGGACCGGAGCCAATCCGGCCGGCCAGAGGCGGTGCAGGCGGAATGGAAGGCAGGCTCCCTTGACCGAGATGGTCTATGGCGCGGCCCCGGCGAAGCCGGGCGAGCCGATCCTGCCGCATTGGTGGCGCACGGTCGACCGCTGGTCGCTCGCCGCGATCCTCGGGCTCTTTCTTGCCGGGATGCTGCTCGGGCTGGCCGCCTCGCCGCCGCTCGCGGTGAAGAACGGCCTGCCCGCGTTCCACTACGTCAGCCGCCAGGCCGCCTTCGGGGCGGTGGCGCTGACGGCGCTGGTCGTCGCGTCGATGCTGTCGCCGACGACGCTCCGGCGCCTCGGCGTGCTGGCCTTCGCGGGCTCGGTGCTGGCCATCGCGCTCCTGCCCGTGCTCGGCACCGACTTCGGCAAGGGCGCGGTCCGCTGGTATTCGCTCGGCTTCGTCTCGGTGCAGCCCTCGGAGTTCCTCAAGCCCGCCTTCGCCATCTTCGCCGCCTGGCTGATGGCGGCCGCCTACGACATCTCCGGCCCGCCGGGGCGGCTCCTCTCCTTCGTCGTCGCGGTGACGCTGACGGCGACGCTGGCGCTGCAACCGGATTTCGGGCAGGCGGGCCTCATCATCGCCACCTGGGGGCTGATGTACTTCGCCGCCGGCGCGCCGGTGTTCCTGCTCGGCGGCGTCGGCGCCGGCGTGATCGGCGCCGGCTGGTTCGCCTACCACAACTCCGAGCACGTCGCCCGCCGCATCGACGGCTTCCTCGCCTCCGAGGTCGATCCGCGCACCCAGATCGGCTACGCGACCAACGCCATCCAGGAGGGCGGATTCCTCGGCGTCGGCCCGGGCAACGGCCAGGTGAAGTGGATCCTGCCCGACGCCCACACCGATTTCATCATCGCCGTGGCGGCCGAGGAGTTTGGCCTCATCCTCTGCGTCGTCATCATGGCGCTCTACCTCACCATCGTCGTGCGCTCGCTGCTGCGCCTCGTCAGCGAGCGCGATCCGTTCACCCGGCTCGCGGGGACGGGGCTCGCCGTGCTGCTCGGGATGCAGGCGCTCATCAACATGGGCGTCGCGGTGCGGTTGCTGCCGGCCAAGGGCATGACGCTGCCGCTGATCTCCTACGGCGGCTCGTCGCTGATCGCCGCCTGCCTCGGGCTCGGCGCGCTGCTGGCGCTGACCCGCAAGCGGCCGCAGCACGACATCGACGACATCCTCGGGACCCGCTGACATGGACGCGCCGCTACTTGTCATCGCCGCCGGAGGGACCGGCGGGCACATGTTCCCCGCCCAGGCGCTCGCCGAGGAAATGCTGGCGCGCGGCTGGCGCGTCAAGCTCGCCACCGACGCCCGCGGCGCCCGCTACGCCGGCGGGTTTCCGCAGGCCGTCGAGCGACAGGTGACGGCCGCCGGCACCTTCGCCCAGGGCAGCTGGCTGGCGCGGATCGCCGCGCCCTTCGCCATCGCCTGGGGAACAATCTCCACGCTCTGGTCGATGCGCCGCGACCGCCCGGCCTGCGTCGCCGGCTTCGGCGGATACCCGGCGCTTCCGGCGATGATCGCGGCCGCCATCCTCGGGACGCCACGGCTGATCCACGAGCAGAACGGCGTTCTCGGCCGCGTCAACCGCAGCTTCGCCACGCGCGTCGACGCCGTGGTCTGCGGCGTCTGGCCGACGCCGCTGCCCGAGGACGCCCGCGCCTTCCACCTCGGCAACCCCGTGCGCGAGGAGGTGCTGGCGCAGGCCGATGCCCCCTACCTGCCCCCCGGGGATCATCCGATGGGGCTCCTCGTCATCGGCGGCAGTCAGGGCGCCGGCGTCTTCGCCCGCGTCGTGCCCTCGGCGATCGCGCTCCTGCCCGAGGAGATGCGTGCGCGGTTGCGCCTCTCCCAGCAGGTGCGACCCGAGGACATGGCCCGGGTGCAGGACGCCTATGCGGAGATGGGCGTGGCGGCCGACCTGCGCGGCTTCTTCGAGGACGTGCCGCAGCGCCTCGCCGAGGCGACGCTCGTCGTCTCGCGCGCCGGCGCGGGCTCGATCGCCGACATCACCGTGATCGGCCGGCCGTCGATCCTCGTCCCCTACCCTTTCGCCGCCGACGATCATCAGGCGGCGAACGCCGCCGGACTGGTGCAGGCCGGCGGCGCCTTCATGATCCGGGAGGACGAGCTGACGCCCGAGACCCTCGCCGGCCACGTCGCGGCGATCCTCTCCGACCCCGAGGGGGCCGAGGCGATGGCGGAGGCGAGCCGCGGCCGGGGCCGTCCCGACGCGGCGGCAGAACTGGCGGAACTGGTCGAGCGCCTCGGCGCCAGCCGGGCCCGCCTCGCCTCGCCGCGGGAGAAGCGGGCGTGACCGGCCGCGCAACGGCGCCGAACCCGCCCGCGAGAGGAACGAGCATGAACCGCCCGCGAGACGATCGCGCCTGAACCGCCCGCGAGAGGAGCGAGCATGAACGGACAAACCCGCCTTCCCCACGACATCGGCGCGATCCACTTCACCGGGATCGGCGGCATCGGCATGTCCGGCATCGCCGAGGTGCTGCTCAACCACGGCTTCGATGTGCAGGGCTCGGACACCAAGGCCTCGGCCATCACCGACCGGCTCGCCGAGAAGGGCGCGCGGATCTTCATCGGCCAGGCCGCCGAGAACCTCGGTGACGCCAGGGTCGTCGTCATCTCCACCGCGATCAAGCCCGGCAATCCCGAGCTCGACGCCGCCCGGGCGCGCAACCTCCCCGTCGTGCGCCGCGCCGAGATGCTCGCCGAGCTGATGCGGCTCAAGTCCTGCGTGGCCGTCGCCGGCACCCATGGCAAGACCACGACGACCTCCATGGTCGCGGCGCTCCTCGACGGCGGCGGCATGGACCCGACCGTCATCAACGGCGGCGTGATCCGCGCCTACGGCTCCAACGCCCGCATCGGCGCCGGCGAGTGGATGGTGGTCGAGGCCGACGAGAGCGACGGCAGCTTCAACCGCCTGCCGGCGCAGATCGCCATCGTGACCAACATCGACCCCGAGCACCTCGACCACTGGGGCGATTTCGAGAAGATCCGGGCCGCCTTCGACGCCTTCGTCTCCTCGGTGCCGTTCTACGGGCTCGGCGTGTGCTGCATCGACCACCCGGAAGTGCAGGCGCTGATGGGCCGCATCTCCGACCGGCGCATCACCACCTACGGCTTCAGCCCGCAGGCGGACGTGCAGGCGCGAAACCTCGCCTTCGAGAACGGCTCGGCCCGCTTCGACGTGGCGCTGAACGCCGAGGGCCAGTCGATCGAGGGGGCGATCCTGCCGATGACCGGCGATCACAACGTCTCGAACGCGCTCGCCGCCATCGCCGTGGCGCGGCATCTCGGCATCTCCCGGGAGGCGATCCGCGAGGCGCTCGCCGGCTTCGAGGGCGTGAACCGCCGCTTCACCCGCGTCGGCGAGTGGAACGGCGTCGCCATCATCGACGACTACGGCCACCATCCGGTCGAGATCGCCGCGGTCCTGCGCGCGGCGCGGCAGGCGACCAGGGGGAGGGTGATCGCCGTGCACCAGCCGCACCGCTACACCCGCCTGCGCGACCTCTTCACCCAGTTCTGCGCCGCCTTCAACGACGCCGACGTGGTGGCGATCACCGATGTCTACTCCGCCGGCGAAGCCCCGATCGAAGGCGTCAGCCGCGACACCCTGGTGGGCGGGCTGATCGCCCACGGCCATCGCCGCGCCCTGCCCCTCGCCGGCGAGGACGGCCTCGTCGATTTCGTCAAGGCGGAGTGCCGGCCGGGCGACATGCTGGTCTGCCTCGGCGCCGGCACGATCAGCGCCTGGGCGAACGCGCTCCCCGCACGGCTCGCGCAGCAGAACGGGGCGAAGGAGACCGTCGAGGCCTGATACGGCCTCCGCCCGAATGCCTCACGCCTGCATTGACGATTCAATCCCGACTCTTTTGCTTGGCATATGCGTTGTGCATACGTCGTGCATAGGGTGTGCATCGAAGGATCCGCCGTAAACCATTGACGCCGAAGTCTTCAGACGGAAACCGCATGAACCCGCCGCCGGGGCGGGGAGACGGTCGAACAAGTGCAACGGCGCCGTGCGCCGCGGACGGAACGGTGCCGTGCGCGCGACCTCGACGCGGCGCCTCGGTCCGTCCGCCGGCGGCGGCCGTCAGGCCGGCGGCGTCGGACGGAGGCGGCCGGCGCGGGGCCGCGGCGGGCGGACGTGGCGCGCCGGGACGGGCATGTTGTCGATCAGCCGCACCCCGTCGAGCCAGGCGGCCGCGAGCAGGCGGCATGGCGCGGTGAGATCATCGGCGGGCGCCAGGTCGTCGGCGCGCCGCAGCTCGAGGTACTCAACCCGCTCGAAGCCGGCCGCGAGGATCGCGGCCTCGGCCCCGCTCAGCGTCGCCGCGACCGGGGCGCCGTCGCTGGAGATCGCGGTGGCTGCGCGGTGGAGCGTGGCCGCCAGCGCCGACGCCACGACCCGGGCCTCCGGCGACAGCCGGACGTTGCGCGAGGACAGAGCCAGCCCGTCCGCCTCGCGCACCGTCGGACAGCCTACTATCTCCACCGGCAAATCGAGGTCGCGCGCCAGGCGACGCACGAGCAGCAACTGCTGGTAATCCTTCTCCCCGAAGAACGCCCGGTCCGCCCCCGTCTGGATCAGGAGCTTCGCCACCACGGTCGCCACGCCGTCGAAATGCCCGGGCCGGTAGGCGCCGCACAGGCCCTCGGAGATCCCCGCGACCGACACCGTCGTGGCGAACCCCTCCGGATAGATCTCCTCCGGCCGCGGCGCATAGAGCATGTCGACCCCGAACGGCGCGAGCTTGCGCGCGTCGTCCGCCTCGGTGCGCGGATAGGCGGCGAGGTCGGAGGCGCTGTCGAACTGCCGCGGATTGACGAAGAGCGTGACGATCACCCGATCCGCCCCCTCCTTCGCGGCGCGCACCAGGCTCAGATGCCCCTGGTGCAGCGCCCCCATGGTCGGAACGACGCCCACGCGCGCCCCGCCCGCCTTGCAGGCGGCGACCTGCGCGCGGAGGTCGGCCCGCGTGCGCACGATCTCGGGCGCGTCCATCTACGTGTCGGCGAAGACGTGCTCGGGCCCGGGAAAGGCCCGCGTCCGAACGTCGGCGGCATAGGCGGCGACGGCGGCCTCGGCCATCGCTCCGAGTTCGGCGTAGCGCCGCACGAAGGAGGGCCGGAACTCGGAGAAGATCCCCAGCATGTCGTCCACCACCAGGATCTGCCCGTCGCAGGCCGCCGAGGCGCCGATGCCGATGGTGGGCACGGGCGCCGCCTCGGTGATCCGGCGGGCGAGCGGCTCGGCCACCTTCTCCAGCACGACGGCGAAGGCCCCTGCCGCGACCACAGCCTGCGCGTCCGCCAGCACGCGCTCGGCGTCCGCGCCGCGTCCCTGCACCCGGTAGCCGCCGATGGCGTTCACCTGCTGCGGCATCAACCCGACATGCGCCATCACCGGAATCCCGCGGGCGACGAGGAAGGCGACGGTCTCCGCCATCGCGACGCCGCCCTCGAGCTTCACCGCGGCGCAACCGGTCTCGGCCATCACCCGCGCCGCCGCCGCGAAGGCCTGCGCCGGTCCCGCCTCGTAGGCGCCGAAGGGCAGGTCGACCACGACCAGCGCCCGGGGCCGCGCCCGCATCACCGCGCGACCGTGCAGGATCATCATGTCGAGCGTCACGCCGAGCGTCGAGGGCAGCCCGTGCACCACCATCCCGAGGCTGTCGCCGACGAGGATGACGTCGGCATGAGCATCGACGATCCGCGCCATGGGCGTGGTGTAGGCGGTGAGGCAGACCAGCGGCTCGCCGCCCTTGCGGGCGCGGACCACCGCCGGCGTCATTGCCCTCTTCGACCCCTCGGCGCTCATCGGCGTTCCCCCGGCCGCGATCTCCGGCTCTTCCGGGAGCATGTTTCCCGCGCCGCCGTCAAGCCCCGCGCCCCGCGGCGCACGGCGCGGCTCAACCCGGCGACAGGCCGCGCAGCCGCTCCGAGCGCCGGCGCAGCAACTCAAGCACGGTCAGGAGCGCGATCGAGATCACCACGAGAATGGTGGCGACCGCGAGGATCGCCGGCGAGATCTGCTCGCGGATGCCGTTCCACATCTGCCGCGGGATGGTCTGCTGGTCGTGCGCCGCGACGAAGAGCACCACCACCACCTCGTCGAACGACGTGACGAAGGCGAAGAGCGCGCCGGAGATCACCCCGGGCATGATCAGCGGCATCGTCACCTTGAAGAAGGCCCGCGTCGGCGAGGCGCCGAGCGAGAGCGCGGCGCGGTTCAGCGACTGGTCGAAGCCGACCAGCGTCGCGGTGACGGTGATGATGACGAAGGGGATGCCGAGCGTCGCATGGGCGAGGATGATCCCGAGATAGGAGTTGGCGAGCCCGGTCATCGAGTAGAAGAAGAACAGGCCGGTGGCGGTGATGATGATCGGCACGATCATCGGCGAGATCAGGATCGCCATGATCGTGCGCCGGTACGGCATCTCCGGCCGCGCGAGGCCGAGCGCCGCCAGCGTGCCGAGACAGGTCGCGAGGATCGTGGCGAAGAAGCCGATGATGAGCGAGTTCTTGGCCGCGTTGACCCAGGCGGCGTTGCGCCAGGAATCCGACCACCAGGCGGCGTCGCGCGGTGCGTCCGGCGCGGCCATGCCCATGGTCAGCAGCGTGTCGTACCAGCGCAGCGAATAGCCCTCGGGATCGAGCCGGAGCATCTTCTCGGTGAAGGTGAAGTAGGGCTCGGCGTTGAAGCTGAGCGGAATGATGATGAGGATCGGCGCGATCAGGAACAGGAAGACCAACGCGCAGATGGCGAGGTAGACCCACCGCCACAGACGCTCGAGCGGGGTCGCGTAAACCGGAAGCGCCATGTGCGTCACCCGAGCTTCATGTTGTCGACGCCGACGAGCCGGTCATAGACCCAGTAGAGCAGCAGCACCGCCGCGAGCAGCAGCGTCGCCAGCGCCGCGGCGAGCGACCAGTTGAGCGAGTTCTGCATGTGGAAGGCGATCAGGTTCGAGATCAACTGCCCCGAGGCGCCGCCGACGAGCGCCGGCGTGATGTAGTAGCCGACCGCGAGGATGAAGCACAGGAGCGCCCCCGCGCCCACCCCCGGCAGGGTCTGCGGCACGTAGACCCTGCGGAAGGCGGTCCACGAGGACGCGCCGAGCGAGCGCGCCGCGCGCACGTAGGACGGGTTGATGTTGCGCATCACCGAGTAGAGCGGCAGCACCATGAACGGCAGCAGGATGTGCGTCATGGCAATGACGGTGCCGGCCTGGTTGTACATGAGCGCGATGCGGCCGTCGTCGCCGATCACGCCGAGCGCGACGAGGGCGTTGTTGAGCACCCCCTGCCCCTGGAGGATCGCCATCCAGGCGGTGGTGCGCACGAGAAGCGAGGTCCAGAACGGCAACAGCACCAGGATCATCAGCAGGTTCGAGTAGCGCAGCGGCAGAGTCGCCAGCAGGTGCGCGATGGGAAACCCGAGCAGCAGGCAGATCGCCGTGATGAGCGCCGAGAGCAGGAAGGTCCGCTGGAACAGCGTCAGGTAGACTTGGCGCTCGGGGGCGACGCGCGAGATGCCGCCGTCGAGGTCGCGGAACCGGTCCGCGGCGGCGAGATAGAAGTTCGCCGTGTAGGGCGAGGACACGTTGCGCATCGTGTTCCACAGCTCGGGCTCGCCCCAGCGGCGATCGAGGTCGAGCATCGCCGCGCGAAAGGGCGCCTCGAGGTCGTCCGCCTTGCGCCCCGCCGAGGTGAAGAGCGAGCGCGTGCCCTGCATCTCGTAGTTCACCCGAGTGCCGACCGCGCCGATGGTGCGCGCCTCGGCCGCTGCCGCGAGGTCGGCGGCGAGCGCGGCGAAGGCGGCTTCGTCGGGCTCGGTCCCGACCGGGTTGGCGCCGAACCACGCGGTCGTCGCCGGCATGTTGGCGGAGAAGACCGGATTGTGCACCGAGCGGTGCAGCATCTGGCCGATCGGGATGACGAAGCTCGCCAGCACGAAGACGAGGAGCGGCGCGACGAGCAGGAAGGCCCGCCGCCGCGCCCGCCCCTGGGCGCGGGCGAGCGCCGCCTTGAGCGGCGTCCCGTCAGCCGCCGTCATCCGCTCCGGGGCATCCCTCGCGATTTCAGCCATACGCGCGCTCCGCGGCTGCGGCGGCGGGCCGGACCCGCCGCCGCTGTCGTCGTCAGCTGGCCAGCCAGGCGTTGAACCGCTCGTTGAGCTCGATGTCGTGGTCGGCCCAGAACTCGATGTCGGTCGTCAGCGCGTCGGCCATGTAGTCGGGATTGGTCGGCATGTGCGGACCCATCTCGGTCTTGCCGTCCTTGAACAGGCCGACCAGGGGCGCCGAGGACTTGCGCGCGGGTCCGTAGCTGATGAAGCTCGCCTGATCCGCCAACCGTTGGGTGTCCGTCGCCCACTTGATGAACTCCCAGGCCGCTTCCTTGTTCGGCGCGCCCTTGGGGATCACGAAGAGGTTGAAGTCGAGGATCTGGTTCGGCCAGAACAGCTCGAACGGCTGGTTCTCCGAGATCATGGCGTTGAAGATGCGGCCGTTATAGGCGGTCGTCATCACCACCTCGCCGTCGGCGAGCAGCTGCGGCGGCTGCGCGCCGGCCTCCCACCACACCACCTGATCCTTGATCGTGTCGAGCTTGGCGAAGGCGCGGTCGACGCCCTCGGGCGTGGCGAGCATGTCGTAGACCTCCGCTGGCGGCACGCCGTCGGCCATCAGCGCGAGCTCGAGCGCGTATTTCGCGCCCTTGCGCAGGCCGCGCTTGCCGGGGATCTTCTCGAGATCGAAGAAGTCCGCGGTCGAGGTCGGGGCCGTGCCGTCGGTGCGGTAGGCGATCAGCGTCGAATAGACGATGGTGCCCACGCCGCAGTCATAGAGCCCGCCCTCGATGAAGTCCTCGGCGGCGGGCGTCCCGTCCGCGCCGTCGGGCAACTCGTCGATCGCCAGCACCTCGAGCGCGCCCTCGTCGCAGAGCCGCACCAGATCCGATGGCTCGACGTCGGCGACGTCGATGGTGACGTTGCCCGCCTCGACCTGCGCCTTGATCGGCGTCGCCGGGTTGTCGGCGTCGACCGAGTTTATCTTGATGCCGGTCAGCGCCTGATAGGGCTTGTGGTAGGCCTCCATCTGGCTCGCGCCATAGGCGCCGCCCCACGAGACGACGGTGATCTCCTGCGCCGCGGCGGTGACGGCAAGGGACGCCAGCGCGCTGGTCAGGAACAGAAATCTCTTCATCTTGGCCTCTCTCCGGGTTGTCGTATTCGTATCCGGGCCTTTGGTTTGGCCCGTCTTCAGAGCGGGTCGAGCGCGCGCGCGTCGTGCGGCGCCCAGCCGATCGGCACGCGTTCGCCCGGCTCGAGCTTGCGCTGGCCGACGCTGTTGCGGCACTTCATCACGAAGTTGTCGTTCCCCGCGACCCGCATCCGCGTGCGGAAGACGTCGCCCATGTAGATGAACTCGAGCACTTCCGCCTCGACCGTGTGCACGCCGGGAGGGATGTTCTCCGGCTTGAACTCCACCCGCTCGGGACGGATCGAGACGGTGGTGCGCTCGCCCGGGCGGGTGACGTTGACGGGCGCCGCGTCGAGGATCTCGCCGGTGGCGAGGCGCACGGTGCACGCGCCCCCGGAGATGGTCTCGACCACGCCCTCGAGCGTGTTGTTCTCGCCGATGAAGCTCGCGACGAACCGGTTCTCGGGCCGCTCGTACAGCTCCTCGGGCGGCGCGAGCTGCTGGATGCGGCCGTCGTTGAACACCGCGACCCGGTCCGACATTGTCAGCGCCTCGCCCTGGTCGTGGGTGACGTAGACCACGGTCACCCCGAGCCGTTCGTGCAGGCGCCTGATCTCGAACTGCATGTGCTCGCGCAGCTGCTTGTCGAGGGCGCCCAGCGGCTCGTCCATCAGCACCAGCTCCGGCTCGAAGACGAGCGCGCGCGCCAGCGCGATGCGCTGCTGCTGGCCGCCCGAGAGCTGAGCCGGGCGGCGCGCGGCGAAGGCGCCCATCTGCACCATGTCGAGCGCGCGCTTCACCTTCGCCTCGATCTCGGCCCTGCCGAGCTTGCGCACCTCGAGCGGGAAGGCAAGGTTCTCGCCGACCGTCATGTGCGGGAACAGCGCGTAGTTCTGGAACACCATGCCGATGCCGCGCTTCTCCGGCGGCACCGAATTGATCGGCCGCCCCGCGAGGCGGATCTCGCCGTGGGTGGCGGTCTCGAATCCCGCCAGCATCATCAGGCAGGTGGTCTTGCCCGAGCCGGATGGCCCGAGCATGGTCAGAAATTCGCCCCTGCCGATGTCGAGATTGAGGTCTTTGACGACCAGCGTCTCGCCGTCATAGCTTTTCTGCACGTGCTCGAAGGCCACGAATGCTTCGTCGCCGCGTCCGGCGTTCATGCGACATCCCTGTTTCCGCGGCGGGGCTGCGCCCGCTTGCCGCGAACTAAACCACGTCGCCCGCCGAGACGCAAACCCCAACGCAGCCGGCGTCCGGCTGGGGAACGCCCGATCCGGCCATGCGCGAAAGCAGGGCCGGGGGCGTGGAGGCGCCCGGAAAACGGGCGCCTCACCCGGGCGCCGACGCGGAACGCCTCCAACCCGCTTGCGTTTCCTCGAACGCGGCTTCTACATGGACCCGGTTCAACGGGGGAGGCCGTCATCTCATTCTTCAACGAGATGTATGACGGCGAGACCCTGCGGGAGGCGTACGCATCCGTCGACGCCTGGGTGAAGCGGACCCCTCCCGAGGTCATCGCCCAGAAGCAGCAGGAGGCCGAGGCGCTGTTCCGCCGCATCGGCATCACCTTCGCGGTCTACGGCGAAGGCGGCGACGTCGAGCGGCTGATCCCGTTCGACATGATGCCGCGGGTCTTCACCGAACGCGAGTGGCGCAAGCTCGAGCGCGGCGTGAAGCAGCGGGCGCGCGCGCTCAACGCCTTCCTCCACGACGTCTACCACCGCGCCGAGATCATCCGCGCCGGGGTGGTCCCGGCCGACCTCGTCTATCGCAACGAAGCCTACGAGCCCGCCGTCGTCGGGATCGACCCGCCGGCCAGGGTCTATTCCCACATCGTCGGCATCGACATCGTGCGCACCGGGCCGGAGGAGTTCTTCGTCCTCGAGGACAACTGCCGCACCCCCTCGGGCGTCTCCTACATGCTGGAGAACCGCGAGATCATGATGCGGATGTTCCCCGAACTGTTCCGCTCGATCCGCATCGCGCCCGTGGACGACTACCCCGAAAAGCTCCGCCGGACGCTCGCCTCCGTCGCCCCGCCGAAATGCGAGAGCGAGCCGACCTGCGTCGTGCTCTCGCCGGGCTCGTTCAACTCGGCCTATTACGAGCACTCGTTCCTCGCCGACCAGATGGGCGTCGAACTCGTCGAGGGCCAGGACCTGTTCGTGCAGGGCGAGTTCGTCTGGATGCGCACGACCCAGGGCCCGAAGCGCGTTGACGTCATCTATCGCCGCATCGACGACAGCTTCCTCGATCCGCTGTGTTTCCGGCCCGATTCGATGCTCGGCGTGCCGGGGCTGATGAACGTCTACCGCTCGGGCGGCGTGTCGATCTGCTCGGCCCCGGGTTCCGGCGTGGCCGACGACAAGGCCGTCTACACATACGTGCCCGAGATGATCCGCTTCTACCTCGGCGAGCAGCCGATTCTGAAGAACGTGCAGACGTGGAAATGCGCCGACCCGGCCGACCGCATGCACGTGCTGGCGAACCTCAAGGATCTGGTGGTCAAGGAGGTGCACGGCTCGGGCGGCTACGGGATGCTGGTCGGGCCCGCCTCGACCGCGGAGCAGATCGCCGCCTATGCCGAGCGCATCAAGGCCGCGCCGGACGACTTCATCGCCCAGCCGACGCTGTCGCTGTCGACGGTGCCGACCTTCGTCGACAGCGGCCTCGCGCCCCGGCACGTCGATCTCCGCCCCTACTGCCTCGTCGGCCGCGAGGTGCACCTCGTGCCCGGCGGCCTCACCCGCGTCGCCATGCGCGAGGGCTCGCTGGTGGTGAACTCGTCGCAGGGCGGGGGCGTCAAGGATACCTGGGTTCTGGCCGACTGACATGCTGAGCCGCACCGCCGAAAGCCTCTACTGGCTCGCCCGCTACATGGAGCGGGCCGAGACCATGGCCCGCCTGCTCGAGGTCGGCTACCGCATGGCGATGATGCCCTCGGCCGCCGAGGGCTACCGCAACGAATGGGCCTCGCTCGTCGCCGCCGCAGGCTCGTCGGAAGGCTTCGAGGCCAAGTTCGGCGAGGACTACCGCCAGCGCGACGTCGAGTCCTGGCTGTTCTTCGACCGCGACAACCCTTCCTCGGTGATCGCCTGCATCGAGACCGCGCGGCAGAACGGCCGCGCCGTGCGCACCGCGCTCACCACCGAGATGTGGGACGCGCTGAACGGCGCCTTCCTCGAGATCGCCGGCATCGAGCGCGAGCCCCGCACCGAGGCGCTGCTGCCCAAGCTCTGCGAATGGACGAAGCGCCAGGGCGCGCTGCTGCGCGGCTCGACCGAGACGTCGCACCTCCAGAACGACGGCTACGACTTCCTCAACCTCGGCTACTATATCGAGCGCGGCGACAACACCGCGCGCATCCTCGACGTGAAGTACTTCGTCCTGCTGCCGACCACCGACATGGTCGGCGGCACGATCGACACCTACCAGTGGACGACGCTCCTGCGCTCGCTCTCGGCGTTCCGCGCCTTCCACTGGGCCTATGGCGGCGAGTACACGCCGCGCAAGATCGCCGACTTCCTGATCCTCAACCGCGCCTGTCCGCGCTCGCTCCTTCATTGCTCCGGCAAGGCCGACTTCCATCTCGCGCGGCTCGCCGGGGCCTATGGGCGCGCGACCTTCGCCCACGACCGCATCCGCGAGATCGTCGCCGATCTTTCCGACGCGCGGATCGAGGACATCATCGGCGAGGGCCTGCACGAGTTCCTCACGCGGTTCATCAACCGCAACGCCGCGCTCGGCCAGGACGTCGCCGACGCCTACCTGTTCGGGCCCCAGTGATGCGTCTCTCCGTTCGCCACCGCACCGTCTACGCCTTCGACGCGCCGATGCGCTGGATCGTGCAGAGCCATCGACTCACGCCCTCGGTCTGCGTCTCGCAGCGCACGATCGCCTGGAACGTCGCCGCCGACGGCGGCGAGATCGGGGCGAGCTTCGTAGACGGCGCCGGCGATGCGGTGCGAACGCTCACCATCGCCGGCCCGGTCGACCGGGTCGAAGTGCTGGTCGAGGGCGAGGTCGAGACCACCGACACCTCCGGCGTCCTGCGCAACCACCGCGAGGCGATTTCGCCGCGGGTCTATCTCGTCCCCACCGCCGCGACCCACCCCGACCGGCCGCTGACCGAACTCGCCGCCGCCGCCGTGAAGGGCGCGAGCGAGGACGACGCGCTCGGCCGCGCCCACCGCATCGCCGCCGCCGTCGCCGACGCGATCGAGTACGCCCCCGGCGCGACCGACGCCCACACCACCGCCGCCGAGGCGCTGGAGCAGGGCAAGGGCGTCTGCCAGGACCACGCCCACGCCGCGATCGCGCTCGCTCACCTCTGCGGCCTGCCCGCGCGCTACGCCGTCGGCTACCTCTTCGCCGGCGCCGGCGAGGACGGGGTCGAGGCGAGCCATGCCTGGGCCGAGATCTTCATCGCCGGCCTCGGCTGGGTCGGCTTCGACGTCGCCAACCGCTGCTGCCCGGACGACCGTTACATCCGCCTCGGCTCGGGCCGCGACGCCCGCGAGGCCGCGCCGATCCGGGGCATTTCGCGCGGCGGCGCCGTCGAGGCGCTCGACGTGGACGTGACCGTTTCCAGCTCGCCGTCCCGCTCGCAGACCCAGCAATGAGGCCGCCTGCATGACCTACTGTGTCGGCCTCCTGCTCGACGCCGGAATCGTCCTTCTCGCCGACACCCGCACCAATGCCGGGATCGACGACATCTCGATCTTCCGCAAGCTGTTCTTCTTCGAGCAGCCGGGCGAACGGGTGATCGCGCTGATGACGTCGGGCAATCTCTCGGTCACCCAGACGGTGATCGACAGGCTGACCCACGACGCCGAGCGCGCCGACGCGACGCCCGCGACCTCGATCCTGCTCGCCGAGACCATGCTCGACGTCGCCGAGATCGTCGGGCGCACGCTCTTCGAGGTCTCGGTCTCCATCCGTGGCCGGATGCGCCAGATGGATCAGGCGCCCTCCGCCTCGGCCTCCCTGATCCTCGGCGGCCAGCGCCGCGGCGGGGGGCTGCGGCTCTTCCTCATCTACCCCGAGGGAAACTTCATCACGGCGACCGACGACACGCCCTACCTCCAGATCGGCGAGTTCAAGTACGGCAAGCCGATCCTCGACCGGGTGGTGCGCCCCTCCACCTCGCTCGCCGAGGGCCGCAAGGTGGCGCTCCTCTCCATGGACTCGACGATGCGCTCGAACCTCTCGGTCGGAATGCCGCTCGACCTTGCGATCATCCGCCGGGACGAGCACCGGGTCGGCGTGCGCGAGCGCTTCGAGCCGGGCGACCCCCGCTTTTCCGAGATGTCCGACGCCTGGGGCCGCGCGCTCCGCACCGCTTTCCTCGACATGCCGGACTGACGCCAACGACCCGGGCGCCGGACCAGCGCCGGAGCCTTGTCGAAACCTGAAAAGTGACAAGGCGGATTCCTGCCCGATTCCAGCCGCGTTCCAGCCGGATAGTACCGGCGAGTCTACCAGGCCACCCGGCGCAGCACGGGCTAACACGCGTGATAGATATGGTAACTATCTGAGTACAAACGATAAAAGCGTCAAAGGCCAAAAAGCGCCCGCGAGTCGTTTCATGAGCCCGCCGGTATAAGATCACGCCTTTGCCGCCACTTGCCGCGCCCCGCCAGGGCAAGCGCCGTGACGCCGGCTCACCCCCGACCGCGGGCGGCTCCGGGCGGCGTTCATGCTTCGCAAAGCAACCCGTCTCGCGACGCGGGATCTGCCGGCGGTCCTGCGATAGTCTCCGTGCGCGTCCCCCGGGTTGGGGACGGCGCGCGAGGGGGTCCGCATGTTCGACAACTACGTATCGCTCGGCCACAATTGCGAGGGAGCCTTCCAGTTCCGCCGCCTGCTCGGCCGGGACGTCGCCTATTATTTCAACTGGCTGGTGACGCCGCTCGACGCGCTCGTCGAGATCCTGCGCGCCGACTTCGCCGGAGCCTATCGGCGCGAGAACCTCGAAGTCACCCAGGACGTCGGCATGATCCTCGACCGCGGCTACGGCATGAAATACCACAGCGCCTACCGCAAGGAACTCGGCCGCGCGCTCGAAGGTCCGCGCTTCGAGGAACTCTACACCGAAAGCGCCGCCAAGTACGCCATGCTCGCCGACCGCTTCCGCACCCTGGCCGCCTCGCCGAACCGGGTGCTCTATGTGGTCAAGACCGCCCACGAGGCCGCCCGGGAAAAGGCGCTGGAACTGCGCGACCTCCTCGCCGGACGCTACCCCGACCACGACTTCGAGGTCGTGCTCCTCCAGACCGCCGACCGCGCCGAGGCCGACTGGGGCGAGCCGCGGCTGCACAACCGCTACCTGGACCGCTTCGCCGATCCCTCGCGGGCCCACGACGGCCATCTCCCCTCCTGGGACCGCGTCTTCGCCGAGTTCCCCCTCCGCCCCGGGGCCATGGCCCGGGCGGTCTGATCTCAGGCCCCCGGCATCGCCGTCTCGACCAGCCGCACCCAGTAGCTCGCGCCATAGGGGATGAGATCGTCGTTGAAGTCGTAGGCCGGGTGATGCAGCGCCGCGGTCGGACCGTTGCCGACGAAGACGAACGCCCCCGGCCGCGCCTCGAGCATGAAGGCGAAGTCCTCGCCCCCCATAAGCGGCGGCGCGTCGGCGTCGACCCGGGCCTCGCCCACCACGTCCGTCGCCACCCGCGCGGCGAAGGCGGCGCAGGCCGCGTCGTTCACCATGACCGGGTAGTTGCGCTGGTACTCGAACCGCGCGGTCGCGCCGTAGGCGCGCGCGGTCCCGTCGATCACCTCGCCCATCCGCCGCTCGATCAGGTCGCGCATCTCCGGCGACAGGGTCCGAACGGTGCCGAGCAGGTCCACCCGTTCCGGGATGACGTTGAAGGCGTCGCTCGCGGTGCGGAACGAGGTGACCGAGACGACGCCCTCCTTCAGCGGGTCGACGTTGCGCGCCACGATCGATTGCAGCGCCATCACGATCGCCGAGGCCGCGAGCGTCGGGTCGACGGCGCCGTGCGGCATCGCCGCGTGCCCGCCCTTGCCGACGACCTCGATCAGGAAACGATCCGCCGCGGCGAGCATCGGCCCGGGCCGCACCGCGAAGTCGCCCACCGGGAGGTCGGGCAGGTTGTGCATCCCGAACACCTGCTGGATCCCGAATCGCTCCATCATGCCGTCGCGGACCATCTCGCGCCCGCCGCCGCCGCCCTCCTCGGCAGGCTGGAAGATCACCGCCACGGTTCCGTCGAAGGCGCGGGTCTCGGCGAGGTGCTCGGCCGCGGCGAGCAGCATCGTCGTGTGCCCGTCGTGACCGCAGGCGTGCATCCTGCCGGGCGTCTGCGAGGCCCAGGACGCCTGCGTCGTCTCCTCGATCGGCAGCGCATCCATGTCGGCGCGCAACCCGATCACCCGGCCCGAGCCCGTCGACCGGCCCCGGATCAGCCCGACGACGCCGGTCCGGCCGATGCCGGTCACGACCTCGTCGCAGCCGAACTCCGCCAGCTTCTCCGCCACGATCCCCGCCGTGCGCAGCACGTCGAACTCGAGCTCGGGATGGCGATGAAGGTCGCGCCGCCACTCGGCATGGACGGACGCGCGGTCGGCGAGGCGGTTCAGGACGGGCATCGGGGCGGCCTTCGATGGATCGCGGCCCGGCCGGCCGCCCGGCGCGACGGACCCGCCTCCCGGCTGAAGGATGACCGCCTCTCGCAATCTGCGGAGGGCTACCCCGAGCGTCAAGCCGGATTCCTCCCTGCGCCTCCCGGCACATTCCCCGTTGTGGGAAGGTGTTTCTTGCTGTTTACTTTCGGGCAATGGCGCCGCCGGAGCGATCCGAGAACGGCGCCTGCGCCGTGACGCTCGGCAGGGAGCCACCAATGCTCGACGGACCCGCGCCGGTCCTGGAAGTCAGCGATCTTCAGACCGTGTTCCAGATGCGCGACGGCGCGGTTCACGCGGTGAACGGCGTGAGTTTCGCCATCGCGCCGGGCGAGCTTCTCGGCGTCGTGGGCGAGAGCGGCTCCGGCAAGTCCGTCACCATGATGTCGCTGATGCGGCTCCTGCCCTCGCCGCCCGCGAGAATCGTCGGCGGCGAGATCCGCTACCAGGGCCGCGACGTGCGGCGCATGTCCGACGCCCAGATGCGCGAGCTGCGGGGCGGCGAGATCGGCTTCGTCTTTCAGGATCCGATGACGAGCCTGAACCCGGTCTTCACCGTGGGCTACCAGCTCGTCGAACCGCTGCGCGTCCATCTCGGCCTGTCGAAATCCGCCGCCCGCGCCCGCGCCGCCGAGCTCCTGAAACTCGTCGGCATCCCCGACGCCGCCCGCCGGCTCGACGACTATCCGCACCAGTTCTCGGGGGGCATGCGCCAGCGGGTGATGATCGCCATGGCGCTGTCCTGCGACCCCAAGGTGCTGATCGCCGACGAACCGACCACCGCGCTCGACGTGACGATCCAGGCGCAGATCCTCGAGATCGTGCGCGACCTGCGCCAGAAGCTCGGGATGGGGATCATCTGGATCACCCACGACCTCGGCCTCGTCGCCGGCATCGCCGACCGGGTGATGGTCATGTACGCGGGGCAGGTCGTCGAGCACGGACCGGTCAAGGCGATCTTCTCGGACCCGCAGCACCCCTACACCCGCGCGCTGCTGGCCACCGTGCCCTCGGTCACCGGCCCGAGGGCGACGCGGCTCAGGACCATCGAGGGACAGCCGCCGATCCTGCTCCAGTATCCCCGCGCCTGCCCCTTCGCGCCGCGCTGCCGCCACGCCTTCAACCGCTGCCGGGTCGAGAACCCGACGCGCATCCCGGTCGGCGAGGGTCACGACGTCGCCTGCTGGTGGGATCCGGCCACCGACGAGCCCCGCCATGTCTGACGCCGCGACCCCCCTGCCCCGCGCCGCCGAGCCGCTCCTGCGCGTCGAGGGGCTGAAGATGCACTTCCCGATCTACAAGGGGGTGCTCCGCCGCAGGGCCGGCGCGGTCAAGGCGGTCGACGACATCACCTTCTCCGTTGCCGAGGGCGAGACGCTCGGGCTCGTCGGCGAGTCGGGCTGCGGCAAGTCCACCGCCGGCCGGGCTATCCTGCGGCTCTACGAGCCAACCGCCGGCGCGATCGTGCTCGAGGGCCGCGACATCGCCCATCTGGAAGGCGACGCGCTGCGCACCCTCCGGCCGAAGATGCAGATGATCTTTCAGGATCCGCAGGCGAGCCTGAACCCGCGCATGACCGTGGGCTCGATCATCGCCGAGCCGCTCGACGAGCATACGCGCCAGTCCCGCGCCGCGCGCCGCGCCCGCGTGACGGAGCTGATGGACGCCGTCGGCCTCAACCGGACCTTCGTCAACCGCTACCCGCACGAGTTCTCCGGCGGTCAGCGCCAGCGCATCGGCATCGCCCGCGCGCTCGCGCTCAACCCGAAGTTCATCGTCTGCGACGAGCCGATCGCCGCGCTCGACGTCTCGATCCAGGCGCAGGTGGTGAACCTTCTCGAGGACCTCCAGCAGCAACTCGGGCTCACGTACCTCTTCATCAGCCACGACCTGTCGATGGTGCGCCACCTCGCCACGCGGGTCGCGGTGATGTACCTCGGCAAGCTCGTGGAGATCGCCGCCCGCGAGACGCTCTACGACCGCCCGGCCCATCCCTATACCCAGGCGCTGATTTCCGCCGTCCCGAGCCCGAACCCGGAGATCGAGGCGAAGCGGCGGCGGATCGTGCTCAAGGGCGACGTCCCGAGCCCGTCCAACCCGCCGCCGGGCTGCGCCTTCTCGACCCGGTGCCCCAGGGTGTTCGACCGCTGCCGGATCGAGACGCCGCCCCTCTACGACCTCGGCGGGGGCCACAGGGCGGCGTGCTTCCTTGCCGAACCCGCGGCGCGCGCGGCATGAGCGCCCGCCGCCACCATCAACCGCGAAGGAGCGATTCATGACACTGCGACACATGCTGACTGGGGCCGCGGCGCTGGCGCTCCTCGCGCCGGCCGCCCATGCCGAGCGCGGATCGGACGGCCAGGTCAACGTCCTCTACTGGCAGGCCGTCTCGATCATGACGCCCTACCTCTCCTCCGGCACCAAGGACCTCGAGGCGGCGAGCCTCGTTCTCGAACCGCTCGCCCGCTTCGGCCCGGACGGCCAGCTCGTCCCCTACCTCGCGGAAGACATACCGACGCTCGAGAACGGCGGCATCTCCGAGGACCTGACCACCATCACCTGGAAGCTCAAGGAAGGGATCCTCTGGTCCGACGGCACGCCCGTCACCGCCGACGACGCCGTCTTCACCTGGCAGTACTGCACCGACCCGGACGGCGGCTGCGCGCAGCTGCCGAACTTTGGCGACGTCGCCAGCGTCGAGGCCGTCGACCCGCAGACGATCAAGGTGACGTTCTCGGTGCCGAAGCCATACCCCTACGGGCCGCTCGTCGGCGCGCAGTCGCCGCTCATCCAGAAGGCGCAGTTCGCCAACTGCCTCGGCGTCGCCGCCCCGACCTGCACCGAAGCCAACACCAAGCCGATCGGAACCGGGCCCTTCGTCGTCGACGACTTCAAGGCCAACGACGTCGTCGTGCTCTCGGCCAACCCGAACTTCCGCGACCCGGAGAAGCCCGCTTTCGCCAACATGGTGCTGAAGGGCGGCGGCGACGCGGCCTCGGCGGCGCGCTCCGTGCTCGAGACCGGCGAGTTCGACTACGCCTGGAACGCCCAGGTCGAGCCCGAGATCCTCACCGCCATGGAGGCGGCCGGCAAGGGCAAGGTCGTCTCCGCCTTCGGCACGCTGGTCGAGCGCATCCAGGTCAACCAGACCGACCCCGACCCCGCCCTCGGCGAGGAGCGCTCCACCGTCAAGCACCCGCACCCGATCCTGACCGACGAGAACGTGGTCAAGGCGCTGTCGCTCGCCATCGACCGGGCGATCCTCATCGAGACGGGCTACGGCGCTGCGGGCCAGATGACCTGCAACCTCGTGCCCGCGCCCGAATACAACGCCTCGACCAACAACGACTGGTGCAAGACCCGCGACGTCGACCAGGCCAACAAGCTCCTCGACGAGGCGGGCTGGATGATGGGCTCCGACGGGGTCCGCGAGAAGGACGGCAAGCGCCTGTCGCTGCTGTTCCAGAGCTCGACGAACTCCGTTCGCCAGGCGGCGCAGGCGCTGATCAAGCAGGACTGGGCCCAGATCGGCGTCGAGACCGAGCTGCGCAACATCGACGGCGGCGTCTTCTTCGGCGGCGACCCGGGCTCGCCCGACACCTTCCAGAAGTTCTTCGCCGACGTCGAGATGTACGCCAACAACTTCGACGGCACCGACCCGGAGAAGTATCTCGGCGACTGGGTCTGCTCCCAGGCGCCGAGCATCGAGAACCAGTGGCAGGGCAACAACACCTCCCGCATGTGCAACCCCGACTACGACGCGCTGCACGCCGAGCTCGGCAAGACCGCCGGCCAGGACGCCCGCGCCAAGATCGCGATCGAACTCAACGACATGATCGTCAACTCGCCCTCGTTCATCCCGCTCGTCCACCGCGGCCGCGTCTCGACCAAATCGAACGCGCTCGGCGGCGTGATCATGAACCCGTGGGACAGCGAACTCTGGAACGCGGCCGACTGGTACCGCGAGAAGTCCTGACCTGAAGCGCGGCCCGGGCGGTATCCCCCGTCCGGGCCCGGCGGCCGAGGAGGGATCACATGTTCGCCTACGCGCTGCGACGGCTCCTGTTCGCCATCCCGACGCTGCTCGTCATCAGCTTCATCATCTTCGCGCTGCTCGACCTCAGCCCGGGGGACCCGACCGCCAACCTGCCGCTCACCATTCCCGCCGAGGTCCGCGAGCAGATCCGCATCTCGCTCGGCCTCGGCGAGCCCTTCCACATCCGCTACGTCAAGTGGCTCGAACAGTTCTTCGTCAACGAGCCGCTGCACCTGATCGAGCAGGCGACCGGCTGGAGCTTCGGCGAGGGCCAGCGGATGCGGGTGATCTCCTGGCAGACCCGCTCGCCCGTGACCGATCTGATCCTCGAGCGCCTGCCCCAGACGTTGTGGGTGGTCGGCCTCTCCTACCTCGTCGGCATCCTGATCGCGATCCCGATCGGCGTGATCTCGGCCTACCGGCAGTATTCGTGGTTCGACCAGTTCGGCACGCTGTTCTCGATGATCGGCTTCTCGGCGCCGACCTTCTTCACCGGCCTGCTCTTCATCGTGATCTTCTCGGTCTGGCTCGGCTGGCTGCCCTCGATCTACGACACCAACCTGCGGGTGACGAACGCCCAGACCCTGTGGCTCCAGATCAGGCAGATGATCATGCCGGTGATGGTGCTCGCGCTGTTCAACGCGGCGCAGCTCAGCCGCTTCATGCGCGCCTCGATGCTCGACAACCTCGGCCAGGAATACGTCCGCACCGCCCGCGCCAAGGGCCTGCGCGAACGGGCGGTGATTCTGATCCACGTGCTCCGGAACTCGCTGATCCCGGTCGTCACCGTGATCGCGCTCGGCATCCCGACGATCTTCGGCGGCGCGATCATCACCGAGCAGATCTTCCGGGTGAACGGCATCGGCCAGCTCCTCATCACCGGCATCCAGGGCGCCGACATTCCGCTGGTGCAGACCCTGACCTTCATGTTCGCGGTGCTGATCGTGCTCTTCAACCTGGTCGCCGATCTCCTCTACGGCATGCTCGACCCGAGGATCCGCTATGAGTGACGCGAGCGTCGGCGCGCCGCAGATTGACGCCCCCCAGCGCAGCCTCTGGTCCGACGTCTGGGTCGCCTTCCGCCGCCACCGCGGCGCCATGCTCGGCGTGGTGATCTTCACCGCCATCGTGCTCTGCGTGGTCTTCGGCCCGATGGTCTACGGAACCGACCCGCAGTTCATCGACGTGCGCGCCCGCAACGCGCCGCCGTCGCTCGTGCATCCAATGGGCACCGACAACATCGGCCGCGACATCTTCGCCCAGGTGCTCCAGGGCGGGCGGGTCTCGATGCTCGTCGGCGTCGTCGCGATGCTGATCTCGCTGGTGATCGGCACGCTGATCGGCGTCCTCGCCGGCTATTTCCGCCGCCTCGACGGCCCGCTGATGCGCATGACCGACCTCTTCCTCGCCCTGCCGCTGCTGCCGCTCCTGCTCGTCGCGATCATGCTCTTCCGCGACACGCTGCGGGTGCTGTTCGGCCCCGAGGCCGGCATCTTCCTCCTCATCGTGTTCCTGATCGGGATCACCTCGTGGATGCAGACGGCCCGCATCGTCCGCGGCGACGTGCTGGCGCTCAAGGAACGCGAATTCGTGCTGGCGGCGAAGTCGATCGGCACACCCTCGCGCCGGATCATCCTGCGCCACATCCTGCCGAACGTGCTGTCGCCGATCATGGTCTCCGCCACCATCGGCGTCGCCGGGGCCATCATCACCGAAAGCGCGCTCAGCTTCCTCGGCCTCGGCTTCCCGCCCGACTTTCCGACCTGGGGCCGGCTTCTCTACGACGGCAAGGACTTCATGACGCTGACGCCCGCCCGCGTCCTCTGGCCCGGCCTCGCGATCTCGCTCACGGTGCTCTCGATAAACTTCGTCGGCGACGGCCTCCGCGACGCGCTGGATCCGCGCATCCGCGGACGCTGATCGTCCGCGGGCTGGCGCGCGGCTCGGGTTCAGATCTCGCCCCGCACGAGTTGCCCGACGAAGTCGCGAGGCTTCGGATTGGCAAGCGTCTCGGCGACGGCCGTGGCGGTCGCGGCCCCGGTCGTGACCGCCGCCTTGGTCTCCCGGACGACGCGCGCCGCGACGGTGGCGGCCTGGGTCTGGGCGGTCTTGACGGCGCGGGCGGTGGCCGCCTGGTTGGCCTCGCTGATCGCGATCAGGTCCTCGGTCTTTTCCTTCGACCCGCGCGAGCTGCCGAACTCGTAGGCGAACGCGTCGCTCAGCATCTTGAGAAG
>NZ_JAGOID010000045.1 GCF_017995835.1 Amaricoccus sp.
ATCCAGAGGAGCACGGTCTCGCCGTCGGCGGCGTTGCGCCAGGCGTGGCGGCGGCGGCTCTCGAAGTAGATCGAGTCGCCCGGCCCCAGCTCGTGGCGGTCCGAGCCGTCGAGCACGACTTCGAGGCGGCCCGAGAGGATGTGCAGGAATTCCTCGCCGTCATGGGCATAGGCGCCCTCGCTGCCGGCGCCCGGCGCGAGGACGAAGCGATGGCAGTCCATCTGGCGCATGCCCTCGGCGAGCAGCTGGACCGTGACGCCGGGCGCGGTCGCCGGCCAGACCCGCCATGTCCCGGCGCGGACGACCTCCGTCGCCTCGCCGGGCGGCAGGCTCAGCGCCGAGACGGTGGTGTCGTAGTAGGCCGCGATGCGGTGCAGCGCGCCGAAGCTGACGCCGCGTGATGTGCGCTCCAGGGTGGAGAGGGCGGAGGGGGCGATCCCGACGGCGCCGGCCACGGTCTCGAGCGTGAGCCCGGCCGCGTGGCGCAGTCCCCGCAGGCGCCGGCCGAGTTCCTCCGCCGGCTCGGCGACGGGATCCGGCGCGCTGCCAGGGGCTGCCTCGGGCGTCAGCGCGGCGCGGATGGCCTTGGGCGCGAGGCCGCCCTCGTTGCGCATCCAGGCGATCCGGCGGGCGCGCTCGAGATCCTCCTCGGCATAGCGGCGCTGGCCGCTGGCGCTGCGGCGCGGGCGGAGAAGGCCCTGCATCTCCCAGAGGCGAAGTGTCGACGCGGAGACGCCGATCATCCGGGCCACGTCCGAGACCCGGTAGGCGCCGTTCCCACTCACACCCTCGCCCATGCGCCTCCACCGTCCGCAGGAATTTCCGCTTGCATTCTTACAGAAACAATGTAGGAAATGCACCATCGAATTTCCCTGCAGGACGCATGCAGGTTTTCCGGAGGTTCCGAATGACGACCGCTCTCGCCGACCGCCGCGCCGCCGCCATCGCCCGCGGCGTCGGAGTGACGACGCAGATCTACGCCGACCGCGCCGAGAACGCGGAGATCTGGGATACGGAGGGCCGGCGCTACATCGACTTCGCCGGCGGAATCGCGGTGCTCAACACCGGCCATCGCCACCCGAAGGTGATGGCGGCGGTGAAGGCGCAGCTCGACCGCTTCACCCACACCTGCCACCAGGTGGTGCCTTATGAGAACTACGTCGCGCTCGCCGAGCGGCTGAACCGGATCGCGCCGGGCGACTTCGAGAAGAAGACCATCTTCGTCACCACCGGCGCCGAGGCGGTGGAGAACGCGGTCAAGATCGCGCGGGCCTACACGGGCCGGCAGGCGATCGTCGCCTTCGGCGGCGGCTTCCACGGCCGGACCTTCATGGGCATGGCGCTGACCGGCAAGGTCGCGCCCTACAAGCTCGGCTTCGGCGCGATGCCGGCCGACGTCTTCCATGCGCCCTTCCCGGCGGAGACGCAGGGCGTCACCGTCGAGGACTCGCTCGCGGCGCTGCGCCGGCTCTTCGCGGCGGACGTCGATCCGGCCCGCGTGGCGGCGATCATCCTCGAGCCGGTGCAGGGCGAGGGCGGCTTCAACCCGGCGCCGACGGCCTTCATGCAGGCGCTGCGCGAGATCTGCGACCAGCACGGGATCCTGCTGATCGCCGACGAGGTCCAGACCGGCTTCGCGCGGACCGGCAAGCTCTTTGCGATGGAGCACCACGGCGTGGCCCCGGACCTGATGACGATGGCCAAGAGCCTCGCGGGCGGCTTCCCGCTGGCGGCCGTCACCGGCCGGGCCGAGGTGATGGACGGGCCGGCGCCGGGCGGGCTCGGCGGCACCTACGCCGGCAACCCGATCTCGGTGGCCGCCGCCCATGCCGTGCTCGACGTGATCGAGGAGGAGCGCCTGTGCGAGCGGGCCGAGGTTCTCGGCGCGAGGCTGAAGCAGCGGCTCGCCTCGTTGGCCGACCGGGCGCCGGAGATCGCCGACGTGCGCGGCCCCGGCTTCATGAATGCCGTCGAGTTCAAGGACCCCGCCACGGGCGCGCCGTCTCCGGCCTTCACCGACAAGGTGCGGCGCGCGGCGCTGGAGCGGGGGGTGATCCTGCTGACCTGCGGCGTGAACGGCAACGTGGTGCGTTTCCTCGCGCCGATCACCATTCAGGACGACGTCTTCACCGAGGCGCTTGACGTGATCGAGGACTCCATCCTCGCCGCCCGCGCAGCCTGACGGCGGGCGGAGAAGGCCGGCGTCCACGCGCGCAGCCGCGCGTGGACGCCCTTCCATGCCGGCGCGGCGCGCGGTAGAGCGGGCGCGTCGGGGCGTGGCGCAGCCTGGTAGCGCGCTGGTTTTGGGTACCAGAGGCCGCGAGTTCGAATCTCGCCGCCCCGACCAGCGTCATTGACGAACATTTAAGGAGCGTCCCCTTAGGTAAGCGGCGTCGGCACCCCGTGCGAGGAGGTTCGAGCGCCATGGAACCGCGGTCCGCCAGCCCCGAGACCCTTGCCCGACTGCGGGCGCTCGCCGCGGGCGAGCCGCCGCTCGCCGGCGTCGCGCCCACCGAATCGCCCGCCCGCGTGCGCTTCGCCGTCGCCCAGGCGCTGGCGCAGGGCAGGGTGATCTTCCACTATCAGCCGGTGGTGCGCGCCGACGCCCCGGGCTTTCCCGCCTTCTTCGAGATGCTGGCGCGGATCGCGCTGCCCGGGGACCGCACGCTGCCGGCGGCCGCCTTCATGCCGCAGGTCGAAGACGGGCCGCTCGGCCGCGCCGTCGACCTGCTCGCGCTCGAGGCGGCGCTGGCCGCGCTCGCCGCCGACCCGACGCTGCGCCTCTCCGTCAACATGTCGCCGCTCTCGATGGGCGATCCCGACTGGCTCGCCGCCATCGCCACGGCCGCGGCGCGCGACCCGCGCGTCACCGCCCGCCTGATCGTCGAGGTGACCGAGACCGCGGCGCTCGCGACCGCCGATCTGACCCGCGACTTCATGGCGCATGTCCGCGGTTGCGGCTGCGCCTTCGCCCTCGACGACTTCGGCGCCGGCGCGACCGGCTTTCGGCACTTCCGGGATTTCCGCTTCGACATGGTCAAGATCGACGGCGCCTACGTGCAGGGCGTCGCCGGATCGCCGGACTCGCGCGTCCTGGTCGAATGCCTCGTCCGCCTCGCGCGGCATTTCGAGATGACCGTCGTGGCCGAGCGGGTCGAGTCCGACGCCGATGTCGCCTGGCTGCGCGCCGCCGGGGTCGATTGTCTCCAAGGCTACCGCTTCGGCCGCCCGGCCGCATTGCCCGAGATGCCCGCGGCAGAGGAGCGCCGGCGCGCCGGTTGAGCTGAAGGCGCGTTAACCCTGGCCTCGAGCAATGGTGGTCCCGCGACTGGATAGCCGGATAGTCCGACGTCATGCGCGCTGTCCCGCACCCGGAGCCGTGATGATGTCGGAACGCCGGTTCTGGCCGATACTCTCCGCGCGGTCGACGTTCCTGCCGCCGGCGGGCGGCGGCGCCAGTGCCTGACGCTGCCCTCCCGGCGGCCGACCGGCCGCAGCGGCATGCGCGCCGCGCCCGGGGCCCGCGCCGTGCCTGGGAACTCGTCGAGGCGTTGCCGCCGGAAGGCGGCGCCGGCGCCGATCTCGTCTATCGTCGTCGCGAGTTGCGCGACCGCGCGCAACCCCTGCTTGTCGCCCGCGACGCCGCCGACGTGTTCGTCGCGACGAGCATGGCGGCGCTCGCGCGCGCCGCTGGTCCTGCGGCCTGGGCGGCGTGGTGCCGACGGCTGGCCGCGAGCCCGATCCGCCGCATGCACGAGGATGCGGCGCGCCTGCGCGCCGGGCTTGCCGTGGTCGGCCTCCCGCTCACGGGCCCGGCGCACGCCGCGATCGATCGGGCGCGCGCCGGGTATTTCCGCCGGCAGATGCTCACCGCGGCCGAGGGGGCGGGCCGGCTCGACATCGGGATCGACTTTGCCGCCGCCGACCTCGCCCGGCTGCGCGCGGCGCTCGACCGGGGGAGGGGGACCATCCTCTGGGTCGACGATACGTTCTGCGGTCAACTCGTCTCCAAGCGCGCGCTCGCCGAAGCGGATCTGCCGCCCGCCCATGTCAGTTCGGCGCTCCACGGGGTTTCGCTCTCGCGCTTCGGCGTCGCCTGGCTCAACCCGCCGGTGATCCGCGCCGAGAACCGCCATCTCGGCGAGCGGCTGGTCTTCGCGGGCGGCGAGACGGCGGAGGTGATGCGCCGCATACTGCGGATCCTGCGCGGCGGCGGCGTCGTCACCATGACGAACAGCGTCTTTTCCGGCGGCGGCTTCGTCGAGACGCCCTTCGGCGACGGGGGCTGGCTCAGCCTCGCGACGGGCGCCCCGGGCCTGGCGCTGCGCCACGGCGCGGCGCTCTTTCCGCTGGCGGCGGTCGAGGTCGAGCCGTTCCGCCGCTACCGGATCGTCCTCGGCGCGGAGGTGGAGGGCGCCGGCCGCGATGGCTCCAACGCGGCGCTCGCCGCCGTCGCCCGCCGGGTCGCGGGCGAGATGCGCGAGCGGGTCCGGGCCTGGCCGGACCAGTATCCGGGGCTCCTCGGCGGCCGCTTCACCGCGACGCGCTTTCCCGACCTGCGGGCCTGATCGCGACCGACTACTGGCCTTCCAGCGCCTTGGCGTAGCAGGCGACGCTTTCCGCGATCGCTTCGGGGGTGGCGTCGGAGGCGTAGAACTCGAGGAAGGGATGGCCCGGCGCCGCGAGGTAGGTGAACGTCGAGTGGTCCATCAGGTAGAACTCGGGATCGTCCCCGGACTTGCGCGCATAGACGCGGTAGGCCTTTGCCGCCGCCGCAATTTCCTCGGCGGTCCCGCTCAGCCCCAGCATGTCGGGGTGGATCGCGCGCGCATAGGCGTCCATCGCCTCCGGGGTGTCGCGGTCGGGGTCGATCGTCACGAAGACGAGGCCGACGTCCTCGCCCTGCTCGGCGAGGATGTCCGCCGCCAGCGCGTTGCGTGACAGGTCGTTCGGGCAGAAGTCCGGGCAGAACGTGTAGCCGAAGTAGAGGAGCGTCGGCCGGGTGATGGCCTCCGCGTCGGTGACGCGGGCGCCGCTGCCGTCGACGAGCGTGAAAGGGCCGCCGATCGACGCCGTTCCGGTCGCCACGGCCCCGCCGCGGCAGCCGGCGAAGGGGTCGGCGTCGCCTCCGCGCAGGGCGACGTAGCTCATTGTCCCGATCCCGATGACGGCGACGCTGGCGGCGAGGATGGCGGCGATCCGGGTCATGGCGGTCGATGTCGCATGCCGCGCCGGCCGCGGCAAGACCGCGACCGCCATCGTTAAGCCTTCCTTAAGGCTTGTCGGGCGAGGGTTTCCCGCTTTTTCGAGGGCCGGCGCGCATGAACCTGACCGATTTCCTGGACGCGGAGCGCGCGGCGGCGATCGCCGGCGCTTCCGACTTCGTCGTCGCGGCGGTGGTGAGCGCCGTCGTCACGCTGGGGCTTGCGGTCGGCTTCGGGCCGCGGCGGTCCGCGCCGGCGCGCATGACGGAGGCCGCGGCCCCGGGCGCGTGCGACTTCCTGCTCCATGGCGCGACGGTGCAGCCGCTCACCGAGGCGGCGCGCAGGCTTGCGGCGGGGCTCGGGACCGGAACCTCCCGCCTCGCGGGGCTGCGCGCGCATCTCGCGGCCGACTGCCGGACGATCGACGCCGACCTGGAGGCGCTCATCCTCTACGGCGTCGGATTCCGCCGTCATCTGCAACGCGCCGACGGCGCCTTCGAGGTGCTGGGCGAGCCGCGCGACGGCGCGGCCTATCTGTCGATCCGGCCCGCCTCGGAGGAGGCGCAGGCGCTGCGCGACGCCGAGGCGGCGCTGCGCCGCGCCCAGGCCGAGGCGGCCTTCCTCGAGGCGATCCTCGACCGCGCGCCCGTGCTCGCCTGGAGCGTCGCGCCGGACGGGCAGGTGGGCTGGGCGAACGCGCCCTACCGCGACCGCTTCGTCGCGCAGGGCGATCTGCCCGACCACCGCATCCCCGACGGCTTCGCCCATGTGCTGGAGGAGGTGCCGCTCACCCCTCGCGCCGGCGAGCAGCGCCGCCGAGTCGCCGTTCCGGGCGGCCATGACCGCGAGCAGCGCTGGTTCGAGTTGAGCCAGGGGTCCGGTCCGAACGGCGGGGCCCTGAGCTTCGCGCTCGAGGCCGACGACCTCGTTGCGGCGGAGGCGTCGCTGCGCCGGTTCATCGAGACCCTCACGGAGACCTTCGCGCACCTGCCGATCGGGCTCGCGGTGTTCGACAAGAACCGCCGGCTCGGCCTGTTCAATCCGGCGCTGACCGAGCTAGTCAGGATCGATGCGGTGTGGCTGGCTGGACGGCCTAGCCTGCGCGACTTTCTGGAGCGGCTGCGCGAGACGCGGCAGATGCCCGAGCAGAAGGACTTCGCCGCGTGGCGGCGCAAGCTCGGCGAGATCGAGGAGGGCGCGCGCGAAGGCGCCTACGAGGAGAACTGGGTGCTGCCCTCGGGCAAGATCTTCCGCGTCACCGGCCGCCCGCACCCGCAGGGGGCGCTTGCCTTCCTGTTCGAGGACATCTCGACGGCGATCCAGCTAGAGCGAAAGTACCGCTCGGAACTGGAGCTCAGCCAGGCGACGCTCGACCGGATGGTGGAGGCGGTGGCCGTCTTCGACACCTCCGGGATGCTCGTCTTCGTCAACTCGGCGTTCGAGGCGCTGTGGGGGCTCGACCCGATGGAGCGGCTGGACGGGCCGGGGGTGGCCGACCTGACGGCGCTCTGGGCCGAACGCTGCCGGCCGAGCCCGGCCTGGGCGCGGCTATGCGATTTCGCGACCGGCGGCGAGGCGCGGGCGAGCTGGACGGACGCCGTAGAGACGCGGGACGGGCGCATCCTGCAAGTGCTGGTGGCGCCTCTGCCCGACGCCTCGGCGCTGGTCGTGTTCCGCAACCTCACCGAGGAGCGTGCGGCGCTGACGCAGGCGCGCGCCGCGGTGGAGGCGAAAGGCGGCGATGATGCGGCGCTGGTCGAGGACCTCGCCTATGCCGCGCTCGAGGCTCCCGTCGAGGCGGCGGTGCAGCGGATCATGGCGGCGATCCCGTCCGCCGCGTCCCCGGGCGCGTTCCAGTCCCTCGGCGCGGCCGTCCACGAGCTGAACCAGGGGCTTGCGAAGGCGCGGGAACTGCGCGGCATGCGGACGGAGCGGGCGGAGCCTTCGGGCGCCGCCGTCGCGCGTCGCGCCTGACGCGGGCGTCGCGGGTCACCCGCCGCCGAGATAGGCCGCGAGCCCGGGCGGCGGATCGGCAAGGAGCGCGGCGGTCGGAGCCGGGGGCAGCGCGCGGCCGCCGTCGATGACCACGGTCTGCGGCGCGATCCGCAGCGCGTCGCCCGGCTGGTGCGTGACCATCAGGAGGGTCGCCCCCTGCTCGGCGCGGATGCGGGCGACGAGATCGAGCATCTCTTCGCGCAGCGCCGGCCCGAGGGCGGCGAAGGGTTCGTCGAGGACCAGGAGCGGACGGTCACGCAGGATGGCGCGGGCGAGGGCCACACGGCTGCGCTCGCCGCCGGAGAGGGCGGCGGGGCGGCGCGCGCCCATGCCGGCGAGGCCGACGGCGGCGAGCGCGCCCTCGACGCGGGCCCAGCCCTCGCGGCCGAGCCGCAGGTCGGGGCGGAGCCCGAGGCCGACGTTCTGCGCCGCGCTCAGGTGGGCGAAGAGGTTGTGCTCCTGGAACACCAGCGTGATCGGCCGCTCTCCGGGGGCGAGCGGGGTCAGATCGCGGCCCTCCCACAGGACGCGGCCGCGTGTCGGCGCGAGGAAGCCGGCGATGGCGGCGAGGAGCGTGCTCTTGCCGGCGCCGGAGGGGCCGATCAGCGCGGTGGCCGATCCGCGCTCCAGCGCGAAGTCGGCCGTCAGCCGCCAGTCGTCGTAGACGATCTCGACCCCTTCAAGCCGCAGCACGGCCGCGTCCCCAGCGATTGAAGCCCCAGAAGAGCGCCAGCGTCAGCGCCACGAGCACGAAGGCGACGCCTGCGGCCGCCTCGTTGCGGAAGCTCGCCATCAGCCGTTGCATCAGCAGCGGCAGCGTCGCCACCTCCGGCGGCGCGAAGAGGGCGATCACCCCGAGGTCGCCCATCGAGAACGCCGCCGCGAGCCCGATGGCGAAGCCGGCGGGCCGGCGCAGCCGCGGCCAGACGGCGAGGCGGAAGCGGGAGAACCCGCGCATTCCGAGGCTGTCGGCGAGCCGGCCGTCGACCTCGCGCGCCTCGGTCAATGCGGGCAGCAGCGTCCGGAGCACGAAGGGGAGCGCCATGACGGCGTTGACCGTCGCGGTGACGGGGACGGCGAGGGCGAACGGGTCGGCGACGGGGTGGAGCACGATGAAGAGCCCGGTTCCGATGACGAAGGGCGAGGCGGCGAGCGAGAGGAGGCCGAAGGTCTCGACCCCGCGTCCGTGTCCGCGCGCCTTCCGCGCATCGGCGAGCCCCGCGAGGCCGAGGCCGAGGGCGAAGGCGAGGGCGGCGGAGAGAAGCGCTACGGCGAGGCTGAGCGCCGCCGCGCGCCAGACCGCCGCGGGAAGCGCGGGGAGCGCGAGCGCCCCCTGGACGCCTGCGGCCGCGAGCGGCAGGCCGAGGAAGAGGGCGAGCGCCGCGAGCACGCAGGCGTCGAGCGCGCGCAGGCGCGCCCGGTCGGCGTCCCAGCGTCGGGGAGCGGCGCCGAGCCCGCCGCCGAAGCCCGCGTCGGCGGCGAAGCGCAGCGCGAGGAGGGTTGCGGCGGCGCAGAGGCCGAACTGGATCAACCCGAGCCATGCGGCGCGGCCGAGGTCGAAGTCGAAGCGGATCGCCTGGTAGATGGCGAGTTCGACCGTTGTGGCCCGCGGCCCGCCGCCGAGGGTGAGCGCAACGGCGAAGGAGGTCATGCAGAGCAGGAAGACGAGCGCGAAGGCGCCCGGCAGGACGGCGCGCAGCATCGGGGCTTCCAGTCGCCGGAACACGTCGCCCGGTGCGAAGCCGAGCTGTGCGGCGAGGCGGAACTGCTCGGCCGGGATCGTGGCCCAGCCCTGGAGCAGCAGTCGGGTGACGAGGGGGAGGTTGAAGAAGACATGCGCCAGCACGACGCCGGTCAGGCCGTAGATGTCGAGCCGGGGCAGGCCGGCGCCCGCGAGCGCGTCGCTGACCAGCCCGCCGCGGCCCCAGATCGCCACGAGACCGAAGACCGCGACGATGACCGGCAGCAGGAACGGCGCGCCGAGCAGTGTCGCCATCGCGTCGCGGCCCGGGAAGCGTCGGCGGGCGAGCGCCCGGGCGACGGGAACCGCCAGCGCGCAGGAGACGGCCGCGGACAGGAGCGACTGGAGAAGCGTGAAGCGCACCGCCGCCCATTCCGCGGGCCCGAGCCCGCGGCCCGGCTCGGCCCGAAGCGCGAGCGCGGCCAGCGTGCCGAGGGTGAGCGCCGCGACGAGGGCGAGCGCGAGCCCGCCCCCGATCGTCGCCGCCCGGCCCGGTGGCCTCCGCGTCGCTATCATGGCCGGCTCAGCCGCTGAAGGCGCGCAGCCATTCGTCGAGCGCCCCTTCGCGTGCGGCCCGCGCCTCCTCGGGCGAGAGCAGCAGCGGCTTTGCCGGCACGGCGAGCCCGCGGAAGCCCTCGGGCAGGCCCGCGGTCGGGGTGTGGGCGGGATACATCCAGTTGGTCTCGGGGATGATCTCCTGGAAGCCGTCGCCCAGCATGAAGGCGAGGAACTCGCGCGCCAGCTCCGGCTGGTCGGAGGCGGCGGTGACGCCCGCGACCTCGATCTGCATGTAGTGCCCCTCGTCGAAGATCGCCGCCGCCTTGCGGTCGTCGTCCTCGGCGATGAGGTGGTAGGCGGGCGAGGTGGTGTAGGCGAGCGCCATGTCGACCTCGCCGTTGAGGAACAGCCCGTAGGCTTCCGACCAGCCGGGCGTCACCGTCACCACGCGCTCGCGCAGGCCCTCCCAGATCTCGGGCGCGCGATCGCCGTAGGCGGTCTTGACCCAGAGCATCAGGCCGAGGCCGGGGGTGGAGCTGCGCGGGTCGTGGATGACTACCGAGACGTCGGAGGCGATCAGGTCCTCGAAGCTCGACGGCGGCTCGGCGAGACGGTCCTTGTCGTAGACGAAGGCGAAGTAGCTCCAGTCATAGGGCAGGAACACCGGATCGTCCCAGGCGACGGGCAGCGACAGCTCCGGGGCCTCCAGCCCGTGCGGGGCGAAGAGGCCGGTTGCGGTCGCCTCGGCGGTCAGGTTGGTGTCGAGGCCGAGCACGATGTCGGCGGGCGAGCGGGCGCCCTCGAGCCGCAGCCGGCCGAGCAACGCCGCGCCGTCGCCGGCGCCGACGAATCGGACCTTGCAGTCGCAGGTCTCCTCGAACCTGGCGGCGATGGCCGGCCCGGGTCCCCATTCCGAGACGAAGCTCTCGTAGGTGTAGATGACGAGCTCGGGCTTCTCCTGCGCCTGCGCCTGCGCCGCACAGAGCGCGAGGACGAGGGCCGCAGTGGTCGAGAGGATCGGTCTCATGTTTCCTCCTGGACTGCGGCGAAAGGAGGAGGACGGGGATCCCGTCGCGCCTTCCCTCCGCCGGCATGATCCGGTTCAGGTTCGACGGGTCCGCGTCACGCGATCTCAGCCCGGATTCTCACCGGACACCCCGAGGCAGGCAAGAGAATAGGGCAGCAGGCGGTGGATGCAAGGGGACGGGTCGCCGGGGCTCAACGGAGCGCAGATACGCCATAAACCTTCGGTCTAGACGGGGTCTGCCGTTGGGTGCAGAGGGCGGGGGATAAACCGTCGGGGAATGGCCCTGGCGGCGCCGACGGGTCATTCTCTGGGCCGTTCGACGCCGATGGGGCGTGGGCAGAAGGAGAAATCGATATGGTTCGCATGGGTCTTCTTGCGGCGGCGGCCGCGTTCGCGGCTCCGGCCTGGGGGCAGACGGCGCTGGCGCCGGTGCTCGAGCGGCTGGAGGCGCAGGGCTACGGCGGCTTCGAAGTCGAGAACGAGCGCGGCCAGCTGAAGGTCGAGGCGGTCAAGGACGGCGTCGAGCGCGAGCTGGTCTACGACGCTTCCACGGGAAAGCTCCTCAGCGACGTGCAGCACCCGACCGACGACAGCGGCTCGGCGGTTGCGACCGGGCAGTACTCCCGGCTCTATGACACGCTGACGGCGGCCGGGTACTCGGATATCAAGATCGAGCAGCAGGGCGGCCGGATCGAGGTTGACGCGACGAAGGACGGCGTCGAGCGCGACCTGACCTACGACGCGTCGACCGGTTCGCTGATCTCGGCGCGGGTCGACGATCGGGACGACGACGCCGATGACGACCGGGTCGACGGGGACGACGACCGTGACGGCAGCGGCGACGATGACGCCAACGACAATGACGACCGCGACGACGACGGCGATCGCGACGACGATAGCGACGGCGACCGCGACCACGACGACGACAGCGACGACCACGGCGCCAGCGGTTCGGGCGGCGGCGGCTCGTCTGGGCAGGGCGGCGGCAATGACGCCGACGACGACCACGACGATGATGACGACCACGGCGGCGCCGATGACGACGACCATGGTGGCGATGACGACGACCACGATGGCGATGACGACGGCGACCACGATTGAGGCAGCCCGGCGGGCGCGGGACCGGGGCGCACCGCCCCGGTCCCGGCGTGCGCGGGGCGGCGGCGTTGCGTGGCGGGGCGATCCCCGGTAGGCGGGGCGCGCGGAGGAGAAGCTATGCGGCGGCGTGAGCTGATGCGGGCGGCGATGGTGGCTCTGGTCCTCGGTGGGCCGGCGGCCGCGGCTCCGGTCGACCAGGTGGTGTCTCAGTTGCGCGACCAGGGATACCAGGTACGGATCGTGCAGCGAACCTGGCTCGGGCGGATCCGCATCGAGGCTGTAAAGGGCGACCGCGCCCGCGAGGTGGTGATCGACCGGGTCACGGGCGAGGTTCTGCGAGACTGGGTTTCGACGAAGGAGGGCACGGACGCGCGCTCGTCAGGCTCGGGCTCCGGCGGCGGCTCGGGTTCCGGCTCGGACGGTGGCGGATCGTCGGACGACGACAGCGATGGCGACCACGGCGGCGGCGGTCACGGCGACGGCGGCAATTCCGGCTCAGGCTCCGGCGACGATAGCGACGACGATAGCGACGACGATAGCGACGACGATAGCGACGACGATAGCGACGACGATTCAGGCGGCGGTGGTTCCGACGACGACGATGACGACGACGGTTCCGGCGGCGGCGGGTCCGGCGACGACAACGACCACGGCGACGATGGCGACGACGACCGCGGCGGCCACGGCGGCGGCGATTCCGGCTCCGACGACGACAGCGACGACGGTGGCGATGACGACTGAGCCGGCCCGACGCGGGCGGCGCCGGATCGGAGTCGCCTCGGCCCTCGTGCCGGTCGTCGCGGTGCAGAGCGTCGCGACGCTCGTCTTCGTGTGGGACATCGTCGCCGGCGTGTTCGGCCTCCGCGCCGAGCCCATTGCCTGGGAGACCCGCGAGCTGATCGAGATGGGCGCGGCGATCGGGCTGGTGATCGGCGTCGTGCTCGGGGCGGCGCTCCTCGTGGCGACGCTGCGGCGCAACCACCGTATCGAGGGACAGCTGCGACGGGCCTCGACCGCCTTCGCCGAACTCCTCGACGAGCGCTTTGGCGAATGGGGACTGACTCCGTCGGAGCGCGATGTCGCCTGGTTCACCCTCAAGGGCTTCTCGCTGGCGGAAATCGCGAAGCTCCGCCAGACCAGCGAGGGCACGGTCAAGGCGCAGTCGAACGCCATCTACCGCAAGGCCGGCGTCGGCGGGCGGACGCAGCTCCTGAGCCTGTTCCTCGACGACCTGATGAGCGAGCCGGGCGCGGCCGCGCCCCCACGGGGCGAAGGACGCCGGGCCGGCTGACCCTTGCCCGGCGGGGGGAGGGGGCGTAAGGGGATGGGCTCCGCGCGGCGGTGGGCTGCGCGCGAACGGAGCACGTTACGTTATGTCAAATCTTGAAATCGGGGACCTGGTGGTCCTGACCGCCGGATCCATGCGCATGGCCGTGGAGCGGATCGACGGCGAGAGCGTCGCCTGCGTCTGGTGCCACGAGGGCCGGATCGGCCGCGACCTTTTCGACGCCCGCCTCCTGAAGAAATGGGAGCACCGCGAGGAGGAGCATCGCTCCGCGCGCGGCGACGGGCCGCGGCCCGGGCGTCCCGACCGCGATGGCGGCCGCTTCGCTCCGCGCGACAAGGCAGATCGCGGCGACCGGGGCGGCGACCGCGACGACAAGCCGCGCGGCAAGCCGGGCTGGGACGGCAAGCCGCGGGAGAAGAAGTTCTTCCGCAAGGATTGACGCGGCGTCCTCCGATGCGCGGCGGCCCGTTGGGTTGTCGCCTTCGGCACGTCGGCTGGCGGCGGCAGTCCGGTTCATACCGGCTAGTCTACCAGGCCACCCGGTGCAACACGGGCTAACACGCGTGATAGATAGGGTAACTACCTGAATACACACGATAAAAGTGTGTATGGTCAAAAAGGTCCGCGAGTCGTTTCATGAGCCCGCGGGTATCAATCGTCGTCGCCGGCGACGAGCCTCGCGGGGATGACGAAATCGGCGAGCCGGCCGGCGCCCCAGGCGACGTCGGTCCATGCCGGCACGTCGAACACGATCGCGGCGGTGGCGGCGGTCGGGTAGCGATGGAAATCCGGATCGTCGGGCGCCGCCGCGAGCAGCCGGCGGGCGGCCTCGCCGATTCCCGGCTGGTGGCCGAGCATGAGGACGCGGGAGGCGCCGGCCGGGGCGCCGCGCAGCGCGCGCAGCATCGCCTCGGGGCCGGCGTGGTAGAGATCGGGGCGGAAGCTCGCCGGGATCGCCGCGAAGGCGGGGCCGAGACGGTCCCAGGTCTCGCGGGTGCGCGCGGCGGCGGAGACGAGCGCGGCGTCGGGCAGGAGGTCGCGGGCGGCGAGCCAGTCGCCGATGGCCGCGGCGGCGCGGCGGCCGCGGCCGTTGAGCGGGCGGTCGACGTCGGCCTGGCCACGGGCGGCCCAGCTCGACTTGGCGTGACGCATCAGGATCAGGGTGAGCATGGTCCCGCTTGCCATGGACGGCGGACGAGGGGAAGGGGTCATACGGTTTCCGTCCGAAGACTTCGGCGTCAAAGGTTTACGGCGGATCCTTCGATGCACACCTTATGCACGGCGTATGCACGACGCATATGCCAGGCAAAATAGTCGGAATTGAATCGTTAATGCAGGCGCGAGGCCTTCAGGCGGAGTTCGCATCAATCGGTGTGGAAGACGTCTTCCATGCGCGCCCACCACTTCAGCCGGAGGACCTGCGCCATGCGTTCCATGCTCAGCTCCGCTTGATCTTGTCGACGATGTCGATCTCCCGGGGATGCCCGGGGTGACAGGCCTGAACTGGTATATTAGTATCACGAAAGCGCGACCGCGCAAGCGGCCGCCGACGGGGAGAGAATGGACGCCTTGCTCGACATGCGGCTCGATCGGACCCGGCCGCTGCGCGAGCAGGTCTATGCCGTGCTGCGCGAGCGTATCCTGACGGGGGGATTCGAGCCGGGCGCGGCCGTCGACGAGAAGGCCATCGCGACGCGGTTGCAGGTCTCGCGCACGCCGGTCCACGAGGCGGTGAAGAAGCTCGCCGACGAGGGGCTGTTGCAGGTCCGCGCCCAGTCCGGCACCACCGTCGCGCCGCTCGACCGCCGCCAGATCGAGCAGGCCCATGTCATTCGCCGCGCGCTCGAGGGCGAGAGCGCGCGGCAGGCGGCGCTGCGGATCACGCCCGCCTGGCTGAACCGGCTCGCCGACATCCAGCTCCTCCACGCCGCGGCGATCGAGCGGCGCGCCTATGCGGACGCGATCGCCCAGGACGACGCCTTTCACCGCACGATCACCGAGATCTCCGACTATCCGATGCTGTGGCGGGCGATCGAGATCTCCAAGGCCCAGCTCGACCGCTGCCGCCACCTGACCATCCCGCTCGAGGGGCGGGGGGCGGCGACGCTCGCCGAGCACCAGGCGATCGTGGACGCGCTCGGGCGCGGCGATCCCGAGGACTCCGCCGCGGCCATGCGCCGGCACCTCGACGGCGCCCAGGCCAAGACGCTCGAATACCTCGACGCGCTGCTCGCGGAGCCGGCGCAGTGACCCCCAGGAGACTCGCATGACCTATCCCGAAGGCTACACCGCCGCCGTCGTCGGCGCCGCGAGCGGCATCGGCCGCGCCGTCGCCGAGCGGCTGGCCCGCGCCGGGGTGCGCGTCGCCTGCCTCGACCGCCACGACCCGGCCGAGGTCGCGGCCGGAATCGGCGGCGGCGCCGTGGCGCAGGCGCTCGACATCACCGATGCGGCGGCCTGCGAGCGGACGATCGGCGGCCTCTGGACCCGGTTCGGCAAGCTCGACGCGCTGGTCAACTGCGCCGGCGTCGTCGGCCGGACCAACATCATCTCGGAGGATGTCGATCACGACGATTTCGAGACGGTGGTGCGCATCAACCTTACCGGCGCGCTCTTCCTCAGCCAGCCGGCGTTGCGCCGGATGCGCGAGACGGGCTACGGGCGCATCCTCCACGTCGCCTCGATCGCGGGCAAGGAGGGCAACGCCGGGATGGCCGCCTATTCGGCGTCGAAGGCCGGGCTGATCGGGCTCGTGAAGGTGATGGGCAAGGAATACGCCGAGAGCGGCGTGACGGTGAACGCGCTGTCCCCTGCGGTGATCCGCACGCCGATGGTGGCGGCGCTTCCCGACGCGCAGGTGAAGTACATGACCGACAAGATCCCGATGAAGCGCTGCGGCGAACTCGACGAGGCGGCGGCGATGATCGGCTGGATCGTCTCGCCTGAATGCGGCTTCACCACCGGTTTCACCTTCGACATGACCGGCGGCCGGGCGGTGTACTGATCCGCCGTTTGATCCGTTCGCCTTCGCCGCCGGGAACGACGCGGAGCCCCCGCACATTTCTCCGCGCGATCAGACCCGTGGCAAATCTCGCCGCGGAAATCTGAACCCCCTCAGGCGGTTGACCTGCGTCCCACTGTGGGACGCAGCGTCAGTCGAGCCGGTCCTCGGCAAGGACGTAGACCGCCGCGCCGAGGACCAGCAGCGCCCCGAAGGTGACGAAGAGCGTCCCGAACGCGCTGGCCGGCGGCGCGCCGGCGGCGGCGAGGCCGGCGTAGAGCCGGCCGCCGCCGAACTGCATCACCCCGACCGCGCCGATCGACAGCATGTTGGCGAAGGTCACGCCGCGCCCGACGAGGTGCGGCGGGCAGTAGCTGCGCACATGCGCCATGACCAGCGGGAACGAGGCGCCGAAGAAGCCGAGCGCGGCGAGAAGGACGGTCGCCCACGCGAGGCCGAGATCCGGGAACAGCCCGAGCAGCACGAGCGCGAGGCCGGCGAGGAGATTGCCGACGACGAGGGTCCATTTCCGGGTGCGCAGGATCCGGTCCGCCGGCCCGTAGGCGAAGTTGCCGAGGATCATCGCCGCCGCCATGACGAGCGTGACCAGACCGATCCCGTCGGCGTCGAGTCCGAAGACCTCGCGCAGGTACGGCCCGGCCCAGAGGCCGCGCACGCCCGCCGGGGGCGCGTAGTTGATGATGACGAGCGGCGCCATCGCCCAGAGCGCCGGCGTGCGCAGCAGCGCCCCGAATCCGTCGGGGCCGGCGCTCTCCGGCGAGGGCGCCCGCGCCGGCGGCGGGTCGCGCACGATCACGAAGAGAAGGATCCCGACCGCGACGGAGACGACGGCGAGCCCCGCCATCGCCCCCCGCCAGCCGAGCGCGTCGGCCGCGAGCGCCATCGGGGCCGCGGCGGCGAGGTTGCCCGTCGCCGCGAGCCCGATGACGAGCCCGGCGAGGCTGGCGAAGGCGGCGGGGGAATAGGTGCGGGCGAAGATGTAGAGCATCGACATCAGCACCGGCGCGCAGCCGAGGCCGATCAGCGCCATGGCCGCGACGATCCAGCCCGGCGACGGGGCGGCGGCGAAGACCGCGGCGCCCCCGCCGGCGCCGAGGATGAACAGCGTCCCGACCACCCGCCTCGGTCCGAGCCGGTCGAGGCCGAAGCCGATCGGCATCTGCGCCGCGGCGAAGACGGCGAACCAGAGGCCGGAGGCGAGCGCGAGATCGCCGGGGCCCATGCCGAGGTCGGCCCCGAGCGCGGGCGTCAGCACCGCGAGGAAGGCGCGGTAGAACTGGCTCAGCCCGTAGGCGAGCACCAGCGTGACGATTCCGAGGCGCATCCCTGCGGTTCCCTTGCCCCTTCCGCGCGGCGGGTCGGCGCCGGCGGGCAGGCGGCTCATTAGCCCCCGCCTCGCGCGGAGTCGACTCGCCCCGCCCGCTCGCCGCGGGGGCGTGTCGCCCTATATCTTGTCTCCCGACCGCAGCCGCGGGTTGCGCACCGAGGCCCAAGTCGGCGAAATGTGTCCCGAAGCGCCGCATGGCGGCGGCCGGGCAAGGAGGAGGTCCGACATGGCGAGGAAGGCATCCCTGGAGCAGCGCCGCGATGCGCTCGGCGCGCGGATCGCCGCGGCGCAGGCGCGGCTGAAGGCGCACGAGAGCGGACAGGAAGATTCGATCGGCACGATGCTCGCGGGGTTCAACGACGAGCTCGACCATATCGTCCACGAGGACCACGACGTCGCGACGCAGCGGATGAACCGCATCGAGGCGCGGCTGAAGGCCGAGGAGATCCGCATCGAGGACGACCTCGAGGACGAGGAGGGCTGAGGCCCGTCTCCTGCACCGCGCAGCCCCCGGCTGCGCCGATCCGATCTCTCCCCCGGATCGCGCCGAAAGCGCGGGTCGAGGGGCCATCCGCTATCCCCGAGGTTCGCATCGGCGCGCGGCTGCCCTGGCTGGCGCGGAACGCGCCTGCCCCGGACAGGGCAGTCGCGTGCCGATTTCGCCAACGGTCGAAATCGGCGGGGATAATCGGCGAGGTCTCCGCAACGCGTCGACCGAGACGATCAACCGGAGTTGGCATGAGCGCCGTCGCGGCCCTTCGATCCGCCCGGGAGCGCCCCCCCGGTCGTCGCGCCGCCGTCAGCCCGGCGCGGGGCCGGTGGAGCGGCCGAGGGTGATCCCGACCTCCCAGAGTTCCTGTCGGGGCGCTCCGGCGGGATCGTCTATCAGCGCGACCAGCATCTCGGCGGCGCGGCGGCCGGCGGCGCGGATCGAGGACGTCGTCGCGGTGAAGAGCGGCGGCTCGCCGTCGTTGGCGAGGTAGGCGAGCTGGTCGTCGTGGGTGACGATGGAGACGTCGCGGCCGGGCTCGAGGTCGAGTTCGCGCACCGCGCGCAGGACGCCCAGGGCGATCGTGGTGGCCGACACGAGGAAGGCCGTCGGGGGCTCGGGGCCGAGGAGCATCTCGCGGGCGGCGGCGTGCCCGTAGGGCTCGGTCATCTCGCCGTTGCGCATCAGCCGCGGGTCGGGCGCGAGGCCACGGGCGGCGAGCGCCTCCTCGAAGCCGCTTCGGCGGCGCAGGACGAAGCTCTGCCCGGGCGGACCGTTCAGGAGCGCGATGCGCTGGTGGCCGAGGTCGAGCAGGAGTTCGGTCGCCTGCACGAAGGCGCGGCGGTTGTTGATGTCGAGCCAGGGATAGGCGTCCTCCGGCCGGTCGTCGCGGCCGTGCATGAGGAAGGGCAGGCCGAGGCGCTGGAGGAGGTCGACGCGCGGCTCGTGCTGGAGGGGGCCGTGCACGATGACGCCGTCGACCTTGCGATGGCGGGCGAGCGCCTCGTAGGCTGCCGCCTCGCCGTCGACGGGGACGATCGGGACGAGCATGTCGTAGCCGAGCGCGGAGTAGGTCTCGCCGGCGCCGTGGATGAACTCGGCGAAGATCGGATTGATGACCTCCTGGGAGATCGAGACGACATGGCCGATGGTCATGGCCTTGCCGGTGGCGAGGCGGCGGGCCATCTGATTCGGCGCGTAGCCGTGCCGGCGGGCGGCGGCAAGGACGCGCGCGCGGGTCTCCGCGTTCACCTCCGGGTAGCCGTTGAGCGCGCGGCTGACGGTCGTCGCCGACAGGTCCAGGAGGCGGGACAGTTCCTTGAGCTTCATCGCACGCCGTTTGGCCAAAGCGATTTGACCTTAGCCCCAACCGGCGCGAGCGCGCAATGCGTTCGCCAGCGTCATTCGATCCGGAGCCGCTTGACAGGCGGCGGAAGCGCGTTCAGGGTGGGCTACCAAAGCGCTTTGGGGTGAAGGTTCAGGCGGCGCGGCGCGACGACGGGGGGCGAGGGGCTTCGTGCCTTCACCGTTCGTGGCTCTTTCCGCCGGACCGGCCCCCGAATCCTCGGCACGCATCGGGAGACGACATGAGCGAGACCGGACTGGCGCGCGATCCGGACTGGTGGCGGGGCGCGGTGATCTATCAGATCTACCCGCGCAGCTTTCAGGACTCCAACGGCGACGGCGTCGGCGACCTCGCCGGCATCATCGAGCGCCTGCCGCATGTCGCTTCGCTCGGGGCGGATGCGATCTGGATCTCGCCGTTCTTCACCTCGCCGATGCTCGACTTCGGCTACGACGTGGCGGACTACCGCGACGTCGACCCGATCTTCGGCACGCTCGGCGATTTCGATGCGCTGATCGCGCGCGCGCATTCGCTCGGCATCCGGGTGATGATTGACCTCGTGCTCAGCCATACCTCGGACCGGCACCCGTGGTTCAAGGAAAGCCGGTCGAGCCGCGACAACGCCAGGGCGGACTGGTACGTCTGGGCCGATGCGAAGCCGGACGGCACGGCGCCGACCAACTGGCTGTCGATCTTCGGCGGTCCCGCCTGGGAGTGGGACACCGAGCGGCAGCAGTACTACATGCACAACTTTCTCGCGAGCCAGCCGGACCTGAACTTCCACAACCCCGAGGTGCAGGACGAGCTTCTCGCCGTGGCGCGCTACTGGCTGGAGCGCGGGGTGGACGGGTTTCGGCTCGATACGCTGAATTTCTACTTTCAAGACAAGGAGTTGCGGAGCAATCCTGTGCTGCCGAAGGAGCTTCGCACCTATGAGACGGCGCCGGAGGTGAACCCCTACAACTGGCAGGAGCACCTCTACGACAAGAGCCGGCCGGAGATGATCGGCTTTCTGAGGCGTTTCCGCGCGGTGATGGACGACTTTGCCGACATCACCTCGGTCGGCGAGGTCGGCGACGCGCAGCGCGGGCTCGAGATCGTCGGCGAGTACACGTCGGGCGGCGACAAGGTGCACATGTGCTACGCCTTCGAGTTTCTCGCCAGAACGACGCCGACGGGGACGCGCATCGCCGAGGTTCTCGGGCGCTTCTTCGGCGCCGCGCCGGGGGGCTGGCCGTGCTGGGCGTTCTCGAACCACGACGGCGAGCGCCACATCAGCCGGTGGGAATTGTCGGACGCGCAGGCGAGGCTCTATCTCGGGGTGCTCCTCAGCCTGCGCGGTTCGGTCTGCCTCTATCAGGGCGAGGAGTTGGGGCTGCCCGAGGCCTACGTGCCGTTCGAGGCGTTGCAGGACCCCTACGGCATCCGGTTCTGGCCGAAGTTCCGCGGCCGCGACGGCTGCCGCACGCCAATGCCGTGGGCCAAGGATAACGGTTACGCCGGCTTCTCCGAGGCGAAGCCGTGGCTGCCGATCCCGCCGGAGCATGTCGAGCGGGCGGTGGCGCGGCAGGAGGCCGATCCGGCGTCGCTGCTCAACTTCTATCGCGGGCTGATCGCCTGGCGGAAGACGCGCCCCGAGCTGCGCGCCGGGGACATGACGATCGTGCAGGCGACGGAGACCCTGCTGGCGCTGGAGCGACGCGACGGCGACAGGGCGCTTTTCTGCGTCTTCAATTTCGGCGCCGAGCCCGCGCGCGTCCCGTTGCCGGCCGGATCGTGGCGCGCCGTCGACGGAACGGGCTTCACCGGCCGGATCGAGGACGGGACGGCGATCCTGCCGCCGCGGCAGGCCGTCTTCGCCGAGCCGGGATAGAGGCGTATGGAGGGTTTCGCCCGCGCTTGCGCGTCGGGCGGCGATCGGATAATTCATGCTCCGTGATGAATTGGGAAGGCCCAAGGGGGAAGCGGCGATGTTCCTGGTCTGCGGAGATTCGCTGTTCGACTTCTTCCTGGAGAGCGAGGACGGCCCGGGCGCGGCCGGCTTTGCCGCGCGGGTCGGCGGATCGCCGCTGAACGTGGCGGTCGGGCTGTCGCGGCTCGGCTGCGCCGCCGGGTTCCTGAGCGGGCTTTCCAGCGACTTCCTCGGCCGGCGGGTCTCGCAGGTGCTGGCCGCCGAGGGCGTTTCGACCAGATACGCGGTGCCGACTGACCGGCCGACCACGATCAGTCTCGTCGGCCTCGACGAGCACGGGGTGCCAGCCTACCAGTTCTACGGCAACGGCGCGGCCGACACCGGCCTCGCGGCGGCCGACCTGCCGACGCTGGGGCCGGAGGTGACGGGCCTGCACTTCGGTTCCTACTCGATTGCCGTTGCGCCGGTCGCGGACGCCACGGCGGCGCTCGCGGCGGCCGAGAAGGGCCGTTTCATCTCGCTCGACCCCAACGTGCGACCGACCATCGAGCCCGACATGGCGATCTGGCGGGCGCGAATCGCGGCGCTCCTGCCGGCGGTCGACATGCTCAAGACCTCCGCGGAGGACCTGGAGATGCTGCATCCCGGCCGGACGCCCGAGGATTTCGCGGCGGAGCTGATCGGAGCGGGTGTCAAGCTCGTGGTCGTCACCGACGGCGGCGAGAGGGCGCACGGCTTCACCGCTCGCGGCGACCGGGCGGAGGCGCGGCCGCCGAAGGTGAAGGTCATCGACACCGTCGGCGCCGGGGACACTTTTCAGGCGGCGCTGATCGCGCGATTGTCGGCGCATCCGGAGGGGCCGCTCGCCGGTCTCGCGGCGCTTGACCGGCCGCGGCTGGAGGCGACACTCGACTACGCCGCGCGCGCCGCGGCGATCACCTGCTCGCGTCGGGGGGCCGACCTGCCCCGGGCGGCCGAGCTGGCAGCGTAAGGGGCGGACATGGTCTCCACCATCATCCCGGTCCACCCGTTCGACCTCGTTATCTTCGGGGCCACCGGCGACCTCGCGAAGCGCAAGATCCTGCCGAGCCTCTATCGGCGGCTGGCGGCGCACCAGATGCCCGAGGCGTCGCGGGTCATCGGCGCGGCGCGCTCGAAGATGACCCGGGCCGAGTTCCGCAAGCAGACCGCGGCGGCGCTCGAGGAGTTCGTCGCGCCCGGCCTGCTGAAGCCGGACCTGGTCGAGCGGTTCCTCTCGAGCATCGACTACGTGGCGATCGACGCCGCGGGCGAGGACGGCTGGGCGCAGCTCGCCAAGAAGCTCGACGACAGGCCCGACCACACTCGCGCCTTCTACCTTTCGGTGGCGCCGTCGCTCTTCGCGACGATCTCCGACAAGCTCGCGGCGGCGGGGGTGGCGACGCCGTCGAGCCGGATCGTGGTCGAGAAGCCGCTCGGCAAGGACCTCGCCTCGGCAAGGGCGCTCAACGCCCAGCTTTCCAAGCACTTCGACGAGGCGCAGATCTACCGGATCGACCACTACCTCGGCAAGGAGACCGTCCAGAACCTGATGGCGATCCGCTTCGCCAACGCGCTGTTCGAGCCGCTCTGGAACGCGCGCTACGTCGACCACGTCCAGATCACCGTGGCCGAGAACCTCGGCGTGGCGGGGCGGGGCGAGTACTACGACACGTCGGGCGCGATGCGCGACATGGTGCAGAACCACCTGATGCAGCTCCTGTGTCTGACCGCGATGGAGCCGCCGGCGCATTTCGAGCCGAACATGGTGCGCGACGAGAAGCTGAAGGTGATCCGCAGCCTCGAGCCGCTCAGGCTCTCCGACATCGTGCGCGGCCAGTACCGCGCCAACGGCGGCGGCGGGAGCTACCTCGACGACGTGAAGAACCCGCAGAGCCGGACCGAGAGCTTCATCGCCATCCGCGCGCACGTGCAGAACTGGCGCTGGGCCGGGACGCCGTTCTACCTGCGCACCGGCAAGAAGCTGTCCGCGCGGCTCTCGGAGATCGCCGTGGTGTTCCGCGATCCGCCGCATTCGATCTTCCCCAGGGTCGACGACCTGCGCGGCAACGCGCTCATCATCCGCCTCCAGCCCAACGAGGGCATCACCATGCGGGTGACGATCAAGGATCCCGGCCCGGGGGGGATGCGGCTGACCGAGGTGCCGCTCGACATGACCTTCGCCAAGGCGCTCGGCGAAGAGGGGATGCCGGAGGCCTACGAGCGGTTGATCATGGACGTGATCCGCGGCGACCAGACGCTGTTCATGCGCGGCGACGAGGTCGAGGCCGCGTGGGCCTGGGTCGACCCGATCATCTCCGCCTGGACCGAAGCGGGCAGCAAGCCGCAGCCATACGACCCCGGCAGCGCCGGGCCGATCGACGCCTACAAGCTGACGAGCGCCGACGGCCATCTGTGGAGGGAGATCGCGACGTGATCGAGGTCGCCCGCCAGGACTATCCCGACCGCGACACGCTGATGCGCAACCTCGCGCAGCTGGTCGCCGACCAGTTGCGCGCCGCCCACGCGACCAAGCAGCGACCCGAGAACGAGGGCCGGCGGCGGGTGACGCTGGCGGTGCCGGGGGGCACGACGCCGGGGCCGTTCCTCGCCGCGCTGTCGAACTTCGAGCTCGCCTGGGAGCACGTCGACGTCATCGCCACCGACGAGCGCATGGTGCCGGAATACAGCGACCGGGCGAACTCGAAGCTCATTCGCGAGAATCTGCTGCGAAACGCCGCGATCGACGCGCGTTTCATCCACTACCACGCCGCGGGGGCCTTCCTCGAGCCGGTGCTCGCGGCGATGCGCGAGCGGGTGTCGGAGCGGCTGCCGATCGACGTGCTCGTGCTCGGCATGGGCGCCGACATGCACACCGCCTCGCTGTTTCCGGACGCCCCCGGCCTCGCCGAGGCGCTGGCCGACGACGCGCCGACGCTGGTGCGTGTCGAACCCGCCGGCCAGCCCGAGGCGCGGCTGACGCTCTCCGCGCCGGCGCTGCGCGGGGCGGAGGTCATTCACGTCCTGATCACCGGCGAGGACAAGCTCGCCGCGCTCGATGCGGCGCTCGCCGACGGGCCGGTCGCCGAGGCGCCCGTCCGCGTCGCGCTGACAGCGCCGTGCCCCGTGACCGTTCACTACGCCGCCTGAGCCGCCAGCCCGAAAGGGGAGCCAAGATGAGCCTCAACGCCACCGTCGCCCGCGTCACGGACCGCATCGTCGAGCGCTCGAAACCCGTTCGCGGCGCCTACCTCGCCCGCATGGCCCGCGCCCGCGACGAGGGGCCGCGGCGGGCGCACCTCTCCTGCGGCAACCAGGCCCACGCCTACGCCGCGATGCCGGAGGGCGAGAAGGCGGCGCTGGCCGGGGGCGCGGCGGGAAATCTCGGGATCGTCACCGCCTACAACGACATGCTCTCGGCGCATCAGCCCTACGAGCGTTTCCCCGAGATGATCCGCGCCGCCGCCCGCGCCGCCGGAGGCACCGCCCAAGTCGCGGGCGGCGTCCCGGCGATGTGCGACGGCGTGACCCAGGGCCAGGCGGGGATGGAGCTGTCGCTGTTTTCCCGCGACGTGATCGCGCTCGCCGCCGGGGTGGCGCTCAGCCACAACGTGTTCGACAGCACCGTCTACCTCGGCGTCTGCGACAAGATCGTCCCCGGCCTCGTCATCGCCGCGGCGACCTTCGGCCACCTGCCGGCGGTGTTCCTGCCCGCGGGGCCGATGACCTCGGGGATCCCCAACGACGAGAAGTCCAGGATCCGCCAGCAGTTCGCCGCCGGCGAGATCGGCCGCGACAAGCTGATGGAAGCCGAGATGGCCTCCTACCACGGTCCGGGCACCTGCACCTTCTACGGCACCGCGAACACCAACCAGAG
>NZ_JAGOID010000132.1 GCF_017995835.1 Amaricoccus sp.
ACAGCTACGACGCCATCGTCGACGTCTGCTGCGAAGCCTGGAACGCGCTTCTCGCAACCCCCGAGCGCGTCGCATCAATCACCTCACGCCAGTGGGCGCAGGTCAGCGGATGATGCCGTTGGTATGAGACCGCTGGCGCCACACCCAGCGGCCTCCGCGACCCGAGCGCAACCGCCTAGTCCTTGGGGGCCGCCGACTCCGGCAGCATCGGGAACGCCTGCCGCAGCGCGCGCTCGCCCTTGATCTCGCGCATCTTGCCCTCCATCACGTTTGCCGGATTGAAAGACGGCGGGAACGACCGCGGCGGGAACTCGTCGAAGGTCGCCGCGAACTGGAAGACCTCGTCCATCACCCCGTACATGCTGCCGACGTGGTTGAGCTGCCAGTCCCAGAAGGTGTTCGAGGTGATGTCGGCTCGCTCGTAGGGATCCTGCATCAGGTTGAAGATCTTCTGGAGCCTGAGCGTTGTGAAGGGCTCGGCCCAGACTTGCATCGTGCCCTGGGCGCGCTGCTCGGAGAAGACGTACTTGTAGTCGCCATCGCGCATGGCGACCAGCAGGCCGTCGTCGTCGGAATAGAAGAACTGGCTGCGCGCGCTCGTCGCGTCGTTGGCGGTCCCGACGGTGCCGCTGACCGCTTCGAGGAACGCCGACTGGTCGTAGCCGTCGAGGTGCACCTTGTAGTCGATGCCGTTCAGCGTCGTGCCGGCGGCGAGCTGCTCGACGATGTCGGGGTTGCCGCCGATCGCCGCCAACGTCGGGATCCAGTCGTTGTGGCTCATGATCTGGTTGGTGACGGTTCCCGGGTCGATGTGGCCCGGCCAGCGCACCAGCATCGGCACCCGGAAGGCGCCCTCCCAGTTGGTGTTCTTCTCGGAGCGGAAGGGCGTCATCGCCCCGTCCGGCCAGGTGTTCATGTGCGGACCGTTGTCGGAAGTGTAGACGACGATCGTATTGTCGGCGACGCCCATCTCGTCGAGCGCGTCGAGGATCGAGCCGATCGTCTCGTCGTGCTCGATCATGCCGTCGATGTATTCGCTGTCGCCATGGGTGTAGCGGCCGCGATGCTCGGGGCGGACATGGGTGCGCAGGTGCATCCGGGTCGAGTTGAACCAGACGAAGAATGGCTGGTCAGCCTCGACCTGGCGCCGCATGTAGTCGATCGCCGCGGCCGAGGTCTCGTCGTCGATGGTCTCCATGCGCTTCTTGGTGAGCGCGCCGGTGTCCTCGATGGTCTGCTTGCCGACCTTGCCGAAGCGGGGATCGACGGTCGGGTCGTCGACGTCCGTGGCAGTGGTCTTCAGCACCCCGCGCGGCCCGAACTTCGCCAGATACGCCGGATCCTTCGGATAGTCCGGAAGCTCCGGCTCCTCCTCGGCGTTCAGGTGGTAGAGGTTGCCGAAGAACTCGTCGAAGCCGTTGACGGTGGGCAGCGACTCGTTGCGGTCGCCGACGTGGTTCTTGCCGAACTGGCCGGTGGCGTAGCCGAGGCTCTGCATCACCCCGCCGATCGAGGGGTCGAGCTGGCTCATCCCCATCGGCGCGCCGGGAAAGCCGACCTTGGTCAGGCCGGTGCGGATGCCATGCTGGCCGGTGCGGATGCCATGCTGGCCGGTGAGGAAGGCGGCGCGGCCGGCGGTGCAGCTCTGCTCGCCGTAGTACTGGAGGAAGCGGACGCCCTCCTCGCCGATGCGGTCGATGTTGGGGGTGGTGTAGCCCATCACCCCGTCCGAGTAGGCGCTGACGTTGGCGATGCCGATGTCGTCGCCGAAGATCACCAGGATGTTCGGCTTCGCCTCCTGTGCGCTGGCGATGGAAGCTCCAAGCGCGCTGCCCGCAATCGTCGCGGCGCGAAGCCATGCTCGCAACTGCATCTCGATACCCCCCCAGACCTTTCGGTTCCAAGGGGAGGATGGTGGCAGATTACTGGACTTCAGGGAAGCGCGCCGTCACACTCGCCGATAAATCCGATAAATGCTGGGAGGAACGGCCATGACCAGACGCCATATACTCGCGGGGCTGTCGGTTCTCGCGCTGGCCGCCGGCGGCGCGCTCGCGCCGGCCGGCGCGCAGGAGCAGGACGCGCGCAAGGACGCGGCCGACGCGACGAAACAGGCGAACGCCGCGCTCTTGCAGGCGCTGCCGTTCGACGACACGACCGACTTCGAGAACGCGCACAAGGGCTTCGTCGCGGCGCTGCCCGCCGAGGTCATCCAGGGCGACGCCGGCAACGTGATCTGGGATCCGGGCAAGTACGGGTTCATCAAGGAGGGCGACCCCGCCCCCGACACGGTGAACCCGAGCCTCTGGCGGAACTCGCAGCTCATCAACGTCTCGGGCCTCTTCGAGGTGACGGACGGCATCTATCAGGTGCGCAACCTCGACCTGTCGAACATGACGATCATCGAGGGGACCGAGGGCGTCACCGTCGTCGATCCGCTGATCTCGGCGGAGACGGCGAAGGCGGGGATGGACCTCTATTTCGCCAACCGCGGCGAGAAGCCGGTGAAGGCGGTGATCTACACCCACAGCCACGTCGACCACTACGGCGGCGTGCGCGGCGTGGTCAGCGAGGAGGACGTCGCCTCGGGCGCCGTGAAGATCTATGCGCCCGACGGGTTCCTCGAGGCGGCGGTGGCCGAGAACGTCATGGCCGGCAACGCCATGAGCCGGCGGGCGAGCTACATGTACGGCAACCTGCTGCCGCCGGACCCGAAGGGCCAGATCGGCGCCGGGCTCGGCACCACGACCTCGGCCGGGACGGTGACGCTGATCCCGCCGACCGACATCATCACCGAGACCGGGCAGAAGGAGGTGATCGACGGGCTGACCTACGAGTTCCTGATGGCGCCGGGCTCCGAGGCGCCCTCCGAGATGCTGTGGTTCATCGAGGAGAAGAAGGCGATGGAGGCGGCGGAGGACGCCACCCACACGCTGCACAACACCTATTCGCTGCGCGGCGCCAAGATCCGCGAGCCGCTGCCGTGGTCGAAGTACCTGAACGAGGCGCTGACCATGTGGGGCGACAAGGCCGAGGTGGTCTTCGCCCAGCACCACTGGCCGACCTGGGGCAACGACAACGTGCGCGAGCTCTTGGAGAAGCAGCGCGACCTCTATCGCTTCATCAACGACGAGACCCTGCGCAAGCTCAACCAGGGCGAGACGATGCGGGAGATCGCCGAGGATTTCACCCTGCCGGACAGCCTCGGGCATTTCTGGGCCAATCGCGGCTACTACGGGTCGATCTACCACGACGTGGCGGCGACCTACGTGCTCTATCTCGGCTGGTTCGACGGCAACCCGGCGACGCTGCACGAGCTGCCGCCGGTGGAGGCCAGCGTGAAGTACGTCGAGTTCATGGGCGGCGCCGACAAGGTGCTGGAGCAGGCGCGAGCCTCCTACGACGCCGGCGACTTCCGCTGGGTGGCGCAGGTCGTCCACCACGTCGTCTTCGCCGATCCCGACAACCAGGCGGCGAAGGACCTCGAGGCGGATGCGCTGGAGCAGCTCGGCTACCAGGCCGAGAGCGGGCCGTGGCGGAACTTCTACCTGAGCGGGGCGCAGGAGCTGCGGAATGGTGTCGCCGAACTCCCGACGCCGAACGCGGCGAGCCCCGACACCATCCGGGCGATGAGCCTCGACCTGTTCTTCGACTATCTCGGGGTGCGGCTGAACGCGGAGAAGGCCGGGGAGGCGACGGCGCGGCTCAACTTCGACTTCTCCGACACCGGGGAGAAGGTGTTCGTGCAGCTGGAGAACGGGGTATTGAACCACACCGCCGGCATGCAGGCCGACGATGCGGACGTGACGCTGACGCTGAGCCGCGACACGCTGAACGGCATCATCCTCGGCGAGACGACGCTCGACGACGCCGTCGGCGGCGGCGACGTGACGCTGACCGGCGATCAGGCGAAGCTGACCGAGGTGGTGTCCTACCTCGACACCTTCCCGTTCTGGTTCAACATCGTGACGCCCTGAGCAGCGGAACGGCCGGGCGGCCCCGCCGCCCGGCGCGGCTACATGCCGATGTAGTTGTCCATGATGTCGAGGATCGCCGGGCCGATCAGGACGACGAAGAGCGCGGGCAGGATGAACAGCATCATCGGCACCGTCATCGTCGCGGGCAGGCGGCCGGCCTTTTCCTCGGCGCGCATCATCCGCTCGGCGCGCTGCTCCTGGCTCAGAATCTTGAAGGCGCGCGCCAGCGGCGTGCCGTATTTCTCGGCCTGGATCAGCGTGTTGACGAAGGCGGAGACCGAGGGGAGCGGCGCGCGCTCGGCGAAGTTCTCGAGCGCCTGCCGGCGCTCGGGCATGAAGGAGAGCTCGAGCGCGGTCTGGCTCAGTTCCTCGCCGAGGACCGAGGCGCGGCGTCCGGTCTCGGCGACCACCCGCTTCAGCGCCGCGTCGGTCCCGAGCCCGGCCTCGGCGCAGATCACCAGCATGTCGAGCGCGTCGGGCAGCGCCTTGCGCACGCTCTCCAGCCGCTTGTTGCGGGCGTTCTTCAGCAAGAGGTCGGGCAGCTTCGAGCCGAGGAGCGCGCCCGCCATCACCGCGGCGAGGTCCACGCCCGCGCCCTTGCCGAACGGGTCGAGCCCGTAGACGTAGGCGGCGGTCGCGACCATGAAGACGAAGGGCGAGATCAGCTTGAAGAAGGTGTAGACGACGATCGCGTCGCGGCCGCGGTAGCCGGCGCTGACGAGGAGCCGGCGGGTGTCCTGGACCTGCCGGTCCTTCATGATCGAGACCCGCTGCGTCGAGCGGCGCATGACCTGGAGCGCCGCCACGCGCCAGGCCTCCGGTTCGGTCGAGCGCTGCCGCGCGCCGGCGCCGCGGGTGGAGCGGCCCCCGGCGGCGGCGCGCACGCGGCGCAGGCGCATCCGCCGCTCGATCAGCCAGTCCGCCAGCGCGGCGAGGGTGGCGAGGCCGCCGAGCGCGCCGGCGAGCAGCAGGACGACGACGGGGCTGGCGAGGACGTCCGCCGCCATGGCTCAGATCTCGAACTTGGTCATGCGCCACATCACGAAGGCGCCGGTGCAGATCGAGGCCATCGCCGCCGCCAGCATCACCTGCCCACGCGCATCGACGAAGAGCGGCAGCACGTATTCGGGGCTCATCACCGAGAGGAGCCCGAGCATCACGAAGGGCAGCGCGCCGATGATCATCGCGCTCGCCTTGGCCTCCGACGACACGGCCTTGATCTTCATCTTCATGTGCTCGCGCTTGCGCAGCAGGTCGGAGAGGTTGCCGAGCGCCTCGGCGAGACTGCCGCCGGTCTCGATCTGGATCGAGATGGAGACGGCGAGGAAGTCCATCTCGGGCTTGTTGATGACGCGCGCCACCCGCCAGAGCGCGGCCTCGAGCGGCTCGCCGAGCTGCACGCGCTCGGAGATCGAGCGGAAATGCGGCCCCACGGGCGCGGGGCATTCCTGGCCGGCGACGCCGATGCACTCGATCACCGGCAGGCCGGAGCGGACGCCGCGGATGATGGTGTCGAGCGCCTCGGGGAGCTGGCGCATGAAGCGGTCGGCCAGCGCCTCGCCGCGGAAGTTCACGAAGGCGTTCACCGCCATCATGCCGAAGACGACGCCGGCGGGGGCGAGGAGCGGCAGCGGCGCCCCGGTCACGAGCCGCGCGACTCCCGCCGCGCCGGCGCCGACGACGAGCGAGGCGATGATGAACCCGCCCAGCGTCATCGACATGCCGGCGCGGCTGATGCTGGCGCGCAGGCGCGTGGCGTCGAGTACCGGCACGATCCGCCCGAGCGCCTCGCCGAGGCGGGTCAGGAGCGACGCCTCGTCCCCGGCGCGGGCGAGGCTCAGCCGCACGTCGTCGAGGTCGAGGCGGCCCGACATGCGCCGCCGGCCGACCCGGGCGAGCCGGTTGCGGTGCCGCCGCTGGGCGCGCAGCGCCAGCGACAGCGCGGCGAGGCCGGCGATGACGAAGACGAGGAGGCCGCCCGCGAGCGCCGCGACGGCGGCGAGGCTCACCCCCGGCATCCCATCGCCTCCAGCAGCCGGTTGCCGAGCCCGAAATATTCCGCCCGCGGCATGAAGTTGGGGCGCAGGTTCGAGCACTCGAAGCGGCCGGCCAGCGTGCCGTCGGCGTTCTCGCCGTCGTAGACGTAGCGGAACAGCTCCTGCGTGGTGACGACGTCGCCCTCCATGCCGGTGATCTCGGTCACGCGGGTGATGCGGCGCTTGCCGTCGCGCATCCGGCTCACCTGCACGATCATGTGGACGGCGGACTGGATCTGCTCGCGCACCGCCTCGGCCGGCAGCTTGAAGCCCGACATGGCGACCATGTTCTCGAGCCGGGTCAGCGCGTCGCGCGGGGTGTTGGCGTGGATCGTGCCCATCGAGCCGTCGTGGCCGGTGTTCATCGCCTGGAGCATGTCGATCGCCTCCTCGCCGCGGATTTCGCCGACGATGATGCGGTCGGGCCGCATGCGGAGCGCGTTCTTGAGCAGGTGGCGGATGGTGATCTCGCCCTCACCCTCGATG
>NZ_JAGOID010000133.1 GCF_017995835.1 Amaricoccus sp.
GGGCTGCGCTATCCAAGCGATTTGACCCACGCGGAGTGGGGGTTGATCGCGCCGCTGTTCCCTCCAGCGCGGCCGGGAGGCTGGCCGCGGACCACCGGTCTGCGCGAATTCGTCAACGCCATTCTGTACATGGCCAGCGGCGGCTGCCAATGGCGCATGCCGCCCAAGGACTTCCCGCCGCTCTCGACCGTGCAGGGCTATTTCTACGACTGGCGCGACACGAGGAGCAAAGGCGCTGGCGGGTGACCGACCCCGCCGGGCCACCCGCGCCTGCAACCGAGAGGAGCCCCCGCTCGACCGGAACGCCGGCCGGTTTCCGAAGCCCGCCGACCCGGCGCGCCTCCATGCCGGTCCTCGGCCACCTGCGCATCCCGCGGGATGCGGTTACGCCCTGCGTCAACCCCGCGGCGCAGTGATCGGTCGGGTCCGCGACGGGGCGTGCAACCGTCAGAGAACGAGGTCGATGTTCCAGAAGCGGCGGACCTGATCCTCCCAGGCGGCGGTGCCGGGCGCGGTGGCGGGGGGCAGGCGTTCGGAGCGAAAGCCGAAGCGCTCGAAGCCGCTCAGGTCAGAGGCGGCGAGGATCACCACCTCGACATCGCGTTCGAGCGCGAAGGCCGCGAGCCGCAGCGCGCGGTCGGCCGCGTCGAGGGGCGGCGCCGGTACGCGCAGGCCGACCGCGACCGCGTCCGCCCGCCGGAGGGCGACACGCGGCATCGGCGCGGCCGCGAATTCGGGGAAAAGGTCGCGCCCCGGCGGCGGCGCCCGCCGCGGGTCGAAGGCGCCGGTCAGATCGTCGATATCCTCGGCGTCAAGCGGGGTAATCCGCGACAGGATCGCGTTCCAGCGCTGCGGGTCCATTGCTCACCTCCTCTATCAGCCGCGCGGCGCGCTCCACTCCCGGCGCCGGCAGTTCGAGCGCCGCCAGCCGCGTCCGTGCTTGCTCGGCGGCACCGCCATCGAGAAAGCGGCCAACCTCGCGCTCGAGCACCATCAACGCGCTCGGCTCGGCCAGCCCGGCAAGGCCGCGGTCGTGCGCGGCGCGGGCACGGGCGCGCTGGTCGTCCATGTAGGAGCCGGTCTGCGGCACGAAGACCGCCGGCACCCGGTTGTAGAGCGTTTCGTGGAAGAAGTTGTAGCCGGCCGCGCCGACGCAGAAATCCGCCGCCGCCGCCAACACCCCGGCGGAATGGGTCTTGACCACCCGGCTCCGGCTCCAGCCGAGCCAGACCGGCTGCAGAACGGCGGTCGGCCAGACCAGGATGAGGTGCAGGACGTCCGTCCGCCGCTCCATCATGCCGCAGAGCGCCTGCAACTGCGCGCCCCGGTCGGCGGCGACGCCGGCCCCGAGCAGCGTCACCACCAGCCGCTCGAACGGCAGGCCGAAGCGTTCGGCGAGCCTGGCGCGCAGGTCGGCGCGGCGCGCGGGATCGAGCGTCAGCCGCTGGACGATCGGACCGACCAGCCGCACATGGTCGCCGCGCGAGTAGGTCTCGTTCAGCTCCTCGAAAGCCTCGCCTGGCACGATCACCCGGTCGAACACCTTCTCGCGGTCGAGCGCCACGGAATTGTCCTGGCTCGCCTGCCAGAGGCCGCGGCGGATCCAGACGCCGCGCAGGCGGCGCTCGAGGATCACTCGGTAGACGGAATCGAACACATAGCCGCCGTCGAAGACGAGTGTGCGCGCGTCCCGCGCCAGCGCCCGCAACCGGACATAGTTGGCGAGGTCGTTCTCGTGGCTCTGCGTGTGCTGGCCGCTGCGCCCGATCAGCGGCATGACGTCGAAGCCATGCGCCTTGATGAGCCGGGAGCAGCTCGGGAAGGCGGCGAAGACCGGCGGCTCGGGGGCACTGGCGAGCGCGCCGGCAACAAGGACGCAGCGCTGCGCATGACCCAGTCCAACGCCGTTCGTCGGATTGAAGAGGATGCGCCCTCCCACCGGCTCGGAGCGTCGGCGAGACGGCCGCGCCGGGGCCTCGAGAAGGCGCAGGAGCGAACCGGCGTCCCGCGCCGCGGCAAAACGCGATCCGCGCACACGCTCGGCAATGCGCCTGAGATTGGGCAGGATCTCGGCCGAGATGAAGGGGCCGAGCGCCAGGAGATCGAGCGGCCCACGCACGAAGGCATCGCTGGCCCGCGCCCCGGCATGACCGGGCGTCGCGTCGATCAGCGTCGCCCCGCCGAGGGCGAGATTGGCGATCAGCGCGCGCGCCCGCGGATTCTGCGCGAAGGAGCCGAAGGCAACGCAGATGTCGATCCGCGCCGCGAGGCTGGCCGGCGTCGCCTCGGCGAACTGATAGAAGGGGATCTCGGCGCCATGCGCGGCCTGCCATTCCTGTTTGGACTTGCCATCGGTGAGCACGGCGACATCGAGCCGCGGGGACAGCGCCAGCGCCATCAGGGCCGAGGCCTGGGCGCGCTCACCCAGATCCGGCGCGAGCAGCAGCAGACGCGGCCGCGCCGCCGTATCGACGCGAGGCGCAACGCCGAAATCCGGCCAGTCTCCCCCCTCCTCGCCTGATTCCCGCGTGACGGGATCCTGGCCGAAGACATAGGACAGCCGCGCCTTGACCCCCGTCACCGCCTGGCGCGTCTCGAAGGCGCCGAGCGCCACGACCCGCCGGCCGGACGGCCCGGCCAATCGCCGCAGCCGGGCGAGTCGCCCGTCGGTCAGCCGATGCGCGCCAACCACGACCACCGTGTCGCGCCCCTCCGGCGGCCCCTCGCGCAGATAGGGCGCAAGCTCGAACTGGACGTAGCGCGACAGCCCGTCCGGCACCCCGCGCGAATCGACGACGGCTGGCGCGCCGGCCGCCGCGAGCTGGGCGACGAAGAGCGCGAGGGCGTCATAGTCCCTCGGCGTCTCTCCCCCGGTCTCACACCAGAACATCGGCCTCCACTCCGCTCCGCTCGATGCCGGCCCGGATCGTCCGGACGAAGCTCTCCGGGCCGAACCGCGCCAGCGACGCTTGCGCCGACCGGACGAAGGCCTGGTAGCGTTCCGGCTCGGCGAGGAAGCGTGCGATGATCGCATCCACGTCGCCGCCGTCCGACGCCACCACCGCCTCGCCGAAGGTCGCCGCCGTGCCGGGATCGGTGATCACCAGCTTGCCGGCGGCGATCGCCTCGACGATGACCCGGCCGAAGCTCTCGCGCCACATCGGATTGGTGAAATAGACGAAGAAATCGATCTCGCCAAGAAAGCTCGCCACGTCCATCTCGCCGAAACGCAGCGCCGTCCAGTGGCGCGGGACCCATTCGGGATCGTCGAGAAAGCCATCGGCGCCGAGCAGGACGCAGCGCTCGGCCCGAGCGGGAAAATGCCGAAGCATCGTTTCGCGCGAAGGAAATTTCTCGAAGCCGGGGCGCGAATGGCGGCCCCGGCGGTCGCGCGGCGTCGCGGTCGGCGGCGCGAGGTCGAAGTCGCAGATGTTCGCCCAGTCGAAATCGGCGAGCCTCCAGCCGGAATCGATCCCGGCGGACAACCAGGACGCGACCCCGGAGCGGTTCCAGTCCGAGACGGGCGCGAGCCAGCGCCGGCCCGCGACGAGACTCGTCTCGATCCGGGCGAGACATCCCGCGACGTCGAACCCCTCGGCGCCGTTCGGGCGCAGGAAATTCTCGTGCGTCACCACGAAGGCGCGCTGGCAGCTGATCCGGGGCAGCGGCGCGCGCTCGAACTTCAGGCAGGCGGGATTGTGCAGGACGACCGTGTCGGCGTGAATCACGGCGGGCTGCCAGGCCATGTCGACGCCGGTCGCGGCCAGCGCCTCGGCGAGATGGGGATTGACCTCGCGTCCCTTGAACATCGCCGTCTCGAGGGCAACAACCGCGAGATCGAAGGCGCCGGACAGAGCACGGATCTCGGCCGCGACCGCCGCCGCCGTGCCGCCCGGAAAGCGCGGGTCGAGCACCAGCGTCATCCGCCTCGCCACCCGCGGCGCCGCCCATGCGAGTCGCGGCGCGGACGCCGCGGGATCGCCAGCGGACGTCGGGGCGTTCATCGGCGCCTCATCAATAGATCATGTCGGGCGTGTCCGGCGGGGCGACCTCGGCGCTCGGCGCGCGCAGCGCGTCGCGCAGGTCGGGCTCCAACCCGAGAAAGCCGGTCATGTCCTCGGATTCGCTCATGAACTCCGCGAGCAGCCTTGACAGCTGCGTATCCCCCTCCAGAAGCTCGGGGTGCAGCAACAGAAACGCGCGGAGCGCCTCGACGTCGTTACTTTCCAGATAGCCCGCGATCTCGGCGAGTTCGTCCGTGTTCGGCACGGCGGCGGCCAGCGGACTGCCGAGCTGCGCTGCCAGAATCATCGCGGACACCATGACGGCGACTTTCCGTCTCATTCAAACCCCACAACGGACCGGCGCGGCGCGCCGATCCCTCCTACCCACTCACCAAGGCAGGCATAGTCCAGTACGGGGTTGGAGAAAAGGCTCGGAGAGGTCCTCGCGGCGTCGTAGGCGGGGAAGCGCCAAGCTTTGCTCGGCGGCCGAGCGAAATCCGACAGACTGCTGACTTTGCGAGTAGAACTCGCGGCGCTTCAGCCGCGCGGCAGACGATCCTTCAGCATCCGCTCGACGGCGCGTTCGAGCAGGATGCGCTGCACGGCTTGCGCTTCCGCCTCCCGCTGGCGGGTGGTGCGCGACGTCGCCGTCGGCTGCGCGCGGGTCGCGACCGCGGCCGGGGCGGACTTGCCGCGGGCTTCGCCGGTGGCGACGCGGGCGGCGGCGACGCTCGGCCCGGTCGGCGGCGCGCCCGCGAACCAGACCTCGAGCAGACCGGCGTCGGGCTGGGGGCGAAAGCTCGTGAAGTCGCGCGTTTCCGGCGCCGCGCCGCCGCTTGGCGCGACCAGCTTTGCCACGGCGACCGCCGCCTCGCGGTCGGCCTCATGGAAATAGCGCACGTTGCTGGACCCGACCGCGACGCGGCCCGGCACCAGCGTCGCCTCGGAGACGCCCGCGGCGCGCAGCGCGGCGACCGCCGCCTCGGCCGCGTCGTCGGCGGCGGGCGGAAAATGCAGGAATACGCGCGCCGTCTCCACCGCGGAAGCCCGCGCCGGAGCGACCGGAACCGGCATCGCCGCGAGGCGCGTCGCGACGTCCGGCAGACCGGTCTCGATGTCCGGAACGCCGAGCACGGCCGGAGCCTGCCCGGCGAGCGCGGCGAAGCGCGGGAAGTTCGGCAGCGCCTCGCGATCCTCCAACGCCGGGCCGGCGAGTTCCACGGGCGCCGCGCCACCGAATTCCGGCGCGACGGCGGGCGCGACGGGCCGCGACGGCGCCGCCTCGATCAGCGGCGGCGGAAGGGCGTCCGGCTCGCCGGCGCGGGGCTCGAAGGCGCCGGCCGAGTCGCCGGGGCCGCTCAGGGCCGCGACCGCTTCGGGTGCCAGCGCGGCCGGACCTTCATCCATCGTGGTCGGCGCGGCGAGCGAAACCGCCAGCGGGGTCGGTGCCACCGCGTCCGCCGCGCGCGGCGCCTCGGCGCTTTCCCGGCCGAGGTTGGCGGGCAACAGCCATACGGCGATTCCGCCGCCAAGCATCCCTACGAGGAAGATCACACCCAGCGAGGCGCGCCGGTCGCCCCAGAACGGACGCGGCTTCGGCGTCGGAACCGGGCGCGCATCGGCGACCAGCGGCGGCGGCACCGGCTCGGACGCGCGGGCCGGCGCCAGGATCGGGCGCGAGGTCGCGTGGGCCGGCCGGACGATGGTCGCCCCCGGACCGCGCGGCCGGGCGGGCGTCGCACGCGCCGTCGTGGCAAGCTCGGTCGTGGCGCGCTCGCGCATGGCACCCTCGGACAACGGGGTGTTCTCGGCGCGCCGGGCGAGCGCCTCGGCGCGGCGGGCGCGCGCCTCCAGCAGCCGCGCCTCCAGCGCCGCCGGATCGAGCATGTCGGTCCAGCTCGGCTCACCTTGTCCGGAGGTCGGTTCGGGCATCTCTGCCGCTGGTCTGGGCGCCGGTCCGGGCGACGCGACGCGACTGACACCACGCGGCCGGGCCGGCACGATGTCGACGCCGGTCTCCGGTTCATCCCCGGCATCGGCCCAGGTGGACATGTCGAAGCCGGCGTCCTCGACGCCGACCGCGCGCTTTCTCAGCCATGCCGATTGGCCCTGCCGTGACATGCGCGCTCCCACCATAACCCCCGATCGCCACGAAGACGCCGGGCACCACCCCACAAGGCGCGCCCCCGCGCACCCACACTGTGCCATTCTAGACGAGGACGCCGCCGGATGCCAGCGCGCGGCGGCGGACAAGCGCCGCGCCGCCGGTCTCTGTCCGAAAATCCGCCATTTTTCCGGGCGGCCATGCCCCCGGAGCAATGACGGACCGGGGGAATCCTCCGGTCCGCGCGGCTCTGCGCCGTTTCAGGACACCGGAGCCGACGGCCCGACGCCGGCCTCGGCAAAAGGATCCTCGGGATATCCGACAGCCATCAGCGTCAGCCCGTCCGGCGGGCAGACCGGACCGCA
>NZ_JAGOID010000134.1 GCF_017995835.1 Amaricoccus sp.
CTTCTACGGCACCGCGAACACCAACCAGATGCTGATGGAGTTCATGGGGCTGCACCTTCCGGGTTCGTCTTTCGTCAACCCGAACACGCCCTTGCGCGACGCTCTTACCATCGAGGGCGCGAAGCGCGCGCTCGCCATCTCCGCGCTCGGCAACCAGTATACGCCCGTCTGCGACATCCTCGACGAGCGCGCCTTCGTCAACGGCATCGTCGGGCTCAACGCCACCGGCGGCTCGACCAACCTGCTCATCCACCTTATCGCGATGGCCCGCGCCGCCGGCGTGCTGATCGACTGGGAGGACTTCGCCGAGCTCTCCGACGCCACGCCGCTGATGGCCCGCGTCTACCCGAACGGGCTCGCGGACGTGAACCACTTCCACGCCGCGGGCGGGCTCCAGTTCATGATCGGCGAGCTGCTCGGCGCCGGCCTTCTCCACGACGACACCCGCACGGTGGCCGGCGACGGGCTTGGACGCTATGTGCAGGAGCCGAAGCTGATCGACGGCGCGCTCGTCTGGCAGGACGGCGCGGCCGACAGCCTCAACGACAAGATCCTGCGCCCCGCCGGCGACCCGTTCCAGCCCACCGGCGGGGTCAGGCGGCTCAAGGGCAACCTCGGCGCCGGGGTGATGAAGGTCTCTGCCGTCGCCCCCGAGCGCCAGGTCATCGAGGCGCCCGCCCGCGTCTTTCACGACCAGGAGGAGGTCAAGCGCGCCTTTCGCGCCGGCGAGCTGACCGCCGACACGGTCGTCGTCGTCCGCTTCCAGGGCCCCAAGGCCAACGGGATGCCGGAGTTGCACTCGCTGACCCCGATCCTCGCTGTCCTCCAGGACAAGGGGCTGAAGGTCGCGCTCGTCACCGACGGCCGCATGTCCGGGGCCTCCGGCAAGGTTCCCTCGGCGATCCACGTCTCTCCCGAGGCGCTCGACGGGGGCCCGCTCGCGCGCATCGCCGACGGCGATCTCGTCCGCGTCGACGCGGTGGCCGGCACGCTCGACGTGCTGACCCCAGGGGCCCTCGACCGGCCGCTCGCCGCGCCCGACCTTTCCGGCAACGAGTTCGGGACGGGGCGCGAGATCTTCGCCAACTTCCGCCGCGCCGTCGGCGCCGCCGAGGCGGGCGCGAGCGCGCTGGTCTGAAGACGCCGTTCATTGCGGGTCAATGATCCCGCTCGCTTCGCAGCCAGAAAGGCACATCGCCATGTCCATCACCCCGCGCGACGCCTCCGCCAACGGCCGCGAGATCTGCGGCCTCGCCCCGGTCATCCCGGTGATCGTCGTCGAGGACGTCGCCCATGCCCGCCCGCTCGCCGAGGCGCTCGTCGCCGGCGGCCTGCCCGTGCTTGAGGTGACCCTGCGCACCCCGGCGGCGCTCGACTCCATTCGCGCCATGGCCGGCGTGCCGGGCGGGGTGGTCGGGGCGGGGACGCTGCTCAGGCCCGAGGACGTCCGCGCCGCCAAGGAGGCCGGCGCGCTCTTCGGCGTCTCGCCGGGCGTGACGGACGAGCTTCTCGACGCCTGCGAGGCCGAGGAGCTGCCGCTCCTCGGCGGCGTCGCCACGGTGGGCGAGGCGATGCGGATGCTCGCGCGCGGCTACGACGTCGCGAAGTTCTTCCCTGCCGAGGCCAACGGCGGCGCTGCGGCGCTGAAGTCCTTCGCCGGCCCGCTGCCGCAGGTCGCCTTTTGTCCGACCGGCGGCGTCACGCCGCAGAACGCGCCGGATTATCTCAAGCTCCCCAACGTGCTCTGCGTCGGCGGCTCCTGGGTGGCGAGCCCGGCGATGATGCGCGAGGGACGCTGGGACGAGATCGAGAGCCTCGCACGCGAGGCGAGCCAGCTGAAGCGAGGGAAGTGATGGAAGCCGACGCGATCTGGACTGCGCTGGCCGGGGCCGGCGTGGCGGCGCGGGGCCGCCGCATCGTCTCGCTCTTCGAGGCCGACCCGGACCGGTTCGCCGGCTTCTCGCTCCGCGCCACGGGCATGCTCCTTGACTTCTCCAAGACGTCGATCGACGCCGAGGCGCTGGCGCTCTTGCTGCGTCTCGCCGAGGCGACCGGCGTTGCTGCCAAGCGCGACGCCATGCTCGCCGGCGCGGCGATCAACGCCACCGAAGGCCGCGCCGTCCTGCACACCGCGCTGCGCAACCGGGCGAACACGCCGGTCCTCGTCGGCGGCGTCGACGTGATGCCGGAGGTGAACGCCGTCCTCGCCCGGATGGAGGCCTTCGCGCGCGGCGTCCGCGACGGCTCGATCGCCGGGGCGGGCGGGCCCTTCACCGATGTCGTCAACATCGGCATCGGCGGCTCGGACCTCGGCCCGGCCATGGCCACCCAGGCGCTCGCGCCGTACGCCGACGGGCCGCGGCTGCACTACGTCTCCAACGTCGACGGCGCGCATGTCCACGACACGCTGGCGCGGCTCGATCCGCGGACGACGCTCGTCGTCGTCGCCTCCAAGACCTTCACCACCATCGAGACCATGACCAACGCCCGCACCGCGCAAGCCTGGCTGCGCGGCGCGCTGGGGCAGGGGGCGGACGCGCATTTCGCCGCCGTCTCGACCGCGCTCGACAGGACCGCCGCCTTCGGCGTCGACCCCGAGCGGGTCTTCGGCTTCTGGGACTGGGTCGGCGGACGATATTCGGTCTGGTCCGCCGTCGGCCTGCCGCTGATGCTCGCCATCGGGCCCGAGCGCTTCAGCCAGTTTCTCGGCGGCGCCCACGTGATGGACCGCCACTTCGCGACCGCGCCGCTGGCGGAGAACATGCCGGTCCTTCTCGGGCTCGTCGGCGTCTGGCACCGCAACCTCATGGGCTATCCCTCGCGCGCCATCCTGCCCTATGACCAGCGCCTCGGCCGGCTGCCGGCCTACCTCCAGCAGCTCGACATGGAATCGAACGGCAAGGGCGTGACGCTCGACGGATCGCCGGTCGCCCGCGCCTCCGGGCCGGTGGTCTGGGGCGAGCCCGGCACCAACGGCCAGCACGCCTTCTACCAGCTGATCCACCAGGGGACCGACGTCGTCCCCTGCGAGTTCCTCGTCGCCGCCAACGGCCACGAGCCGGAGCTGCGCCACCACCACGAGCTCTTGCTCGCCAACTGTCTCGCCCAGTCCGAGGCGCTGATGCTCGGCCGCGACCTCGCCGCGGCGGAGCGCACGGTGAAGGATCCCGCGCTCGCGCCACACAAGGTGTTCAAGGGTGATCGCCCGTCGACGACGCTGGTCTACCCGCGGCTCGACCCGGCGACGCTGGGCCGGATCATCGCGCTTTACGAGCACCGCGTCTTCGTCGAGGGCGCGATCTGGGGGATCAACTCCTTCGACCAGTGGGGCGTCGAGCTCGGCAAGGAGCTGGCGACGGCGCTCCTGCCGCTCGTGCAGTCGGGCATGGGTTTCGAGGCCAAGGACGGCTCCACCGCCGGGCTGCTGGCGGCGATCACGGAATTGCGGCGCTGAGCGGCACGCCCGAGATGCTCGAGGCCTGGGTCGACTTCTTCGACAAGGGCATGGTCCAGAACCTCGTCTCCGAGGTTTTCGGCATCGTCGTCACGCTCGTCTTCGTGTCCTGGCTCGGCGGCCGGGCGGTCGCTCATGCGCTCGACCGGGCCTTCCTGCGCAGGTGGGGCGAGTACCGCGGCTACGTCGCCCGCCGCCTGCGCGAGGTCGACCGCCGGCTCGATACCGGAATGACCTGCTTCGCCGCAGACATGGAGAAGCTCGCGGGCAAGCCCACGGGGCAGGTGATCACGGCGGACCTCGACGAGTATCGCCGCAACTACGACCTCGTGCTCGCCGATCTCGACTACCTGACGAACTTCATGCCCCGGCATCACTTCGCGCTGACGGACCGCGACATCGGGCCGGTCTCGGACTACATCGACTTCATCGCCAACGACGTCGACACGATCTTCGACCGCGATCTCTCCTTCCGCAACTTCGAGTCGATGCTCGCCACCCACTTCCAGGGGGTTCACACGCTCGAAATGCGGGCGCTCGACCGCCCCGACCTGACCCGCCACGATCTCATGCGCCGTTCGGCGGCGGATGCGGCCAGAACGATCGCGGCCATCGATCGCGGCCTCTGGGCCGTGCGACGCGACGCGGTCCTTGCCGCGCTGGCGCGAACCGGACCGAGGCGGTGAGCGGATGGGCCTCGTCGTCCTTCATGCCGACGACGCGCTTCTCGTCTTCGACAAGCCCTCGGGCCTGCACACCGTTCCGGCCAAGCCGCCCGGGACGCAGGACTGCCTCGAGGCGCGGGCGCGGGCGGCCTTCCCCGGCGCGCGGCTCGTTCACCGCCTCGACCGCGACACCTCCGGGATCGTGGTCATGGCGCGCACGGCGCTGGCGCAGCGCCATCTCGGATGGCAGTTCGAGCGCCGCCAGCTCGAGAAGACCTATGTCGCGCGCGTGGCCGGCGAGGTGCCGGGAGAGGTCGGCCGCATCGACCTGCCGCTGATCGCCGACTGGCCCAACCGCCCGCGCCAGATGGTCTGCCACGATCGCGGCAAGCCGTCGGTGACCGACTGGCGCGTGCTTGCGCGCGAGCCCGGGGCCACCCGCCTCGAACTGCGCCCGCTGACCGGCCGCAGCCACCAGCTCCGCGTCCATCTCCTCGCGCTCGGCTTTCCGATCCTCGGCGACCCGCTCTATGGCGACCCGGCCTCGGCCGCGCGCCTCCAGCTTCACGCCGCCTCGCTGCGCCTGCGCCACCCCGAGGGCGGCGCATGGATCGCCTTCGCCGCGCCAACGCCGTTCTGACGCAGGTTGACCGGACTTCCCGGGTCGGACTATCCGAACGGGTCCCCGGCCGGAGCACCTCTCCGAGGCTGCGCGCCGCCCACAGCGAGCCCGACCCGAACATGACGCAGATCCAGTTCCCCGACTTCATGTCCATCATCTTCGGCCTGATCGCCTTCCTGCTCGGAGAGTCGATCAACTCCCGCGTCGGGTTCCTGCGCCGGTTCAACATTCCAGATCCGGTGACGGGCGGCCTTCTGCTCGCGCTGGCCTTCTTCGCGCTCCAGAAGGCGGGGATCGCGGAGGTCCGCTTCGACACCGCCGCGCGCGACGTGCTCCTGCTGATCTTCTTCACCACGATCGGCCTCAACGCGAGCCTTGCCGACCTGCGCCGGGGCGGGCGGCCGCTCCTGATCCTGATCGGGCTCACCTCGGTCCTCCTGATCCTGCAGAACCTCGTAGGCGGCCTTGCCGCGCTGCTCTCCGGGCTGCCGGCCGGCTTCGGCGTCGCGCTCGGCTCGACCTCGCTGCTCGGCGGGCACGGGACCATGATCGCCTGGTCGGGCGAGCTCGAGGCGATGGGGCTCGCCGGCGCGCCGGAGGCAGGGATCGCCATGGCCACCCTCGGCCTCGTCGCCGGCGCCGTGATCGGCGGCCCGCTCGCCAAGGCGCTGATCGAGCCGCGCGGCCTGCGCCCGGACGAGCCGGGCGAGATCAACCCGGTCGGTCTGCCGGACGCCACGCCCGGCGCGCTTCTGGTGTCGAAGAGCGAGCTGATGCGCGCGCTCCTCGTCGTCATGCTCTGCATTGTCATGGGTTTCTTCCTGCACCGCGCGGTGCTGGCGATGGGCGTCATGGTGCCGATGTTCGTGCCCTGCCTCCTCGCCGGCATGGCCGTGGGCAACGCGCTCGGCCTCGCCCCCCGCCTGCCGCCAGTGGTCGACACGCCGGCGCTCTCGCTCCTGTCGGAGTTCGCGCTCGGCGTGTTCCTGGCGATCTCGCTGATGGCGCTGCAACTCTGGGCGCTCGCCGGGATGGCCGGCACGCTCCTTGCCGTGCTCGCCGTCCAGACGGCGCTCGCCATCGCCTTCTCGGCGTTTCTCGCCTTCCGCCTGCTCGGGCGCGACTATCAGGCTGCGGTGCTCGCGTCGGGTTATGCGAGCTTCGTCGTCGGCGCGACGCCGACGGCGATCGCGACGATGACGGCGGTGACGAAGAAGTACGGAGCCTGCGCCGCAGCCTTCATCGTTCTGCCGCTTGTCTCCGCCCTTTTCGTCGACATCGCGAACGCCCTCGTCACCCAGGCGTTTCTCGCGATGTGGGGACCGTAGACGCGAAGCGGCTCCGATCCGCCGGGTTCGGGCGATAGGCAAGCGCTATCGATCCACGAAACATCGGTATTGAGATCGACATGGATCGGGTCCACATGAGGAACAAAGAAAAAGCCACCGGGAGGGTCGTCCGTGCGACCGCATCAGGCAGCGACGCCGGCGCCGACGGAGGGCGAGATCGCCGCCGTCATCGAGGCGCATCGGGGCATGGAGGGTCCGCTCCTGCCCATGCTTCACGCCATGCAGGAGGACTTCGGCCATGTGCCGCAATCGGCGATCCCGATGATCGCCGTGGCGCTGAACCAGACGCGGGCCGAGATCCACGGGGTCGTCA
>NZ_JAGOID010000046.1 GCF_017995835.1 Amaricoccus sp.
CCCCCTCGCCGGGGGTTTTTTTGTCGCCCGCAGCCTTGGCCCGATGCCCCGACCGACCGAAGACCGGAGAAGAGACCGATGCACCGCACGATGACTGGCGCCCAGATCGTCATCCAGGCCCTGAAGGATCAGGGCGTGGACACCATCTTCGGCTATCCGGGCGGGGCGGTGCTGCCGATCTATGACGAGATCTTCCAGCAGAACGATATTCGTCACATCCTCGTCCGCCACGAGCAGGCGGCGGCGCACGCCGCGGAGGGTTACGCACGCTCGACCGGCCGCCCCGGCGTCGTCCTCGTCACCTCCGGCCCCGGCGCGACCAATGCCGTCACCGGCATGGTCGATGCGCTGATGGATTCGATCCCGATCATCGTGCTCTCGGGCCAGGTTCCGACGTTCATGATCGGCAACGACGCCTTCCAGGAGGCCGACACCGTCGGCATCACCCGGCCGTGCACGAAGCACAACTGGCTGGTCAGGGACACCGCCGACCTCGCCGCGACGATCCACAAGGCCTTCCACGTCGCCACCCACGGCCGTCCCGGCCCGGTGCTCGTCGACATCCCCAAGGACGTCCAGTTCGCAACGGCGGCCTACACCGCGCCGGAGGCGGCGCGGACGCACTATTCGCCGCGCACCAAGGCCGACCCGGCGGCGATCCTCGCCGCGGTCGAGGCGATGGAGCGCGCCGAGCGTCCGATCCTCTACACCGGCGGCGGCGTCATCAACGCCGGCCCCGAGGCGAGCGCGACGCTCAGGGCGCTGGTCGAGGCGACCGGTTTCCCTGTCACGTCGACGTTGATGGGCCTCGGGGCCTATCCGGGCTCGGGCAAGGCCTGGATCGGGATGCTCGGGATGCACGGCACCTACGAGGCAAACTGGGCGATGCACGACTGCGACGTCATGATCTGCCTCGGCGCCCGCTTCGACGACCGCATCACCGGCCGGCTCGACGCCTTTTCCCCGCATTCCTTCAAGATCCACGCCGACATCGACCCCTCGTCGATCAACAAGAACGTCCACGTCGACGTGTCCGTCGTCGGCGACGTCGGCTCGGTCATGGCGGACATGCTGGCGCTGTGGAAGGAGCGCGGCGGCAAGACCCGTTCCGAGGCGGTGGCCAAGTGGTGGAAGCAGATCGAGCTGTGGCGGGGCAAGCACTGCCTCGCCTTCCGCAACTCCGACAAGGTCATCAAGCCGCAATACGCGCTCCAGCGCCTCGAGGCGCTGACCCGCGGCCGTGACCGCTACATCACCACCGAGGTCGGCCAGCACCAGATGTGGGCGGCGCAATACATGACCTTCGACGAGCCGAACCGCTGGATGACCTCCGGCGGGCTCGGCACCATGGGCTACGGCTTCCCCTCCTCGATCGGCGTGCAGATCGCCCACCCGGATGCGCTCGTCATCAACGTCGCCGGCGAGGCGTCGTGGCTGATGAACATGCAGGAGATGGGAACCGCGGTGCAGTTCCGCCTGCCGGTCAAGCAGTTCATCCTCAACAACGAGCGGCTCGGGATGGTGCGCCAGTGGCAGGAACTCCTGCACGGCGAGCGGTATTCCTCGTCGTGGTCCGAGGCGCTCCCGGACTTCGTCAAGCTCGCCGAGGCCTTCGGGGCCAAGGGCATCCGCTGCACCGACCCGGCGAAGCTCGACGACGCCATCCAGGAGATGCTCGACCATCCCGGCCCGGTGATCTTCGACTGCCTGGTCGAGAAGCACGAGAACTGCTTCCCGATGATCCCGTCGGGCAAGGCGCACAACGAGATGCTCCTCGGCGAGGACGCGACTGAGGGCGCCATCGGCGCCGACGGCGCGGTGCTGGTGTGACGGACGAGGCATCGGACAAGCACAGCTTATGGTCGAGCCTTCGAGAGGAGTATATCGAGTACGCCTTTCTCGGAGAACTCTGCCGCGAGTTCTGGCGCCGTGACCAGCCTGTCGACGTCCTGCGCTCACATACTGATCAAGCTGGATTCGACATTGTCATGGAAACCGGCCCGACCCAGCGCCACGTACAGATCAAGAGCAGCTTCGTCGGATCGAGTACGCGCGTTCAGAAGATAAACCGCAAGTTGGAGGAGAAGACCGGCGGCTGCGTCGTCTGGATCTTCTTCGAGAGGGAGACTCTGGCGATCAACCACTACCGCTGGTTCGGTGCGGACTGTCCCAGGTCCGAGATGCCCTCCCTGGGCCATAGGGTAGTCAAACACGTCAAAGGAAACGCCCAAGGCGTGAAATCGGTTCGCCCCGGTCTCCGCGCGCTGGTCTGGGGAGATTTCCGCCACGTGGGGTCGACGTCAGAACTCGCCTCGCTCCTGTTTCCGAATGACCTTACTCGGGAGAAAACAGTCGCATGAACGCCCTCCACCTGCGCAAAGGCGCCACCCGCCACAGCGCCTATGACCTGCGCAATCCGCTCGGCGACCGCCAGGAGACCCACACCCTCGCGGTCCTCGTCGACAACGAGGCCGGCGTGCTCGCCCGGGTGATCGGCCTGTTCTCCGGCCGGGGCTACAACATCGAGAGCCTGACCGTGGCCGAGACCGATCACGAGGGCCACCGGTCGCGCATCACCATCGTCACCACCGGCACGCCCGCGGTGATCGAGCAGATCAAGGCCCAGCTCGGCCGCCTCGTCCCCGTCCACGAGGTCCACGACCTGACCGTCGAGGGGCCCTCGGTGCAGCGCGAGCTGGCGCTGATCAAGGTCGCGGGCGCCGGCGAAAAGCGGGTCGAGGCGATGCGCATGGCCGAGGTCTTTCGCGCCCGCATCGTCGACACCACGCTCGAGAGCTTCGTCTTCGAGATCACCGGCGCGCCGGACAAGGTCGACACCTTCGTCGCCCTCATGCGCCCCCTCGGCCTCGTCGACATCGCCCGTACCGGCGTCGCCGCCATCACCCGCGGGGCCTGATACGGTTTCCGTCTGAAGACTTCGGCGTCAAGGGTTTACGGCGGATCCTTCGATGCACGCCTTATACCGACGAGCCTACCAAGCTACCCGGCGCAACACGGGCTAACACGCGTGATAGATAGGGTAACTACCTGAATACACACGATAAAAACCCCAAAGGTCGAAAAAGGTCCGCGAGTCGTTTCATGAGCCCGCCGGTATTATGCACGACGTATGCACAACGCATACGCCAAGAAAAAGAGGCGGGATTGAATCGTTAATGCAGGCGCCGGTGAGTTCCAACGCGAAGTGCAACACCGTCGTTGTTGCACGGGAGCAGGTCTGCTCGGACTGCTACCAAGACCTGGTGATGGTGGGCGTCGCCGGCCTTGCGGTCATCCGGCTCGCCCAGATCGGGCGGGCCAACCTCGGTACCGCCGCGATGACCCGCGACCTGCCCGCGCCGGCGCGCGGTCAAGGGCGACTATCTGAGGCTCAGGGCGTGTCTGAAACCATGAACGACGAATGGGATACCGCCTCGCGGCGGATTGATTTAGTTGGGGAGAGTCGGCGATGGTTCAAATATGGGAGCGAAGGGGGGTCGATTCGTCGTTGGTCTGCGCCGCCTCGTTGCTTCCTGCCGGGCAGCGTTGCCTCATCTGTCAATCATGCAAGGAACCCAACGATATGACGAAGACGGTTGTCGAGACGATCTACGGCAAGTACTCGAAGTACGAGGTTGTCAAGGACAGCGGGCTAATCAGCACCCGGATCACCCTTTACAAGGACGGCAAAGTCGAGGGCTCGTATTCCAGCGTGGCCGAAGCAGTCGAGGCCGCGCGGCGCAAGGGGTGAAGTTGAAGCGCGACTGCGGTAGCGGCGCGCACTAGGAAGAGCGATGTCCATGCCAGAAAGCTCGCAACTTGGCGACTCTACGTTACTCAGATCGAATCGATGGCATCATCGCGGCGATAATCCCGGCGGCGGTCTTGCCCGCGAATGGCGGCGTTTCGTAAAGAATTGGAGCAGATAGGATGAGCTTGTTCAATCGACTGACCGGTGGACGCGAAACCACACTCGACTCGAAATCGGCGATCCTGCTCGCATGCATCACGATGATCGCGGCGGACGGCGACATCGACGATGACGAGATTGCGATCTTGCGAAGGATTGATGGTCCGCGAGAGACGCCTGCTTGGGACAACGCCGTGAAGGCTTGGAAGGCGCATAACTTGGACGAATGCATTGCGCTAGTGGCCAAGTTCATCGAACGATCGCATGTAAATCCGCTCATGGCGAACCTGATCGACATCGGCATGGCCGACGGGCATCTGGCGAGCCGGGAACAGCAGTTGCTCGAGGCCTATATGGAGGCGCTGTCTCCCGATCAGTCCCGCGTCGAGGCGTACGTCGAGGTCATCGGAGAAAAGAACTCCGTTTCGACCATCTGAACACGTCGGGACTGCGGGCCGATGGTCGAGGTTTTGACGCTTGGGGTCATGGTGAGCGGGTTTCTCATTATGATGGGAGCCACCTTTCTAGGGAAGCGACTCTTGGCCCTCACGCTTGCCGCGGCCTTCGTCGGCTCCGCGTTTGAACCTGTGCTCATGAAAGCATCGCCCGACCTGCTGGCAAGTGTTCCCGCTTGGGTGCGTATCGCCGGCGTCACGATCGTAGGGCTTTGGATACTTCAAGCGCTGATCACCTTCCTGTTCGGCAGGAAGGTCGCCGACGCCGCGGTGAGTTCCAGCGTGAGGTGCAACACCGTTGACGGATGAGGTATCCGTCTGTCGCCAAACAGAAAACGGTGATGCCATGCGAGGGTATGCTCATCTGACTGCCGATGAAAGGGATCGGATCGCCGGGCTGAAGGCCGACGGCGCCTCGCTTCGGGGGATCGCGCGGGCGCTCGGCCGGGCGGCGTCGACCATCTCGCGCGAGCTGCGGCGCAACGCGCTCGACAGCGGCGTCTGGCGGCCGCACGTGGCGGACGGCGCCTACATGTTGCGCCGGCAGCGGGCGGCGGTTCTCGAGACGGATGCGGAGCTCGCGGACTACGTCACGGCCCGGCTGTCCGAGGGTTGGACACCCGAGCAGATCGCCGGACGGCTGCGGCTCGGGATCGAGACCGGCCTGCGGGCGGTCTGCGCGGAGGCGATCTACGGCTGGGTCTACCGCCCCGGCCAGAAGGCGGAACGGCTGTGGCGCCTGCTGACCCGCGGGCGCGCCCGGCGCCGAAAACGCCACGGCCGGGCCTCCAAGGATATCATCGCCGAGAAAACCCATATTTCTCAGCGATCTTGCGATGCTGACGCCCGCGAGACGGTGGGGCATTGGGAGGCAGATCTGGTGATCTGCAAGCGCTCCCGCCCGGTGCTGGTGCTGCACGAGCGCAAGACCCGGATCACGCTGATGTCGCGTCTCGCCGGCAAGACCGCCGCCGAGACCGTCGCCGCGATGATGGCCACCTTCCGGCGGCTCGATCCGAGGATGCGCGGCTCGGCCACCTTCGACAACGACACCTGCTTCGCGCGCCACACGCTGCTGCGCGGCATGCTCTCGGCCACTACCTACTTCTGCGACGCCTACGCCAGCTGGCAGAAGGGCGGGATCGAGAACGCCAACGGCCGTATCCGACGATGGCTCCCGCGCGGGACCGACCTCGACGCGCTCGACGAAGCCGACATCCAGGAGATCGCCATGACCATCAACCTCACCCCGCGCAAGTGCCTCGGCTACCGATCCCCGGTCGAGGCGTTCCTGTCAGAGCTTGGCAGGAACCTCGAAATCCGGTTTGCTTGAAGAAACCGTTGCGCTTCGCGGTGGAATCCACCGCCAGCGCCGGGCCGGCCCATGCGCCGCGTCGACGTCGCGTCAGCGGCGCCGGCGCGCCCGCGGCGCGCTGCGCTGTCGCGGCGGCTTCACCGTCTCGGGGATCGGCCGGCCGGCCCTACGTGCTGCCGTCGGTATGCCCCAGCCTGCGCTCGGGCGCGATCCGGTCGCGCACCCGCCGCTTCAGCTCCGCGGCGTCCGGGAAGCCGCCGTCGCGCTTGCGCTCCCAGACCAGTTCGGGCCCGACCTCGACCTCGAAGATCCCGCCGGTCCCGGGCTCCAGCAGCACGCCGCCCAGCTCATCGGAGAAGGTCGAGAGCAGTTCCTGCGCCATCCATCCGGATCGCAGCAGCCAGCCGCAGAGCCGGCAGTAGCGGATGGTCACGACCGGTTTTTCAGGGCTCGCCATAGCCGCCGCCTCCCGGGGTCTCCAGCACCCAGACGTCGCCCGGCCCCACCCGGCGGCGATCGGCGGCGCCCAGCGTCTCGTGCGTCCCATCGGCGCGCAGGATGCGTGACCGCCCGACCGCGCCGGGGCCGCCGCCGGCGAGCCCGGGCGGCGGCACGCTGCGGTGGCCGGCAAGGATCGCGAGCGTCATCGCCTCGAGGAAGCGGATGCGCCGGGTCACCCCGTCGCCGCCGGGGAACCGGCCGGCGCCGCCGGAGCCCTTGCGGATGCGAAACTCGTCGAGCACCACCGGGTAGCGCCATTCCAGCACTTCCGGGTCGGTCAGCCGCGAGTTGGTCATGTGGGAATGCACCCCGCTCGTGCCCGGATGCCCGGTTCCGTCCGAGAGCACGCCCGCGCCCGTGCCGCCGCAGACGGTCTCGTAGTACTGCCGCCGGTCGTCGCCCCAGGTGGTGTTGTTCATCGTCGACTGCGCCGCCGCCTGCACCCCGAGCGCCAGGAACAGCGCCGAGGTGACGGCCTGGCTGGTCTCGACGTTGCCGGCGATCACCGCCGCGGGGTAGTCCGGCGACAGCATCGTGCCTTTCGGCAACACGACCTCGAGCGGCTTCATCACGCCTTCGTTCATCGGGATGTCGGCGTCGACGAGGCAGCGGAAGACGTAGAGCACCGCCGCCCGCGTCACCGGCTCGGGCGCGTTGTAGTTGGTGGCGAGCTGCGTCGTCGTGCCGGTGAAGTCGATCCGCGCCGTCCGCGCCGCCTTGTCGACGTCGACCCGCACCCGGATCGCCCGCTTCGTGTCGTCGACGGCGTCGTCCATCGGATAGACCACCTCGGCGTCGTGCAGCGCCTCGATCGCGCGGCGCACGCTCTCCTCGGCGTTGTCCTGGACGTGGCGCATGTAGGCCTCGACGACGTCGAGCCCGAAATGCGCGACCATGCGCCGCAGCTCCGCCGCGCCCTTGGCGCAGGCGGCGACCTGGGCGCGCAGGTCGGCGAGGTTCACCTCCGGCGAGCGCGCCGGCCAGTCGCCCGAGAGGAGCAGCGCCCGCGTCGCGTCCTCGCGGAAGCGGCCGTCGTCGACCAGCTTCCAGTTGTCGATATAGACGCCCTCGTCGTGGATCGTCCGGCTGTCCGGGGGCATCGAGCCCGGGGTCAGCCCGCCGACGTCGGTGTGGTGGCCGCGCGCCGCCGTGAAGAACAGCACGCGCGCGCCCGCGTCGTCCCAGACCGGAGAAACCACCGTGATGTCGGGAAGATGCGTGCCGCCGTTGTAGGGCGCGTTGAGCGCGAATACGTCCCCCGGACGCATCCCCGGGTTCTGCGCCACCACCGCCTGCACGCTCGCCCCCATCGAGCCGAGATGCACCGGCATGTGCGGCGCGTTGGCGATGAGGGCGCCCTGCGCATCGAAGACGGCGCAGGAGAAGTCGAGCCGCTCCTTGATGGTCACGCTCGCCGCGGTGTTCTCCAGCACCGCCCCCATCTGCTCGGCGATCGACATGTAGAGGTTGTTGAAGACCTCGAGCAGCGCCGGGTCGGCGTCGGCGCCGATCGCGCGTTCCGTCCGCGCGGCGACCCGCTCCATGAGGACGTGGTCGCGCGCAGTGATCCGCGCCCGCCAGCCCGGCTCCACGAGGATCGAGGTGTGGTCCTCGACGATCACCGCCGGCCCGCTCACCCGGTCGCCGGGGGCGAGGGCGCCGCGGCGGACGAAGCGGGTCTCGACCCAGCCGCCGTGCAACCAGACCGGCGCGGTCAGCGCGACCTCGCAGGCGTCCTCCGGCCGCTCCACGAGGTCGCGCGGCGGCTCGCGCAGGTCGGCCGCCTCTCCGACGGCCTCGACCTCGACGGCGTGGATGACGAGGGCCGCGCCCGGCTCGAAGCCGAACCGCGCCCGGTGCGTCTCGGCGAAGGTCGCGCGCATCTCCGCGAGCGTGCCGAAGGGTACGGCGAGCGCGGCGTCGGCGCCCTTGACCTTCAGGTGCACGCGCTGCGTGAGGCGGATGGCCCGTTCCGGCACGCCCTGCGCCTCGACCTCGCCGAGGACGACCACGCCGAGCCCGTCGAGCCGCGACGCCGCGGCGAGGCGGCTCGCGGCGTCGAGATCGGCCTCGACCGCCTCGACCCGGCTGGCGCGGATGTCGGCGAGCCCCATCCCGTAGGCGGAGAGCAGCGAGGCCATCGGGTGGACGAGGCAGACCCGCATCCCGAGCGTGTCGGCGATGGCGCAGGCGTGTTGCGCCCCGGCGCCGCCGAACACCGTCAGGCAATGCTCGGTCACGTCGTGGCCGCGCTGGACGCTGATGGTCTTGATCGCGTTCGCCATGTTCTCGACCGCGATGCGCAGGAAGCCCTCCGCCACCTCCTCGGCCGGCTTGCCGATCCCGGCGGCGAGGGTCGCGAACTTCTCCCGCGTCGTGCGAAGATCGAGCGGCAGGTCGCCGTCCGGGCCGAAGATCGGCGGGAAGAACTCCGGGCGCAGGCGGCCGGTCAGGACGTTGGCGTCGGTCACCGCGAGCGGCCCGCCGCGGCCGTACGCCGCCGGCCCCGGGTCGGCCCCCGCGCTCTCCGGGCCGACCCGCATTCGCGCGCCGTCGAATTGCAGGAGGCTGCCGCCGCCGGCCGCGACGGTGTGGATGAGCATCATCGGCGCGGTGATGCGCACGCCGGCGATCTCGGTCGAGAGGACGCGCTCGTAGGTTCCTGCGAAGTGGCAGACGTCGGTCGAGGTGCCGCCCATGTCGAAGCCGACGATCGCGTCCTGCCCGGCGATCTGGCTGGTGCGGACCGCGCCGACGACGCCCCCCGCCGGCCCGGACAGCACCGCGTCCTTGCCCTGGAAGCGCCGCGCGTCGGTCAGCCCGCCGCTCGACTGCATGAACATCAGCTTGCCGGTCATGTCGCCGGCGAAGGCGGCCGCCACCCGGTCGACGTAGCGGCGCAGGATCGGGGTGAGGTAGGCGTCCACCACCGTGGTGTCGCCGCGGCTGACCATCTTCATCAGCGGCGAGACCTCGTGGCTGACCGAGACCTGCCCGAACCCCGCCGCCCGCGCCAGCGCCGCCGCCCGCGCTTCGTGCGCGCGATGCCGGTAGCCATGGACGAAGACGATGGCGCAGGCGTCGAACCCCGCCGCCCGCGCTGCCGCGAGTTCCGCCGCCAGGTGCGTCTCGTCGAGCGGCGTCTCCACCGTTCCGTCGGCCCGCACCCGCTCGCGGGCTTCGATGGTGCGCGAATGCAGCATGTCGGGCAGCACGATGCGCCGGTCGAAGAGCCGCGGCCGGTTCTGGTAGGCGAGGCGGAGCTGCTCCCCGAGCCCCTGCGTCGTCACCAGCACGACCGGGTCGCCCTTGCGCTCCAGCAGCGCGTTGGTGGCCACGGTGGTGCCCATCTTGACGCTGGCGATGCGCTCCGCCGGGATCGGCGCGTCCGCCCCGAGCCCGAGGAAATCGCGGATGCCCTGCAACGCCGCGTCGGCGTAGCGCTCGGGGTTCTCCGACAGGAGCTTGGCGCGATGCAGCTCGCCCGCGGGGTCCCGGGCCACGATGTCGGTGAACGTGCCCCCGCGGTCGATCCAGAAATCCCAGGCCACGGCGCGCCCTCCCGTCCGTCCTTGCGCCCGTAGTGACCACGGCAGGGGGGCGCACGCAAGCCAGGCTCCCGCATCCTCGGGGGATCTGCCGGCGGCGCCGTGCGGCTCCTTCCCGCACGCTCGCCCGGGGTCCCGGAGTGACCGCGTGCCCGCCGTCCGCGATGCGGCACGAGCTCGCCGTTTCCGTCCCGACGTTTTCGCCGTTCTCCCTCGCCCCGCGCGTTGATAGGTTCGGGGCATGTCGATCTGGACCCGCCTCGCCGAGATCGTGAGCGCCGTCGTCGCCAAGGGCGAGGGCCTCATCGCGCTGTTCGATCGGCGCGGCGCGCCGCCGGAGAAGAGCGTCGCCTTCACCATCGCCATCGTCTGCCTCGGGGCGAAGATGGCCAAGTCCGACGGCCAGGTGAACGTCGCCGAGGTGCGCGCCTTCCGCCAGGTGTTCCAGATAGCGCCGGAGGACGAGGCCGCGGCCGCGCGGGTCTTCAACCTCGCCCGCCAGGACGTCGCCGGCTTCGACGCCTACGCCGAGCGCATCGCCCGCATGTTCCGCCGCCAGCCGCGCATGCTCGAGGACATTCTCGACGGCCTCTTCTACGTCGCGGTCGCCGATGGCGGATACGCGGACGAGGAGCGCGCCTTCCTCGGACGGGTCGCCGAGATCTTCGGCATCCCCGCGGCGGTCTTCGCCTGCATCGAGGCGCGGCGGACGGGCGACGCGTCGCGCGATCCCTGGCAGGTGCTCGGCCTGCCCCGCGACGCCGACCTCGCCGAGGCGCGCACACGCTGGCGCAAGCTCGTGCGCGAGAACCATCCCGACCGCCTCGTCGCCCGCGGCCTGCCGCGGGAGAGCGTGACGCTCGCCAACGCGAGGCTCGCCGCCATCAACGCCGCGTGGGAGGAGCTGTCCGCCCGTCTCGCCCACCCCGCCCCGAGCGCAGCGGAGTAGGCGCCGCCCGCGCCTTCAGCCGCCGCCGAAGCGGGCGCCCCGCGGGTCGGCCTCCTCGGCCTGCATCTCCAGGTGCAGCCGCTCGCCACGCCACGGATGCGCCCGCGCCAGCGCCTCGTCCAGTTCCACCCCGAGCCCCGGCCGGTCGGGCAGACGCACATGGCCGTCGTCCCAGTCCCACGCCCCGCCGATCAGCGCGCCGTGAAAGCCGCCGCCGGTCAGGATCGTCTCGAGGAGCAGGAAGTTCGGCAGCGACGCCGCGAGCTGCGCCGCCGCCGCCCAGGCGACCGGCCCGGCATAGAGATGCGGCGCGACCTGCGCGTTGAACCCCTCCGCCATCGCCGCGATCTTGCGCGCCTCCAGAAGCCCCCCGACCCGGCCGAGGCTCGGCTGCACGACGCCGGCGCCCCCGGCCCGCAGCAGCGCCGCGAATTCCTGCTTCGTCGTCAACCGCTCCCCTGCGGCGACCGGAACCCGCACCGCCGCCGCCACCCGCCCCATTTCCAGCGGGTTGTCCGGCGGAACCGGCTCCTCGAACCAGAGCGGGTCATAGGGCTCGATCCGCCGCGCCAGCCGGATCGCGCCGGAGGTGGTGAACTGCCCGTGCGTGCCGAAGAGCAGGTCCGCCCGGTCCCCCACCGCCGCCCGCACCGCCCGGCAGAACGCTTCCGCACGGTCGAGTTCCGCCATCGCCGGCTGCCGGCCGCCGTGAATCGTGTAGGGCCCGGCCGGATCGAACTTCACCGCCGTGAACCCGTGCCGCTCCACGAGCGCCGCCGCCGCCTCCGCCGAGGCGTCAGGGTCGTTGTAGAACGACGCCGGATCCTGGTCGTCCCGCGGATAGAGATAGGTGTAGGCCCGGAGCCGGTCGCGAAGCCGCCCGCCCCAGAGCGCGTGGACCGGCCGCTCCCGCGCCTTGCCGAGTAAGTCCCAGCAGGCGATCTCCAACCCCGAGAACGCGCCCATCACCGTCGGATCCGGCCGCTGGCTGAACCCGGCGGAATAGACCCGGCGGAACATCAGCTCGATGTTCTCCGGGTTCTCGCCTTCCATGTGGCGCGCGAAGACGTCGGCGATCACCGCCTGCATCGCCGCCGGCCCGACCGTCGCGGCATAGACCTCGCCCCAGCCGGCGATGCCGCAGACCGTCGTCACCTTGACGAAGATGAAGTAGCGCCCACCGAAGCCCGGCGGCGGGTTGCCGACCACGATGACGTCGAGACCCGCGAGCCGCATCCGCTCCCCCGTCATCCCCTCGCGCGTCCGGCCCCGCGCCGGCCCGGGGAAGCATAGCGGTCGCCGCGCCGTCGTGCGAGCCTCGCCCGGCCGCGAGGCGCGGGCGCCCGGCGACCCGAAGCCGCCGCGCCGCCCGACAGGGATCAGCCGTGGCGGCCCGGCCGCGGCGGCGCCGACCGACCGGCCCCGGCCGGACGCGCGCCGCAGCCGTCCCGGACCGGGTCCTTCGGACCGCCGAACGCCTCCGGCGCGGGACGCGCCAGCGCCCGCTCACGCAGGAAGGCGACCGCCACCCGCTCCGCATCATGGGCGGCGAGCAGCCGCGCCGCGGCGGCCCGCTCGTCGGGCGCCGCCGCCGCGCCCAGTGCTGCGTCCGCGAGCAGGCGGGCCTCGTTCCGGGCGAGGATGGCCGCCCGGCACGGCGGCGCAACCCAGTCGAGCGCGACGCCGGCGCCGGCCGCCAGCAGCCGCGCCCGCCGCCGCAGCGCGTGCGGCGCCAGCAGGACGGCGTGGCCGCGCCGCCCGGCCCGTCCGGTGCGCCCGGAGCGATGCGTCAGCGCCGCCGCGTTCTCCGGCAGGTCGGCATGGATCACCAGGTCGAGGCCGGGCAGGTCGAGCCCACGCGCCGCGAGATCGGTCGCGACGCAGACCCGCGCCCGCCCCTCGCGCAGGGCCGCCACCGCCGCAGTCCGCTCGCGCTGGGGCAGGTCGCCCGAGAGCGCCGCCACCCGGAAGCCGCGCTGCGCCAGCCAGCCGGCAAGCTCGCCCACCGACTCGCGCCGCGCGCAGAAGACGATGGCCGCAGCCGGCTGGTGCAGGAGCAGCAGGTTCGCCACCGCCGCCGCTCGGTCGGCTGGGTCCACCGCCATCGCCTCGAAACGGATGTGGTCCGTCGCGCTCCCGGCCGCGTCGATCCGGACCGCGTCGCGCTGGTACTGCGCCGCCAGCGCCTCGATCCGCCGGCTCACCGTCGCCGAGAACATCAGCGTTCGCCGACGCGGCCCGGCCGCCCCGAGCAGGAAGTCGAGATCGGCGCGAAACCCCAACTGGAGCATGTCGTCGGCCTCGTCGAGCACGACGGCCACCCCGTCGAGGTCGAGCGCCCGGCGCTCCGCCTGGTCGCGCAGTCGCCCGGGCGAGCCGACGACGACCTCGCAGCCCGCCGCGAGCCGCGCCCGCTCGGCGCGCGGGCAGTCGCCGCCGGCGCAGCAGACGACGCGCAACGGCACATCGGCGTAGAGCCAGGCGAGTTCGTCGCTCACCTGCCGGGCGAGTTCGCGCGTCGGCGTGACCACCAGCGCCCGCGGAACGCCCGCGACGACCGGCCGGCCGGCCGCGTCGAGCAGCGATCCGGCCAGCGCCAGCCCGATGGCGATGGTCTTGCCGGACCCCGTCGGAGCCGAGACCAGCATATCGCGGTCCCGCCCCGCCTCCAGAACGGCGTGCTGCACCGGGGTAAGCGTCTGGTATCCACGGCGCGCGAGCGCGCGGCCGAGCGCGTCCGGGACGCGGTCGCTGGTCATGTGTGCTCTTTCCGGATAGTGATCCGAAGCCCCCCTGGTCGCGGGAAGAATACCGCGACCGCCTCGCCCGGACCTGCGGCCGGCAACTTGCCAGCGCCTGACCAAGCACCTATAGCGGCGACAAATTTCCGAAAACTGAACGCGAGAAAGCTGAACGGACGCCCCATGCCCAAGATCAACGGCAACGAAATCCGCCCGGGCTACATCCTCGACCACGACGGCGGCCTCTGGGTCGCGGTCAAGGTCTCCCACGTCAAGCCCGGCAAGGGCGGCGCCTTCGCCCAGGTCGAGCTCAAGAACATCCGCGACAACCGCAAGCTCAACGAGCGGTTCCGCTCGGCCGACAAGGTCGAGCGCGTGCGCCTCGACCAGAAGGACCAGCAGTTCCTCTACGAGTCGGACGGGCTCCTGCACTTCATGGACGCCGAGACGTTCGAGCAGGTGACGATCCCGGCCGACATCTTTGGCGACCGCCGCCCGTTCCTTCAGGACGGCATGACGATCTTGGTCGAGTACTACGAGGACGAGGCGCTGAACGCCCAGCTCCCGGACAAGGTCGTCTGCAAGATCGTCGAAACCGAGCCGGCCGTGAAGGGCCAGACCGCCGCCAACAGCTTCAAGCCCGCCATCCTCGACAACGGCGTCCGCGTCATGATCCCGCCCTTCGTCGGCGAGGGCGAAGCGATCGTCGTCTCGACCGAGACGATGGAGTACGTCGAGCGCGCCTGAACGTCAGGTCCAACCGGTCCACAGGCGGCGTCAAGCGGCCCCTGCCGGCCACAGCGGATAGGTCTCCATCGTCTCGTAGGACGCGCCCGCCCGGCCCAGCCGCGAGCGTGTGAGTTCGAAGGACGCCACCGGGAACGGCCCCGCCTGGAATCGCGCGCCACGCGCCACGAAGGCGCGCAGGCGCTCCAGTTCCTCCGCCGTCGGCGCGGCGTTCATTCGCGCGAGCGTCACGTGTGGTCGCCAGCGTCCGCGCTCCAGCGCCACTCCGGCGCTGCGGGCAGCCTGCGCCACCTTGTCGCGCAGCCGCGTCAGCGTCTCGTCGGCCGCGATCTCCGCCACGACCGCACGCCCGCCACGCCAGGACTCGAACAGGTCGAGCCCGTTGAAGCGAAGCGGGAACGTCGGGCTGCGGATCGCCAACAGCGCGGAGTGGACGTCCTCGACCTCGGTCTCCGGTCGCTCGCCGAGGAAGGCGAGCGTCAGGTGCAGGTTCGCCGCCTCGACGAGGCGCCCGGCCGGCATCCCGGCCTGCGCGGCGACGAGCGCGGCCACGGCCTCCTCCGCCGGGGTGATCGAGACGAAGGCGCGTATCACGACCGCATCACCGCGCCAGCAACGCCTCCACCTCGGCGCGCGTCGGCATCGACGGCGCCGTGCCGGGCCGTGTCACCGAGATCCCCGCCACCGCGCAGCCGAAGCGCACCGCCTCCACCGGATCGACGCCGCTCGCCAGCGCGGCGGCAAAGCCGCCGTTGAAGGCGTCGCCGGCCCCGGTCGTCTCGACCACCGGCCCCGCGCTCACCGAAGGAACCACCACGGACCGCTCGCGGTCGTGATAGAGCGCCCCGCGCGCGCCGAGCGTCACGACCACCGCGCCCACGCCGCGCCCGAGCAGCAGTTCCGCCGCCGCGCGCGCCGCCTCGTCGGAGTCGACCCGGATCCCGGTGATCTCCTCCGCCTCGGTCTCGTTCGGGGTCAGCACGTCGCAGAGCCCGAGCACGTCGTCGCCCAGAGTCTGCGCCGGCGCGGGGTTCAGGATCGTCCGCACTCCGGCCTTTCGCGCGATCAGAAGCGCCCGCGCCGCGGCCGGGAGAGGCTGTTCGAGCTGGGTCATGAACACCCCGGCCCGCCGGATCAAAGCCGCCTGCGCGTCGATGTCCGCCAGACCGATGCGTCCACCCGCTCCCGGCGCGATGATGATCGCGTTGTCTCCAGAACCCGCCTCGACGAAGATGAAGGCCGCGCCGGTGTAGCTGTCAGGATCGCGCACGACCGCCGGCCGCACGCCTGCCTCCGCCCATGTCGCCAGCGCCATCCCCGCGAAGGCGTCGTCGCCGAGCCGCGTGATCATGTGCGTCTCGACCCCGAGCCGCGCCGCCGCGACGGCCTGGTTGGAGCCCTTGCCCCCCGGCCCCAGCACGAAGCGCTCGCCGAGGACCGTCTCGCCCAAACGCGGCATCCGCGCCGCCCGGTACGAGGTGTCAGCGACGAAGACCCCGAGGATGACCACCGGCTTCATGACTCAGTCCTCCGGCGCAATGACGCCCTTGCGGAAGGCGAAGCAGCCGTAGAACCGGCGCTCCCCGGTCTGGATCACGGCATAGGCCGTCTTCGCCCGCTCATAGAACGCATAGCGCTCCACCCCGATCAGCGGCCACGGCTTGCCCTCGGCCGCGTCGACCTCGGCCTGCACCTCCGCCGCCACCGGCAGGATCGTCGTGGGCTCGCCCACGACCTCCATGCGCGCAGCGGAGTCGTCCACGAAGGTGTCGAGCGGATAGACGGAGAGCACCGCCCGCGCCACCCGCGCCGCCGGCGCATCGATCCGCAGCAGCCGCCCGAGCGTCGTCCTGCGCGCCAGCGCGTCCGCGGGAAAGTTCGTGTCCGCGAGAATCAGGTCGTCGCCGTGGCCCATCGCCCGCAGCGCATGGAGCACGTCCGCGTTCAGCAGCGGGTCGATCCCCTTCAGCATCAATCCGCCTCCATCTGGCGTACCGCCGCCGCGACGGCCCGGCCGAGCGCGTCATGGGCCGCCGCATCGAAATGCACGCCGTCGAGCGGGCTCGACGCGATCACGGCGCCCGCGTCGAGAAACGCCGCGCCCGCCTTCGCCGCCACGGCGGCATAGATCGGCGCGAGCCGGGCCGACTTCGCCGCCCCGCCGGCGAAGATCTCGCCGAGGCAGCCCGCCTCCAGCACCGGCGGCGGACAGACGATCAGCAGCGCGGGCGGCCCCTCTCCAGGGCCGCAGAAGCTCTGGCGGATCGCCAGCGCCAGCCGTTCGACGGACACGCCGATCTCGATCGCCGGAACCTGGAACCGCACCTTGAGATCGTTGGTGCCGAGCATCAGCACGACGACGTCGATCGGGCGATGGCTCTCCAGCACCGCCGGCAGGACCGCGATCCCGCTTTTGTGCACGCCGGAGACCGGATCGGGATGAACGGTCGTGCGCCCCGGCAATCCCTCCTCGATCACCCGCCACCCGGCGCCGAGATCGGCCGCCATCACCCCGGGCCAGCGCTCGGCCGGGCCAAAGCGGTCCATGTCCTCGAGCCGCGCCATCGGCGCCGTCCCGTGGGTGTTGCTGTCGCCATAGCAGAGAACGACCCGCTCGCCCATGCGCCCCTTCCGCCGCGATTTTCCCAAGTCGTAGCCTGCCCCCGCCCGGCCTCGCAAGCCCCGGAGGCCCGCCGGTCCTCTCCAACCCCCTCTCGTCCACGGCCGTTGTACGAACACTGGCGGGCCGCTATATTCACCACATGAACACCGCGCACCTCCCCCGCACGACAGGATCCGCCCCTGCACCGCGCTTCTCGACGGGCCAGCTCGTGGCAAACGCCGCCATCGCAGCCGTCGGAACGGGCGCGGCGGTCGCGGCCGTGTCCGGTCTCTTCCTGCCTGCAGTCGTGGGCGGCCTGATTGGCGGCGTCGTGGGCTATACAGCGACGAACCGGATCCCCGCCGACGGCGACCGCTAGGTGGCCAAATCCACCGCCTTCTCGCTCGTCGTCGCCATTGTGGCGCTCGCCGCCTTCCATCTCCTGAAGGGTACGGGAGCGCCCTCGCCCGATCAGCGCGCCTATGTCGCCGTCGCGGTCTCGTCATTCAACTGCGCGGCGATCCTCGGCCTGTTCGTCATTCTCTACCGCTCGGAAGGCCTCAACGACGAGGCCTTTGGCAAGACCTTGCGGAACAACATCTCCACCGTCATCGGCGCGCTCCTCATCAGCTTCGTCTACACCGGCTACGACCTCCTCACGAGCTTCCGCCGCTGACCTTGGCCCCCGCGGACCTGAGCCGCCGCTCCACCCCCCTCAGCGCCAGCGAGAGCCCGATCGTCATCACCAGATAAAAGAACGCCACCACGTTGTAGGTCTCGAAGAACCGGAACGAGCCGGAGGCGTAGATCTTGCCCAGCTGGGTGATGTCCGCCACGCCGAGAACCGAGACGAGCGAGCTGTCCTTCACCAGCGCCACGAAATCGTTGCCGAGCGGCGGCAGGGCGGTCCGGACCGCCTGCGGAAACACCACCAGGCGAAACCGCAGCCAGCCGCCGAGGCCCAGCGCCTTGGCCGCCTCGACCTGTCCGTGATCAACCGACTGGATGCCGGCGCGGAACACCTCGGCGAGGAAGGCCGAGTAGCCGATCGCCAGCGCGGCCACCGCCCGCCACAGCAGCGGCAGGTCGCGCGTCTGCATCTCGCCGAGCCCGAGTGGCGCCGCGAGCGCGTTCCACCCCGCGACCAGCGCCGGCGCCGCGACGAAGGCGACGTAGAGCAGGAGCACGATGATCGGCACCCCGCGCACGATCTCGACGTAGAACCGCGCCGATTGCCGCAGCACACGGCGCTCGGACAGGAGCCCCACCGCGAGCAGCAGCCCCCAGGCCGCGGCGCAGCCGAAGGCGACCAGCGTCACGAGGACGGTGATGCCCACGCCCTTCCAGAGCGTCGCGGCGATGGCGGCATAGACCGGGTCGCGCGCGATGGCGAGCGCGATCCAGAGCCCGATCCCGCCGGCGACCGCCAGCCACCAGGGGAAGTCGCGGCGCGGGCCGCCGCCGGGAGGCGGTGCCAGTTACTGCCCCATCTGATAGTCGAGAAACCACTTCTGGCTCAGCGCGTCGAGGGTGCCGTCGGCCTTCATCTCGGCGATGGCGGCGTTGACCGGCGCGACGAGGTCGGAGCCCTTGGGGAAGATGAAGCCGAAATCCTCCGCTCCGAGCGGCTCGCCGATGATCTTGAGCTTGCCCTCGTTCGCCTTGACGTAGCCCTGCGCCGCCACCCCGTCGGTCAGCGCCAGGTCGACGTCGCCGGCGATGAGCGCCTGCAAGCCTGCCCCGAACGTCTCGAAGAAGCTGACGCGGGGGTTGGCCTCGTTGCCGTCGAGAAGGTCGTAGACGGCGACGTAGAACGGCGTCGTCCCCGGCTGCGCCGCGACCCGGCCCTCCTCGAAATGCATGAAGCTCTCGGCGTCGTCGAACCGGGTCTCGTCGGCGCGCGCCAGCATGAACATCTCCGAGCGCAGGTATGGGTCGGAGAAATCGACCATCGTCGCCCGGTCGTCGCGGATGGTGATCCCGGTCATGCCGATGTCGAACTGTCCTGCCGAGACCGCCGGGATCATCGCGTCCCAGGAACTGTTCTCGTAGCGGACCTGGAAGTTCAGCCGCTTCGCGATCTCGGCCATGGCGTCGTACTCCCAGCCGATCGGCTCGCTCGTGCCCGGCGCGACGAACTGGAGCGGCGGATAGGCGTTCTCGGTCACCACCACGACCTCGCGCCCGCCGAGATCGGGCAGTTCGGCCGAGGCCGCGGCGGGCAGGAACGCGAGGGCGGCGGCGAGGACGAGACGGCGCATGTGGGCGGACCTTCCGGCTGAGGCGACGCCCGGGAGAATGCGGCAGCCCGGCCCGACGGGCAAGACCGCGGCGCTAACACGCGTGATATTCTGACAAGCTATTGATATTAGCTAATATTTGTCGGACCTCGCAAATCCGGCGCCTTCATGTCAGAAGAAAATCCGTCGCGTCGATCGCGACCGCCGGCACGCCGTCGAGGCGGATCGATCCCTGCGCCGCCACGAGCACGATCGCGCCGCCGCCGTCCGGCGTCACCTCGACCTCGGTGGCGAAGGACGCCGCGGTGATCCCGAGCGGGCGCAGGTCGATGCGATCCTGTCCGCCCTGCGCGCCGGCGTCGAAGTCGAGGATCGCGTCGTCGCCGAAGCCTTCGCCGAAGACGAAGCGGTCCGGTCCCCGGCCGCCGCGCAGGATGTCGTCGCCGCCGCCTCCCCAGATCCGGTCGTGACCTGCGCCGCCGCGCGCATCGTCGTCGCCGCCGCCGCCGCGGACGCTGTCTCGGCCCTTCTCGCCGAGGATCAGGTCGTCGCCGCCCATCCCCCTCAGCGTATCGGCGCCGCCGCGCCCGCGGATATCGTCCGCGAGGTCGCCGCCCGTGAGCTCGTCCGCGCCCGGCCCGCCGACGAGCGTCAACCCGCCGCCGGCGCCGGCCTCGAACGCCCCGAGGTCGGGTGCGTCGTCGCGCGCGAAGCCGCGCTGGTCGGTCGCCGTCGCGCTCGCCGGATCCGCCGCCCCCGCCGCCGGGCCGTCGCCGCGGATGGCGACGGTCCGCGTCGGCCCGCCGTTGTCGGCCAGAACCCCGGCGAAGATGCCGGGGGCGATCTCCGTTGTCGCGACGAAGACATCGGCGGCGGTGACGTCGCCCACGTCGTTCACGCCGTCGAAGAGGTCGCCGCCGAGGATGTTGCCGCCGGTCAGAGCCAATGCGCCGACCACGTCGTCCGCCACCGAGTCTGTCGCATTGCCCGACACAATGCTGTTGATGAGCGCGACGGACTGTCCCTCGATGCCTGCTCCGCTCGCAGGATCATAGCCGGAGGTCGCAACATTGCCCGTGACCGTGCTGTGCGTCACGGACACCGCGCCCAGGCTGAAGACGCCCCCTCCCTGCGATTGGAAGTAGCCATACGCGGGCGTGACGACATTGCCGGCCACGGTGCTGTCGACAAGGCTCACGCCATCGCGGCCGGAGATCCCCCCGCCAAAGCCAAAAACGGTGTTGTTGCTGATCGTGCTGCGCATGACAGAGACGTACCCGCGGCCGTCGATTCCTCCCCCTCCGCCGTCGAAGCTGCCGCCGTCGTTTCCGTCGATCGTGCTGCCGTGCACGTACACGTCGCCGAACGACCAGACGCCGCCGCCGCCGTAGTTGGCCGTGTTCCCGCCGACCAGGCTGCCGGTCACCTTCACGCTCGACATCGCGCCAACGCCGCCGCCATTGCCGGCATGGTTGCCGGTGATCTTGCTGTTCTCCAAGGCAACGACGTTCCCGAAAACCCCGCCCCCCGCGTATTCAAAGCCGCCCTCGTTGTTGCTGATGAAGCTGTTCGTGACGACCACCGTGTCACCGGCGACACCACCGCCCAGCGCCTCTGTCCGGTTCCCGGACACCGTGCTTCCGTCGACGGAGAGGAGATCCGAGGCGAAGACGCCCCCGCCGCCTCCGCCATACCCCCCGGAGCTGTTGCCGCTGACGGTGCTGTCCGTCAGCGTCACGTCGGTTCCGCGCACGGCGCCCCCCGACTCGTCTGTGCGCCCGCCGGTCAAGGTCAGGCCGTCGAGGGTCAGCGCCGCGCGGGCGTCGAAGATGCGGCTGTTGTCGTCGAGCAGGCCGGAACCTGAAGCATCAACGTCGGTGATCCCGCCCGGGAGCGTCACGTCGTCGTCGTTCGCGTCGCCGGTGATCGTCGCCCCCGCGGAGCCGCCGACGATCGTGAGCTCGTCGGTGATCCCGACCTGACCGCTTGTCAGACGGATCACGTCCGCCGCCTCGCCGTCGAAGACGGAGGCGTCGAAGCGGATCTCGTCCGCGCCCGCAAGCGCATTCGCCGCGGCCACCGTCGTCCGCAGGGAGCCGGCGCCGCTATCCGCGGCAGAAGTCACCATGAATGTCGCCATTGCCATCCCTCACTATGAGAAGGTGCACACAAATGACCGGGACGTGGCCGGGATGAATCCGGCGGAAATACGCGCCCGATTTTTAAGACTAGCACGGTTTTCAGCCACAGTCATCAAGCGCAGCGCGCTCTCGGGGCCGGTCGCGCCGAGACAGGCGGAACTGCACAGGTACGCTGCGGCGCGCGCCAAACTGACGCGGCCAGGTTTCTTCGCGGCCGAGCACGGAGCCGCAGGGTTGCGAACCTACCGCTCCGTGAACTTCAGCTCGATGCGGCGGTTGCGGGCCAGCGCCTCGGGGCTGTCGCCCGGGTCGATCGGCTGGTACTCGCCGAAGCCGGTCGCCGCGAGGCGGTTGGCGGGCACGCCCTGGGCGGCGATCATGTAGCGCACCACCGACAGCGCGCGGGCCTGGGAGAGGTCCCAGTTGTCGCGGAACGAGCTCCCCGGCCCGAGCGGCGTCCTGTCGGTGTGCCCGTCCACGCGCAGGACCCAGTCGATGTCCGGCGGGATCTCGCCGGCGATCTCGCGGATCACCGCCGCCACCCGCGCCACCTGCGCCTGCCCCTCGGGCCCGAGCGTCGCCGAGCCGGGTGCGAACAGCACCTCGGACGGGAAGACGAAGCGGTCGCCCACCACCTGCACGCCCTCGCGCGCGCCGAGGATCTCCTGCATCCGTCCGAAGAACTCCGAGCGGTAGCGGCGCAGGTCCTTCGCCTCCGCCTCCAGCCGCGCGCGCTCGCGCGCCTCGAGGTCGGCCCGGGCCTGCTCCTCCGAGGCCACCCGGGCCAGCGCCGCGTTGAGGTTCGCGCCCAGCGTCTCGATCTGCACCTTCGCGTCCGCGTCGCGATCCGCGGCGCTGTCGAGCAGCCCCTGCAACCCGTCGAGCTGGCGGCGCAGTTCCGCCGTCTGCTGGTTCAGCACCGCGACCTGGCGCTGCGCCTCCGCCGAGGCCTGCTCCTGCTCGGCCAGCAGGGCCCGCGCCTGCGCAAGCTCCGCCGCCCGCCGCTCCGCGTCCGAGAGCGCCGTCGCCTCCGTGCCCGAGAGCCGGTCGCGCGCCGCCTCGGCGGCGGCGAGCAGCGTCAGCGTCTCTTCGGCCCGCTTGCGCTCGGCCTCGAGGGAAAGGGTCATGGCGGTCAGCTCGGCCTGCGAGCCCGCGAGCCGCTGGCGCAGTTCCTCGGCCGCGGCGGCTTCGGCAAGGCGGGCCGCCTCGGCGTCGTCGAGCGCGGTCCCCTGCGCCGCCGCATCGGCGCGCAGGCTCGCCACCAGCGCCTCCAGCGCCTCGCGTCGGGCGGCGGCGAGACGCGCGGCCTCCTTCTCGGCGTCGACCTCGGAACGGGCCTGCGCCAGCGACAGCTCCAGCGCCTGCGCCGCCGTCAGCCGCTCGGCGCTCTCGGCCTGCGCCGCCTCCAGCGAACCCGTCAGGTCGGTGTTGCGCGCGATCAGGCTCGCCACCTGCGCCTCGAAGTCGGCGAGCCGCTCGGCCTGGGCGTCGCGCTCGCCGGTCAGCGTCGAGATCAGCGCCGCCTGCGTGTCGGCCTGCGAGCGCGCGAGTCCCAGCGCGTCGGCGAGGTTCGCCACCTGCACCGAAAGCTCGCCAAGCTCCCTGTCCTTGCCGGTGATCGTGTCGCGCAGCACGAACTGCACGATCATGAAGATCGACAGCACGAAGAACAGCACCAGCACCAGCGCCGTCATCACGTCGACGAAGCCCGGCCATATCAGCAGCTGGAACCGGTTTCCCCGCCGTGACGCCAGCGCCATCGCCCTACCCCCGCCGCGCCGCCAGGCTGCGCAGCGCCTCGGCGACGCCGGCGATGTCCTGGCGGATCTCGGTCACCAGATCCTGCCGCCCGCCGGCCATGTCCTCGAGGATGCGCAGCACCTGGGTGTCGATCGAGCGCAGCCGCGCCCGCGTCTCGGCGTCGAGCCGGCCGGTCTCCTCGTCGCGGGCGGCGAGCATCCGCGCCGTCGCCTCCTGCGCGGCCACCATGCGCTCCGTGAGCGCCCGGTCCTCGGCCTGCGCGGCGAGCGCCGCGCCCGTCGCCTCCTGCGCCGCGACCAGCCGGTCGAGAAGGGCCCGATCCTCCGCCCGTCGCTCCGGCGAGGCGATCAGCCGCGCAAGCTCCTCCAGCCGCGCCTCGGTGGCCGCGGCCCGCGCCGCGCCGGCCTCCACCACCTCGCGCAGGGCGTCGATCTGGATGGCGCTCTGCTCGATGACCCCGAGGAGCGCGCCGGCGGACAGCGGCTCGTCGGCGTCCACCCCGGCGACGCCGAGCTTGGTGATCGAGGACAGCCACTCCTCCAGCTCGCGATAGAAGCGGTTCTGCGCATGGCTGGCGAAAAGCTCCAGCAGCCCCACCACCAGCGACCCGGCGAGGCCGAGCAGCGACGAGCCGAAGGCGGTGCCCATGCCGCCGAGCTGGCCCTCGAGCCCGCGCATCAGGCTGTCGAACCCGGCCGCCGCGCTCTCGCCCTCCTGCGGGGCCATCGAGCGGATGGTGTCGACCACCGCCGGCACCACGGTGGCGAGGCCGTAGAACGTGCCGAGCAGGCCGAGGAAGATCAGGAGCCCGATCAGGTAGCGGGTGAGGTCGCGCTGTTCCTCGATGCGCACCGAGACGCTCTCGAGGATCGAGCGCGTCGAGGTCGAGGACAGCGCCCGGCGCGCCCGCCGCTCGCGCAAGAGCGTGGCGAGCGGCGCGAGCAGCCGCGGCGGCGCGGCGATGTCGTGGCCGGCCCGCTCCAGCGCGAAGCCCTCGATCCAGCTCACCGAGGCGATGAGCGAGGTCACCTGCCAGAAGCAGGCGGCGACCCCGACGAAGAAGACGAGGACGATGAAGATCTTCAGGTAGGGGGAAGCGGCGAAGATGCCCGCGAGCTGCGGATAGAGCAGGATCGCGCAGGCCGCGGTCAGCCCGAGCACGACCAGCATCATCACGACCTGCCGGACCGGCTGGGAGAACTGCGGCTCC
>NZ_JAGOID010000047.1 GCF_017995835.1 Amaricoccus sp.
AGGCCCGCCAGGTTCAAGTCATCGATATCTGGTGGGGCTCCTGCCATGCCCGCATGGATTCAGAAATCCCTGCGCTTGTGGATCCCCTATCGACACAACCGCCCACCTTTTTGCCCCGGTTACGCGGATTCGCCGTAAACCCTTGACGCCGAAGCCTTCAGACGGAAACCGCATGACTTGGGGCAGGGGAGCCGGTCAGCCCTCCAGCGCGATGGCGGAGATAAGGCGGCCGTAGTCGGTCTCGCCGGCGCGGGTGGTGCGGCGGTAGGAGAAGAACCGGTCGGGGTCGGAGTACGTGCACGCGCCGATCCAGGCCGCCTCCGCCACCCCGGCGGCGCGGAGGCGGTCAAGGACGAAGACGGGCAGATCGAACCGCATCCGGTCGCCCTCGCCCTGGGCGAAGTAGCGGGCATGGGCGGGGTCCTCGTCGGCGAAGCGGTAGTAGAATTCCGGCCCCACCTCATAGGCGCGCTGGCTGATCGTCGGACCGACGACGGCACGCACGCGCGCGGTCGCCGCGCCGAGCCCTTCCATCGCCTCCAGCGTCGCTTCGAGCACGCCGTCGAGCGCCCCGCGCCAGCCGGCGTGGGCGGCCCCGATCACCTGCGCCCCGGCGTCGTGGAACAGCACCGGGGCGCAATCCGCCGTCAGCACGCCGAGCGCGAGGCCGGGCCGGTCGGTCACCATCGCGTCGGCGCGGGGGCGCTCGGACCAGCCCTCCGGCGTCGCGACCACGGCCTCGGCGGAATGGATCTGGTGCAGCGACAGCAGCCGCTCGGGCGGAACGGCCAGCGCCTGCGCGACCCGGGCGCGGTTCAGCCGCACCGCCTCGGCCTGGTCGCGCGACCCGGGCCCGCAGTTCAGCCCGCGATAGACGCCCGACGATGCGCCGCCACGGCGCGTGAAGAACCCGTGCCGGGCGCCGGCAAGCAAGTCCGAAGTCAGGATCTCAAGGTTGTTCTGGGCCATCCGCGAATCCGGGCGGCGCGCCCGTCCAGGGCGGGACGAAGGCCAGCGCCTTGAACAGCGTTCCCATTTCCGCAGCGTCGGTCAAGCGCCGAACGTCCGCGGCGATCAGCGTCGCCACGTCGGGGCCCCTGCCGCGGGCCAGACGCGCCGCCCGCGCGGCGATCCCGAGCCGTTCGAGGAACGCGCCCTGCGGCTCGGGGCCGAAGGCGCGCGCCGGCGACGCGGCTTCGGCCAGCGCGCGGAAACGGACATGGGCGGTCACGTCCGCCGTTCCCGGCGCGGCGAGCGGGTCGACGGGGGCGTGGCGCGAGAGCGCCTGAAGCGTGTCGCCGACGCCGTCCCACGCGCCGTAGTCTATGACGAGCGCTGCGCCGCCCTCGGCCGCGATCCGCGCGCCCACGACCGCCGCCGCCACCTCGCCCACTGGGCAGGTCTCCACGATCACGCCGTCCGCCGTCAGCGGAAAGCGCCGGTCGAGATCCGGGTCGATGCGCAGCGACCCCCATTCGAACGCGAGCCGTCCACCGGCGAGGCCGACACGGCGCTCCTGCCAGGCAGGGTCGGCGCGGCGATGCTGGCGGATCGGCAGGGCGTCGAAGAACTCGTTGGCGATCAGGTAGAGCGGCCCGGGCGGCAGCGCGCTGACGCGGTCTGCGAAGCGTGGCGCCGCCGACGCCAGCCGCTCGGCCTGCGCCCGGCGCAGGACCGGGCTCGTCTCGACCAGCCACAGCTCGGCCGCCGCGAGCAGGCCCGGCGCGGCCGCCATCGCGCGCAGCGCGTCGGCCATCAATGTGCCGCGGCCGGGGCCGAGTTCGGCAAGGACGAATCGGGACGGCGCCCCCTGGTCGAGCCAGACCTGCGCCAGCCACGCCCCGATGAGTTCGCCGAACATCTGGCTGACCTCGGGCGCGGTCACGAAGTCGCCGCGCGCCCCGAACGGGTCGGCCGCGGCGTAGTAGCCTTGCCCGGCCGCCGCGAGGAAGTCGTCGAGGCCGATCGGCCCGGTTGCCGCGATCCGGGCCGCCAGCGTCGCGGCGAGCGGCGTCACCGCTTGCGTCGCGCCCGCCGCGCCGCCGGGCGCGCGGGCGCCGGCCCGGCCGCAGGCGCCGGTCGGGCCGACAGGACGAGGAGCACGATCCCGGCGGCGACCATCGGCAGCGACAGGATCTGACCCATCGTGAGGCCCCACGTCCCGAAGGCGAGGACATGGCCGAAGGGGTTGGCGGCGGTCACGAACTGGGCGTCCGCCTGCCGGAAGGCCTCGACGAGGAGCCTTGCGAACCCGTAGCCGAGGAGAAAGAACCCCATGACCCGCCCCGGCCGGGTCAGCGCCCCGCGGCGGATGGCGAGGAACAGGAGAAGGCCGAGCAGGACTCCTTCGAGCGCGCCCTCGTAGAGCTGCGAGGGGTGACGGCCGCAGGCGACCGGCCAGGGCACGGGGCAATCGGCTCCGGGGAACACGACCGCCCAAGGAACCTCGGTCGGCCGCCCCCACAGTTCGCCGTTCACGAAGTTGGCGAGACGGCCGAAGAACAGCCCGACCGGGGCCGCGGCCGCCACCGCGTCGCCGAGCCGCAGCGTGTCGACGCCATTGCGCCGCGCAAAGCCGACCGTGGCGAGAACCACGCCGAGGAAACCGCCGTGGAAGGACATGCCGCCCTTCCAGACCGCGAGGATCTCGGCGGGGTTCGCGAAGTACCAGGCCGGTTGGTAGAACAGGACGAAACCGAGCCGGCCGCCGAGGATGACGCCAACCACCATCCAGGTCAGCAGATCCTCGGCGCGCGCCGGCTCCATGGGGCTGCGGCCGCCCCAGAGCCCGGGCCGGGCGCAGAGCCAGGCGATGTAGCGCCAGCCCAGCACCAACCCGGCGATATAGGCGAGGGCGTACCAGCGCAGCGCCAGCTCGTGCCCGAACAGGTTGACCGAGAACAGAACCGGGTCGATGTCGGGAAAGGGCAGGGCGAGCAGCATCGGGTTCCGCGGGGGAGAGGCGCCGCCTGCATCACGGCCCCTCCGGCGCTTGTCAAGCGAGGGTTGGAAACGGCGCCGCAAACGGCCATATCCCGTCGCAGGGCAAGGAGGTGCGATCCATGCAGACCCGCGGCAAGTTCTTCGACGACATCTCGCAGCTGATGACCAACGCCATGGGCGTGGCGCAGGGTGCGCGGACCGAGGCCGAGACGGCGCTCAAGGGGCTCGTCGACCGCTGGCTCGCCGACCGCAATTTCGTCACGCGCGAGGAGTTCGACGCGGTGCGCGCCATGGCGCAGAAGGCGCGCGAGGAGAACGAGGCGCTGCGGGGCCGCATCGAGACGCTGGAGGCCGCGCCGCGCCGCAAGGCCAAGGCCGGCGCAGCGACCGGAGAGGAAGGTCCGCGTTAAGGACGCCGGTTTTTGTAACCGATGCGACACAAAATTTGTCTTTACAGTCCCCCTGGCCTCCCCCACCATATCTTGTAGGTCGTAGGTTCCGGCCTATGATCTGTTGTTAACCTCCAACCCCGATCGGGGTTCGCCCCGGCGGCGGTCCAGATGGAAGGGCGGCGGGCATGGCTGTTGTAGAGCGCGATTTCAATTCCGAGGACCTCCACCCCATCGACATCGTGGAATCGCTGGCCGAGGAGCGTTCCTGGGACTTCGACCGGATCGCCGACGATCAGATCGCCATGGCCATCGAGGGCGCCTGGCGCACCTATTCCGTCACCCTCGCCTGGTCCGCGCGCGAGGAGACGCTCCGGCTGATCTGCGCCTTCGAGATGGCGCCGCCAGCCCGCAAGCTCGGGGCCTTCTACAAGATCATGGCGCTCGCCAACGACAAGTGCTGGTCGGGCGCCTTTGTGCTGTGGCCGGATCAGAAGCTGATGGTCTACCGCTACAGCCTCAATCTCGTCGGCGGCGCCTCGGTCGGGGCGGGGCAGATCCAGGACATCGTGCGCGCCGCGGTGGCGGCGTCGGAGCGGTTCTACCCCGCGTTCCAGCTCGTGGCGTGGGGCGGCGAGACTCCGGAGAAGGCGCTTGGAATCGCCATGGGCGAGGCCTACGGTCGCGCCTGAACGAACGCGGCCCCCTCTCCGGCCGCGTGCGGGGAGGGGGCGCCCATGGACATCCCGGATCTGGCAGGTCGAGGCCTCGTGCTGCTCGGCTGCGGCAAGATGGGCTCGGCGCTGCTCGAGGGCTGGCTCGCGGGCGGCCTGCCGGCGTCGGCCGTCTCGGCGCTCGAGCCGAACCCGTCGCCGCGACTGGAGGCGCTGGCGCGCGAGGGGCTCCGGCTCAATGACTATCCACCCGAACCTCCCGGCATCGCCGTCGTCGCCGTGAAGCCGCAGAGCATGGGCGCGGCGCTGCCCCGCCTCGCCGGGTACGGCGGCGGGGGTACGCTTTTCGTCTCCATCGCCGCCGGCACGCCGATCCGGGCCCTCGAGGAGGCGTTCGGGGCCGGCACGCCGATCGTGCGCGCCATGCCGAACACGCCGGCGGCGATTGGCCGGGGCATGACCGCGCTGGTCGGCAACGACGCCGCGGGCGAGGAGGGGATGCGCGTCGCCGAGACGCTGATGGCCGCCGTCGGCGAGACGGCGCGGCTGGAGACCGAGGCGCAGATGGACGCGGTCACCGCCGTCTCCGGTTCGGGCCCGGCATATGTGTTCCTGATGATCGAGGCGCTCGCCGCGGCGGGCGAGGCCGAGGGGCTCGCGCCGGATTTGGCGCTGCGGCTCGCTCGTGCTACGGTCGCGGGCGCCGCGCGGCTGGCCGAGGCCCCCGATCGGGAGCCGTCCCGGCTGCGCGCCGACGTGACGAGTCCCGGCGGAACCACCGCCGCAGCGTTGGAGATGCTCATGGACGAAGGCGATGGCCTGACCCCGCTGATGCGCCGCGCCGTCGCGGCCGCGGCGGCCCGCAGCCGGGCGCTCGCCGGCTGACCGAAAGGGGCTCATGCTGCATTGCAACATGGGGCCCCTTGACATTCTTGCTGCACTGCAACATATGGCTTGCAGAGGATCGACGAACCCCAGCCGAGGAGACCAGAAATGTTCGACCCCAAGACGTTCTCGTTCGATGTCGAGAAGCTCACCGACTTCTTCAAGCAGAACGACTTCACCAAGCAGCTTTCGACGATGAAGGTGCCGGGCTTCGACACCGAGGCGGTGCTTTCCGCCCAGCAGAAGAACATGGACGCCCTCGTCGAGGCCAACAAGGCGGCTGCGGCCGGCTACCAGGATCTCTTCAAGAAGCAGATGGCGATCTTCGAGGAGACGATGAGCGAGGCCGGCAAGCACCTGAAGTCCTTCGACGCCACCAAGCTCGACGCCGAGAGCGCCAAGGCCCAGGGCGAACTCGCCAAGGCCGCCTTCGAGAAGGCGCTGGCCAACATGCAGGCCCTCGCCGAGAGCGCCCAGAAGGCCAACACCGACGCCTACGAGATCGTCTCCGCGCGCATCAAGGAGAGCCTTGGGGAACTCCGCGACCTGGCGACCAAGCTCACCACCAAGGCCTGAGCCCCCATACGCGCCCCGCACGCGCCCCGGGTCCGCCCGGGACGTGAGAGCGGCGCGAAAGAAAACCTGTCGAGCACCGAAACCGCTTGCCCTCCCCGGGCAGGCGGTTTCTCTTTTCCGGCATGACCGAGATTGCCTTCGACGACTTCCTCAAGGTCGACATCCGCGTCGGCCGCATCACCCGCGCCGAGCCCTTCCCCGAGGCGCGCAAGCCGGCGCTGAAGCTCTGGATCGACTTCGGCCCCGAGATCGGCGAGCGCAAGTCGTCGGCGCAGATCACCGAACGTTACGCGCCCGAGGCGCTGGCGGGCCGGCTGGTCCTTGCGGTCGTGAACTTCCCGCCCCGCCAGATCGGCCCGTTTCGCTCCGAGGTGCTGACCCTCGGCCTCGCCGATGCGGACGGCGCGATCGTGCTCGTCGAGCCCGGAATGCCCGTCCCCCTCGGCTCGCGCCTGCACTGAAACCGGACCTTTCCTCCCACCGTTCGATCTGGTCAGCCCGCGCCCTCGACGATAGCCTTCGCGCCGGCGCCCCCCCGCGCCTGACAGGGAGAGAGCTGCATGGCCGCATATCTCGTGGTTGACACGGACATCTCCGACGCCGACGCCTACGAGCGCTACAAGGCGCTGGCGCGGCCGGTCGTCGAGGCCTACGGCGGCGAGTACCTCGCGCGGGGCGGCGCCCTCGACGTGTTCGAATGCGACCTCTGGACGCCAAGCCGGCTGGTGATCATCCGCTTTCCCGACGCCGCCGCCGCCCGGGCCTGGGCCGACAGTCCGGAATACGCGGCGGTCAGGCCGATCCGCCATGGCGCGGCTCGCGCGACGCTCGCGGTCGTGGAAGGGATCTAGCGCCATGGCCGACACGCCCGCCCGCATCGTCGTCACCCGCAGGATGCCCCCGGCCGTCGAGGAGCGCCTCGCCGCCTCCGGCCTCGACGTCGCCTTCAACGAGGACGACCGCCTTTTCACCCGCGCCGACACGATCCGCGCCTTGCAGGAGGCCGACGGCATCCTGCTCGCCGTCGGCGACCCGCTCGACGGCCCGCTCCTCGACGCCGAAGGCAGGCGGCGGACGCAGATCATCGCCAACTTCGGCGTCGGCGTGAACCACATCGACCTCGACGCGGCCAGGGACCGCGGCGTCATCGTGACGAACACGCCCGGCGTGCTGACCGACGCCACCGCCGACACGGCGATGATGCTGATCCTCCAGGCCACCCGCCGCGCCTCGGAGATGGAGATGCAGCTCCGCCGTGGCGAATGGGGCGGCTTCTCGCCGACGGCGCAGCTCGGCATGTCGGTCCAGGGCAAGACCCTCGGCGTCATCGGCATGGGCCGCATCGGCGCCGCCACCGCCCGGCGCGCCGTGCTCGGCTTCGGCATGAGGGCGATCTACTTCAACCGATCCGCCGTCGGCCCCTGGGACCTCCCCGCCGAGGCGCGTCCCTCGATCGAGGCGGTGATGGAGGAGGCCGACGTCGTCACCCTCCACGCCCCCGGCGGCGGCGCCAACCGGGGCCTGATCTCGGCCGAGCGCATCGCGCGGATGAAGCCGACGGCCTATCTCGTCAACACCGCCCGCGGCGATGTCATAGACGAGACGGCGCTGGTCGCGGCGCTTGTCGCGGGCCGCATCGCCGGCGCCGGACTCGACGTGTTCGCGCACGAGCCGGAGGTGCCGGCCGAACTCGTCGCGCTCGCGAACGTGACGCTCCTGCCCCATATCGGCAGCGCCACGCTCGAGACCCGCACGGCGATGGGGATGCTCGCGGCCGACAACCTCATCGCCCATTTCCGTGGCGAGCCGCTGCCCTCACGAGTAGTTTAACGCCATCGGGGTTGACGCCGGCGTGACCGGTGGGCGATTTCCCGACGTCTGCTGTCAACAAAGCGAGATACCGAAGCATGGCCAAGCCCCTGAACGCCTGGGCGCCCCGGATGCTGAGCATCCTGCGCATCATGGCGGCGCTGCTCTTCATGGCCCACGGCACGCAGAAGCTCCTCGGCTTCCCGGCCTCCGACTTCAGCCCGGCCATGTTCTCGCTGCCCTGGATCGCGGGCGTGCTCGAGCTTTTCGGCGGCGCGGCGCTCGTCGTCGGGTTCATGACCCGGCCTGTGGCCTTCGTGCTCTCCGGCCAGATGGCGGTCGCCTATTTCATGGCCCACGCGCCGCAGAGCTTCTTTCCGGCCCTGAACGGCGGCGACGCGGCGATCCTCTTCTGCTTCGTCTTCCTCTACCTTGCTGTAGCCGGCCCCGGCCCGTGGAGCGTCGACGCCGCCCGCGCCCGCGCCTGACGCCGCCCGACCTTCCCCGCCGGCCCGGACCCGTGTTCGGGCTGGCACTTTATCGTGGCCGCCTCGACACCGGCGGGCCGAGCGCATAACTCTGCGCCGACCCTCCGAGGAGCACGCCATGACCGACCCCCGCGCCCGCGATGCCCGCGATCCCACCGCCGGCGACAACGAGCTGGGCCCGATGCCCTCCTGGGACCTCTCCGCGCTCTACACGGGCGAGGACGCCCCGCAGCTCAAGGCGGACCTCGAATGGCTCGCGGCCGAATGCGCCGACTTCGCCCGCGACTACGAGGGCAGGCTCGCCGACCTCGACGCCGCCGGCCTCCTCGCCGCGATCCGCCGCTGGGAGCGTATCCAGCAGGTCTCCGGCCGGATCATGAGCTTCGCGGGTCTGCGCCACTACCAGAACACGCTCGACCCGGCGCGCGCCAAGTTCTTCGGCGACAAGCAGGCCGCGATCACCGACGCGACAACGCCCCTCGTCTTCTTCACGCTGGAGCTGAACAGGATCGACGACGCGGCGCTCGACGCGCGCCTCGAAGCCAACGCCGATCTCGCCCGCTACAAGCCGGTGCTCGACCGCATCCGCGCCATGAAGCCTTACCAGCTCTCCGACGAGCTGGAGAAACTCCTGCACGACCAGTCCGTCGTCGGCGCCGCCGCCTGGAACCGCCTCTTCGACGAGACGATGGCGGGCCTGACCTTCGAGGTGAACGGCGAGACCCTCGGGCTTGAGGCGACGCTCAACCTCCTCTCCGACACCGACCGCGCCAGGCGCCAGGCCGGGGCCGAGGCGCTGGCCACAGTCTTCGCGGAAAAGCGCGCGCTCTTCGCCCGGATCACCAACACCCTCGCCAAGGAGAAGGAGATCGAGGACCGCTGGCGCAAGCTCCCCACCCCGCAGATGTCACGCCACCTCGCGAACGACGTCGAGCCGGAGGTGGTGCAGGCGCTGCGCGACGCCGTGGTCGCCGCTTATCCCCGCCTGTCGCATCGCTACTACGCACTGAAGGCGCGCTGGCTCGGCCTCGACAAGCTTCAGGTCTGGGACCGCAACGCGCCCCTGCCGCGCGACGACGACCGCAAGATCCCCTGGGCCGAGGCGGTGGACACGGTTCTCGCCGCCTACCGTGACTTCGACCCGCGCATGGCGGAGCTGGCCCAGCCCTTCTTCGGCGACGGCGGCTGGATCGACGCGGAGGTGAAGCCCGGCAAGGCGCCCGGCGCGTTCGCGCATCCCACGGTGACGGACGCGCACCCCTTCCTGCTTCTCAACTACCTCGGCAAGCAGCGCGACGTGATGACGCTCGCCCACGAGCTCGGCCACGGCGTCCACCAGCGCCTCGCGGCTCGGCAGGGCGAGCTTCTCGCCGATACGCCGCTGACGCTGGCCGAGACCGCCTCGGTGTTCGGCGAAATGCTGACCTTCCAGAGGCTCCTCGCGGCCGCCGAGACCCCGGAGGCGCGCAAGATCCTCCTCGCCGGCAAAGTCGAGGACATGATCAACACGGTCGTCCGCCAGATCGCCTTCTACGACTTCGAATGCAAGCTCCACGCCGCCCGCCGCGACGGCGAGCTGACGCCCGAAGACATCGGCGCGCTGTGGATGAGCGTGCAAGGCGAGAGCCTCGGCCCGGCCTTCGAGTTCATGCCGGGCTATGAAACCTTCTGGTCCTACATCCCGCATTTCATCCATTCGCCATTCTACGTCTACGCCTACGCCTTCGGCGACGGGCTGGTGAACGCGCTCTATGCGGTCTACCGCGAGGGCGACCCAGCCTTCGCGGACAAGTATCTCGCGATGCTGGAAGCCGGGGGCTCCAAGGGCCACAAGGAACTCCTCGCCCCCTTCGGCCTCGATGCGACCGACCCCGCCTTCTGGGACAAGGGCCTGTCGCTCATCTCCGGCATGATCGACGAGCTGGAGGCGCTCTGAATCGCGCCTTCGGAATACACCTTTTGAATCAAACAGTTGATTGGGCTATCACTGTGATAGCCTGCGTCATGGGCGGTAGAGCGGTTCGAACTTTGCCTTCAGCGCCGCAACCAGCGCCTCCGGCCGGGCCTCCCGCCCGGCCGCTTCGGCGATCAGCCGCGCCGGCGGCAGCATCCGCCCGCGCCGGTGGATGCGAGGCCTGAGCCAGGCGAGAGCCGGCGCGAAGTCCCCCGTCGCCACCCGCGAGTCGAGGTCGGGGACGTCCGTCCGCAGCGCCGCGTCAAGCGTCGCGGCATAGACATTGCCGAAGGTGTAGGTCGGGAAATAGCCGAAGGCGCCGACGGACCAGTGCACGTCCTGGAGCACGCCCATGGCCGCGTCGGGCGGCCGGATCCCGAAATCCGCCTCGAAGCGATCGTTCCACGCCGCCTCGAGCCCGTCGACGTCGAGATCGCCGGCGATCAGCGCCCGCTCCAGGTCGAAGCGCAGCATGATGTGGAGGTTGTAGTGGACCTCGTCCGCCTCGGTGCGGATGAAGCCCGTCTCCACCCGGTTCACGGCGCGAAAGAGCGCGTCCGGGCTGTCGAGCGACAGCGGACCGAAGGTCTCGACCAGGAGCGGATAGAGCCACTCGGCAAAGGCCCGGCTCCGCCCGATCTGGTTCTCGTAGAGCCGCGACTGGCTCTCGTGCACCCCCATTGAGGCGAACTGACCGGCCGGCGTCAGCCCGGTCTCCGGGTCGAGGCCCTGCTCGTAGAGCGCGTGGCCTACCTCGTGGATCGTGCTGTAGATGCTGCCGAGCGGGTCGGCCTCGTCGATGCGCGTGGTGATCCGCACGTCTCCGAAGGTGCCCGAGCAGGAGGGATGCACCGCGAGGTCGATCCGGCCCGCCTCCCAGTCGTAGCCGAGCGCGCCGGCGATCCGCCGCGACAGCGCGATCTGCTGCTCCTTGGGGAAGTGTCCCTCCAGCCGGGGCGCCGCGCCGCCGCCGTCGGTAAGGCGAGCGCGCAACTCGACGAGGCCCGGCCGCAGCGCCGCGAACAGCCCCGCCGCCGCTGCGGCTGTCATCCCCGGCTCGTGCTCGTCGAGGAGCGCGTCGTAGCCGTCGACAGCCTCACGGGCGAGGCACTCCGCCTCGTCGCGTTTGAGCCGCAGCACCCGGTCGAGCGCCGGCGCGAAATCGGCGAACCGCCGCGCCGCCCGCGCCTGCTCCCAGATCGTCTGCGCCTCGGCCGTCGTCGCCGCCAGCGCCGCCGCCAGCGCCGCCGGCACCCGCGTCGCCCGGCCGTGGATGCGCCGCGCCTCGGCGACCTGCACCGCCGTCACAGGGTCCGCCCCCGCCGCTTCCGCCGCGTCCGCCGCCTCCGCAAGCGCCGGATCCACCTCGAGCGCGTGCAGCGCGCGGGCCACCGCCCCCGCCTCTTCCGCCCGCTGCGCCGCGCCCCGCCGCGGCATCTGCGTCTCCATGTCCCATCCGAGCAGGCCCGCGACACGCCCCATGGCGGAGATCTGGCGCAGGTGGTCGTTCAGGGCTGCTGCTGCGGTCACGTTCGGGGCTCCTCGCGAAATGGCGCGCCCCGTCTAGCAGCCGGCCGCCGGATTGTCCCGCGGCCCGGGCGCTACATCACCACGACCTTTGCGCCGGGGGCGACCCGATCATAGAGGTCGATCACGTCCTGGTTTATCATTCGGAAGCAGCCGGAGGAGGCGGCCCAGCCGATCGACTTCGGTTGGTTGGTGCCATGGATCCGATATCCGGAATCGTGGCCGTTGAAGTAGATGTAGAGCGCGCGTGCTCCGAGCGGGTTCTGCGGTCCGCCCGGCATCCCGTCCGCCCATTTCTCCAGATAGGGCTCGCGCTTGATCATTTCCGGCGGCGGCGTCCAGGTCGGCCAGCGGGCGGTGCGGGCGACGTAGCCCGATCCGGTCCAGCCGAAGCCCTCGCGCCCGATGGCGATGCCGTAGCGCGTCGCCATGCCGTCGGGCTCGACGAAATAGAGGAACGGTCCCTTGGTGTCGATGACGATGGTTCCCGGGGCCTCGGTGGTCTCGAAGGGCGCCCGGTTGCGCAGCAGCGCCGGATGAAAGCTGTTCACATCGATCGCCGCGAGCATCCGCCCGCCGTCGTTGCGCGCCGCGTAGATCGCCGGATCGGCCGGCGCCGCCTGCGGCGGCGGCGTTGTCACCGGCACATCCTCCGGCACACATCCCGCAGCGACAATCGCGGCAAGGAGCGCTGGCGCCAGTCTCCGTCCCGTCATCGTTCTCGTCCCCTGTGGATAAGGCTGCACCGAATCGGCCGCGCCTTCAAGGGAGCGGCCGCGCGAGCCTAGGCAGCAGGACTTGCCGGGATCTGAATCGCCCCGGCTTACTCGGGGCCGGCGGCCTCGTAGATCATGTCGATCATCGCCTGATTCCCGCGCGAGAACTCCAGCGGGCAGGGATAGGCAGCGCCGTCGAGCACGGCGGCGTTGAAGGCGTCGGCCTGCGCCAGGTACTGGTCCGACCGGGCGAATCGCTCCACGTGCACGACCGCGTCCGAACCGCGCAGCTCCAGCACCGCGTCGCCGTAGTAGCCGGCGTTGAACGGCGCGTGCAGCGTCAGCCACCCGGCGTCGCCGTGGAAAGCCATCATCTGCCGCGGGGCCATCCGCATCGAGACGTAGAAGTCGAGATGGAAGTCCGGGAAGTCGGCCTGCACCCGCGCCGTCGCGTCGATGCCGAGGCGCCAGTCGATCGAGGCCGTCGCCGCCAAGGGCTCCGCCCCGGTGACGAAGCGGGTGGTGACGCAGGGGTAGACCCCGATGTCGCGCAATGCGCCGCCGCCGAGCCCAGGCATGTTGCGAATGTTGGCCGGATCGTCGTTGAAGAACGAGAAGCAGCCTTGCACCTGCATCAGTCGGCCAATGGCGCCGTCCCGCACGAGCTCGCGCGCCCGGATCCACTGCGGGTGGTGGGTGACCATGAACGCCTCGGCTGCGAGGAGGCCGGTGCGGTCGCGCAAGGCGATCAGACCGTCGATCTCCCCGGCCTTCAGCGCGATCGGCTTCTCGCAGAGCACGTGCTTGCCGGCGTTGAGCGCGTTGGCGGTCCAGGCGACGTGGTCGCCGTTCGGCAGCGGGATGTAGACCGCGTCCACGTCCCGGTCGGCCAGCAACGCCTCGTAGGTCGCGTGGGTGCGCGCCCGGTAGGGCGCCGCCAGCGCCGCGGCCTTGCCCGGCGTGCGGCTCGCGACGGCGACGAGGTCGCCGCGCTCGCTGGAATGCAGGGCCGGAGCGCCCATTCCCGGGCGATCTTGCCCGCGCCGAGAATGCCCCAGCGGATGCGTTCCATTTTTCTCGGCTCCCTGTCGTTCGGCGGCCCGGCGCGTTCGTCAGCCCTCGATGCCGGCCACCACCACGAGATCCCGCTCCGAGGCGCCCTTCGCATGGACGAGCGCCGCCTGGTAGGCCTCGGAGTTGTAGCAGGCCTCCGCCGCGGCGATGTCGGGGAACTCCACCACGACGTTTCGCGGCCGGTCCCGCCCCTCGAGCTGCACATGGGCCCCGCCGCGGGCGAGGAACTTGCCCCCATGCGCCGCAATCGCCGGGCCCGCAAGCCTCGCGTAGCGCCCGTAGGCGTCCTCGTCGGTCACCACGACATGCGCAATCCAGTAGGCCGGCATCGCTTCTCCTTCCCTCCCGTTCAGGCTTCGAGCAGCGCCCGCGCCGCGGCGATCGCCTCGGGCGCCTTGCTGGCGTCGGCCCCGCCGGCCTGTGCCATGTCGGGCCGGCCGCCGCCGCCCTTGCCGCCGAGCGCCTCGGCGGCGACCCGCACGAGATCGACGGCCGAGATCCGCTCGGTCAGGTCCGCCGTGACGCCGGCCGCGACCGCCGCGCGGTCGCCCGTGTCTGCGACGAGCAGGACCACGCCCGATTTCAGCTGCGCCTTGTGCTCGTCGATCAGCCCGCGCAGATCCTTGCCCGAGACGCCGCTGAGCGACCGGGCGAGGAAGCTTACGCCCTTCACCGTCTCGGGGCCCGCCGGCGCGCCGCCGTCACCCGCGAGCGCGGCCTTGCGGCGCAGGTCGGCGACCTCCTGGCTGAGGGCCTTGCGCTCGTCGAGGAGCGCGCGGATGCGCTCGGCCAGTTCGTCGGGCCGGGCGCGCAGGAGGCCCGCGGCCTCGCCGAGCGCGGCGATCTCGGCGGCCGTGTGGATGCGGGCCGCCTCGCCGGTCAGCGCCTCCACCCGGCGCACGCCGCTGGCCGAGGCGGTCTCCAGCGTCAGCCGGAACGCGCCGATGTCGCCGGTGCGCGCGACATGCGTGCCGCCGCAGAGTTCGAGCGAGTAGGTGTCGCCCCGCAGCCCGACGCCCGAGCCCGCGCTCGTGCCCATCGAGACGACGCGGACCTCCTCGCCATACTTCTCGCCGAACAGCGCCCGGGCGCCGATCTTCTCGGCGGCATCGGGCGTCATGATGCGCGTCTCGACCTGGGTGTTCTGGCGGATGAAGGCGTTGACCTCCGCCTCGACCACCCCCTGTTCGGCCGGGGTCATCGCCTTGCCGTGGGTGAAGTCGAAGCGCAGCCGGTCCGGCGCGACGAGGCTGCCGCGCTGCGCGACGTGATCGCCGAGCGTGCGGCGCAGCGCCTCGTGCAGCAGGTGCGTCGCCGAGTGGTGGGCGCGGATGGAGTTCCGTCGCTCCTGGTCGACCGCGAGTTCCGCCGCCGCGCCCCGCACGAGCCGGCCGCTCTCGACCCTGCCTTCGTGGACGAAGAGGCCGGCGCGCTTTCTGACGTCGGTGATGGCGACCTTGGCCGCGTCGGTGCGCAGCGTGCCGGCGTCGCCGACCTGGCCGCCGGACTCCCCGTAGAACGGCGTCTGATTCAGCACGATCTGAACCGTCTCCCCCGCGCCGGCCGCCGGGAGTTCTGCGCCGTCGCGGACCAGCGCCGCGACTTGGCCCTCGGAGGATTCGGTGTCGTAGCCGAGGAACTCCGTCGGTCCGAGTCGCTCGGCGAGCGCCAGCCAGATCGCCCCTTCCGCCGCCTCGCCTGAGCCCGCCCAGGCGGCGCGGGCGCGGGCCTTCTGCTCCGCCATGGCGGCCTCGAAGCCCGCGACGTCGACGCTGCGACCCTTCTCGCGCAGCGCGTCCTGGGTGAGGTCGAGCGGGAAGCCGTAGGTGTCGTAGAGCCGGAACGCCGCCTCGCCAGGCAGCGCGGCGTCCTCGGGCAGGCGTTCGAGCTCGTCGTCGAGGAGCTTGAGCCCGCGGTCGAGCGTGGTCTTGAACCGCGTCTCCTCGAGTTGCAGCGTCTCCTCGATCAGCGGTCGGGCGCGGACGAGTTCGGGGAAGGCCTGGCCCATCTGCTGGACCAGCGACGGGACCAGCCGCCACATCACCGGGTCCTGCGCGCCGAGCAGGTGCGCGTGCCGCATGGCCCGGCGCATGATCCGGCGCAGGACGTAGCCGCGGCCCTCGTTCGAGGGAAGGACGCCGTCGGCGATCAGGAACGACGTAGAGCGCAGGTGGTCGGCGATCACCCGGCAGTGGACCTTGCCCGGCCCGTCCGGATCGGCGGAGGTCACGTGCGCAGTCGCTTCGATCAGCGCCCGCATCAGGTCGGTGTCGTAGTTGTCGTGCTTGCCCTGGAGCACGGCGCCGACGCGCTCCAGCCCCATGCCGGTGTCGATTGACGGCCGGGGCAGGGGGGTGCGGGATCCGTCGTCATGGCTCTCGTACTGCATGAAGACGAGGTTCCAGATCTCGATGAACCGGTCCCCGTCCTCGTCCGGCGAGCCCGGCGGGCCGCCGGCGACGGAGGGGCCGTGGTCGTAGAAGATCTCGGAGCACGGCCCGCACGGTCCGGTCGGCCCCATCATCCAGAAGTTGTCCGAGGTGGCGATGCGGATGATCCGCTCGTCCGGCAGCCCCGCGACCTTGCGCCACAGTGCCACCGCCTCCTCGTCGTCATGGTAGACGGTGACGAGAAGCCTTTCCTTCGGCAGCCCGAAGCCCTTGGTCAGCAGCTCCCAGGCGTAGGGGATGGCGTTCTCCTTGAAGTAGTCGCCGAAGGAGAAATTCCCGAGCATCTCGAAGAATGTGTGATGCCGCGCCGTGTAGCCGACGTTGTCGAGGTCGTTGTGCTTGCCGCCGGCGCGCACGCATTTCTGGCTGGTGGTGGCGCGAACATAGTCGCGGTGCTCCTGACCGGTGAACAGGTTCTTGAACTGGACCATGCCCGAGTTCGTGAACATGAGCGTCGGATCGTTCCGTGGAACCAGTGGCGAGCTTTCGACGATCCGGTGGTCGTTCTGCCCGAAATAGTCGAGGAAGGTCGATCGGATGTCGTTGAGGCTCGCCATGGGCTCTTCCGGTTGCGCAGGCTGAACGGTCCGAATCGAGCGGCTTCACCGCCTCCGGCCCCTGCCGGAACCTGTTAGCGTCCGCCTCCTCCCGAGTCCACGCCTCGCAGGGCGTCGCGGCTCCGGCCCGGGGTCGCCCGTGTTCCGTTCTGGCCCGCGGGCGTTCTGCGCGCGGGAGGTTCACTCAAGGCATTGATCTTGCGGGAGCCGGTTCGCTGATCCGGTCAGCCCGGCGGGACGCTTCCGGCGGGGGCGTTCGCCTCCGCCCGGCCGAGGGGGGGCTCGATGCCCCCCCGAGGCCGGCCCCCGCCCAAACGACAATGCCCCGGTGCGCCTCGCGCCGGAGCGTCGTCGGCGGGAGGCGCGGGTCAGTCGTCCAGCGCCCCGGCCTGCTCGTCGGCGGTCATGCCGAAGTCGAGGCCGTGGGCGGCGCGGATCTTGTCCTCGATCGCCCAGGCGATGTCGGGGTTGTCCTTGAGGAAGGTCTTGGCGTTCTCGCGGCCCTGGCCGATGCGCTGATCGGCGAAGGAGTACCAGGCGCCCGACTTCTCCACCACGCCGGCCTTGACGCCGAGGTCGATCAGCTCGCCGCGCTTGGAGATGCCCTCGCCGTACATGATGTCGAACTCGACCTGGCGGAACGGCGGCGCGACCTTGTTCTTCACCACCTTCACCCGTGTGGCGTTGCCCACGACCTCGTCGCGGTCCTTGATCGCGCCGATCCGGCGGATGTCGAGCCGCACGCTGGCGTAGAACTTCAGCGCGTTGCCGCCCGAGGTCGTCTCCGGGCTGCCGAACATCACGCCGATCTTCATGCGGATCTGGTTGATGAAGATCACCATGCAGTTCGAGCGCGAGATCGCCGCGGTCAGCTTGCGCATCGCCTGGCTCATCAGCCGGGCCTGGGCGCCGACCTGCGCGTCGCCCATCTCGCCTTCGAGCTCGGACTTCGGCGTCAGCGCCGCCACCGAGTCTACCACGACGACCGAGACCGCCCCGGAGCGCACCAGCGTCTCGGTGATCTCGAGCGCCTGCTCGCCGGTGTCGGGCTGCGAGATCAGCAGCTCGTCGATGTTGACGCCGACCTTCCTGGCGTAGGCCGGGTCGAGCGCGTGCTCGGCGTCGACGAAGGCGCAGACCCCGCCGGCGCGCTGCTCCTCGGCGAGGACATGCAGCGCCAGCGTGGTCTTGCCGGAACTTTCCGGTCCATAGATCTCGATGATCCGCCCCTTGGGCAGGCCGCCGATGCCGAGCGCGATGTCGAGGCCGATCGAGCCGGTCGAGATCGCCTCGATGTCGAGCGCCGGCGTCTGGCCGAGCCGCATGATCGAGCCCTTGCCGAAGCTGCGCTCGATCTGCGCCAGCGCCGATTCCAGCGCCTTCTGCTTGTCCATGCCGCGTCTTTCGGAGAAGTCCACCACGGGAGAGCTCATATCGTGCCCCTATATTCCACACCTGTCGGATCGCGGCAATCCGGGCAAACCGTTCATGCCTTGTTCTCGATGTCGAAGATTGGGGAAAAACAGGAACATTGCAACGCAAATCTTCGGGTCCGGGGGCAGGCTCGGTGCGAATCCCTAACGTTTGGTTTACGGCGGCACCGGCGCCATACTCGGGTCGGCAGCAAGGAGAACGCCCATGTCAAACTACCGCGTCGGCTATTTTGTCGGGAGCCTCGCCAAGGGCTCGATCAACCGCAAGCTCGCCAGGGCGCTGGTGCGGCTCGCGCCCTCCGACCTGATCATGACGGAGATCGGCTTCGCCGACCTGCCGCTCTACAGCTATGACTACGACGCCGATTTCCCGCCGACGGCGCGCGCGTACAAGGAGACCCTCGCAGCGCAGGAGGCCTTCGTCTTCGTTACGCCGGAGTACAACCGCTCGATCCCCGGCGGGCTCAAGAACGCGCTCGACTGGGGGACGCGGCCCTGGGGGCAGAACGCCTTCGCGCGCAAGCCTTCGGGGGTGATCGGGACGTCGCCCGGCGCGATCGGGACCGCGCTCGCGCAACAGAGCCTGCGCGGCGTCCTCGCCTTCTGCAACTCGCCGATGATGAACGTCATGGAGGCCTACATCCAGTTCAAGCCGGGGCTCATCGCCGACGACGGCGAGGTGACCAATCCCGACACCGAGAAGTTCCTCAAGAGCTGGATCGACGAGTTCGCCTTGTTCGTTGAGCGCGTCTATACGGCGTTGCCGCGACCGACCTGATGGGCGCGATCGGCCTGCGGCGGGCTTACGATCCTGCGGGAGAGGGCGAGGGCGCGCGGGTGCTGGTGGATCGCATCTGGCCGCGCGGGATCGCCCGGGCGCGCCTGGACATCGACGAATGGGTCAAGGACCTTGCCCCGAGCGACGATTTGCGGCGCTGGTTCGGCCATGATCCGGCGCGCTGGAGCGAGTTCCGCCGGAGGTATCTCGCGGAGCTGGCGGCGAATCCCGCCCCCTTCGAGGCGCTCCTCGCCCGCGCGCGGTCCGGACCGCTCACGCTCCTCTATGCCGCGCGCGACCAGGAGCACAACAACGCCGTCGTCCTCCGGCAGGCCATCGAGGAGCGGCTGAAGGAATAAGGAGAGGTGCCCGACGATGTCGCCGGCTGGACGCCGGGCGGGCTTTCCGGTGGCGGGTCTTGCGTTGAAAGACGGGTTCGACGCGATCCTCGCCGCCATTGGCGGTTGACTGGAGGGGCTTCTCCGTCATCCCGAGGCTCGCCCGGTCATGGCGGCGTCACGAAGCGTCGCTAGGAGAAGGGCGCCCGAGGGAATCGGGCGCGTAGCGAGTGTGTCGTGCCGTCGGGAAGCGTTCACGGCCGGCCGGGGCGGGAGCGGGGGCTCCCGACCCCGCGCCGGTCAGGCGACGACGGCCCACGGCTCCTCGAAGCGGTGCTCCTCCAGGTTCACCCCCGTGCCGATCCGGTCCACGATCAGGAAGTCAGCCGGCCGGTCGAGAGGCGTGAGCACCCCGTGCCAGACGTTGCGCAGGTAGTTCACGCCCTGTCCGGGCGCGGTGACGAAGGCCCGCGGCCGCCCCGGATGGCCGCCTTCGTCCGGCGCGACGATCACGACGAACGGATCCCGCCCCAGCGGCACGAAGGCCTGGCTGCCGAGCGGGTGGCGCTCGACCATGTCGAGCGCCAGCGGCAGGCGGTAGGGCTGCGCCCGGCCGATCGAGACGCCGATCCGGCCGTCGCCTGTCGCCTCGGTGCGGGCGAGGTCGTGGAAGCGCCGCGCCATGCCGCGGTTGAAGTCGAAGCTGCCCGCGCCGGCGGCCTCGATCACGTCGCCGAAGGGCGCGAAGACCTCCGCCGTCAGCTTTTCCAGCCGCAGGGTCCGGTCGATCACCTGGTTCACCGTCCGAAGCCGCGCAGCCGCGCGTGGCGGTTCACGTCCTTGTAAAGCAGGTAGCGGAACCGGCCGAGGCCGCCGGCGTAGCAGGCCTGCGGACAGAAGGCGCGCAGCCACATGAAATCGCCCGCCTCGACCTCGACCCAGTCGCGGTTGAGCTTGTAGACCCCCTTGCCCTCGAGCACGTAGAGCCCGTGCTCCATCACGTGCGTCTCCATGAAGGGGATCTCGGCGCCGGGCTGAAGGTTCACGATGGTCACGTGCATGTCGTGGCGCATGTCTGAGTGGTCGAGGAACCGCGTCGTCGTCCAGCGGCTCTGCGTGTCCGGCATGGCCACTTCCTTCACGTCCGCCTCGTTCACCACCAGCGGCGGCGGCGGGTCCATGTCCTCCAGCGGCTCATAGGCCTTGCGGATCCAGTGGAAGACCACCCGTTCGCCGGTGTGGTTGCGCTGTGTCCATGTCATGTTCGGCGGGATGTAGGCGAAATGGCCGGGCGAGAGCAGGAAGGTCTCCGGCCCGATCGTCACCAGATGCTCGCCCTCCACGGTGAAGAGGACCGAGCCGACGCCCTCCTCGGTGTCCGGCCGGACGCTGCCGCCGCCGGGCTCGACCTCGACGATGTACTGGCTGAAGGTCTCGGAAAATCCGGTCATCGGCCGGGCGATGATCCAGGTCCGGGTCTTGTCCCAGAAGGGCAGGCCCGAGGTCACGATGTCGGTCATCACCCCGCGCGGGATGAAGGCATAGGCCTCGGTGAAGACCGAGCGGCCCGTCATCAGCTCGCTCTGGCCCGGCAACCCGCCCTTCGGCGCGTAGTATGCGCGGGTGAAGTCGGGCCGCTCCTCGCCCTCGGCATAGGTCGATTGGGCGTTCTTGCGGGTGAGGCGCTTGCTCCGGTCGCGGTTGGTCTGTTCGTTCATGCCGTCTCCTCCAGGAACCGCCGCGCCGCGCGGCCGTGCTCGGCGCGCAGGCGGGCGAGGCCGACGCCGACCGGCCGGCCGTCCTCGACGGTCCAGCGTCCGGCGATCATCACGCGGTCGGCCCGGTGGGCCCCGCATAGAACCAGCGCGGCGAGCGGATCGCCCGCGCCGGAGATACCCAACCCGTCGAGCGTGAACAGCGCGAGGTCCGCCTGCCTGTCCATTTCGCCGTCGGCGAGGATGGCGAGGATCCGGAGGCGCGCGGGATCGGTCATGCGGGCAGCATGTCGCGAAGCCGCAGGAGCGCGATCCGCTCGACCTGCCGGCAGGCGGCGGCGAACTCCTCCTCGCGGCCGTTGTCGATCCGCCGCTGGAAGGCCGCCAGGATGTCGTCCTTGGTCAGTCCGCGCACCGCGATGATGAAGGGGAAGCCGAACTTCGCCACATAGGCCTCGTTCAGCGCGGTGAAGCGCACGCGTTCCTCGTCGGTCAGCGCGTCCAGCCCCGCGCCCGCCTGCTCGGCGGTCGATTCCGGCGTCAGCCGCTTGGCCGCGGCGAGCTTGCCCGCAAGGTCGGGGTGGGCGGTCAGCACGCCCAACCGTTCCGCCTCGGAGGCCGAACGGAAGATGCGGGCGAGCGCGTTGTGGACGCCGCCGGCGGTGTCGTGCGCCGGCCCGAGCTCCATCTCCCAGGCGCGCTCGGCGATCCACGGGGAATGTTCGAAGACGCCGCCGAACTTCGTCACGAAGGCCTCCTTAGGCATCTGCGACGGCCGCTCCCACGGCGCCGGCGCCGGATGCCGCTCGGCCCAGTGTCGGGCGATCGCGAGCCGGGTCGGGAACCAGACCCGGTCATGCCTGCGGGCGTAGTCGAGGAACTTCGCCAGCGCCGCCGCGCGCCCCGGCCGGCCGATCAGCCGGCAGTGCAGGCCCACCGACATCATCTTGGGCGACCCCGCCAAGCCCTCGGCATAGAGCGTGTCGAAGGCGTCCTTGAGGTACTGGTAGAACTCCTCGCCATGGGTGAAGCCCGCGGCGATCGCAAAGCGCATGTCGTTGGCGTCGAGCGTGTAGGGAATGATCAGCTGCTGCCGTCCGGCGTGCTCGCGCCAGTAGGGCAGGTCGTCGTCGTAGGTGTCGGAGACGTAGTCGAACGCCGCGGTCTCGGTCACGAGATCGACGGTGTTGACCGAGCAGCGGCCGGTGTACCAGCCGCGGGGCGGCTCGCCGGTCACCTCGGTGTGCAGCCGGATCGCCTCGACGATCTGCGCGGCCTCCTCGTCGCGCGGCATGTCGCGATGCTCGACCCATTTCAGCCCGTGCGAGGCGATCTCCCAGCCCGCCTCCTGCATCGCCGTCACCTGCGCCGGCGACCGCGCCAGAGCCGTCGCGACGCCGTAGACCGTCACCGGGATGTCGCGCGAGGTGAACATCTCGTGCAGTCGCCAGAACCCGGCGCGGGCGCCGTACTCGTAGATCGACTCCATGTTCCAGTGCCGCAGCCCCGGCCAGGGTTGCGCGCCGGTGATCTCCGAGAGGAACGCCTCCGAGGCCGCGTCGCCGTGTAGCACGCAGTTCTCGCCGCCTTCCTCGTAGTTCAGGACGAACTGCACGGCGATCCGCGCCCCGCCCGGCCAATCGGCCGCCGGGGGTCGTCCACCATAGCCCTGCATGTTCCGGGGATAGCGTTGCACCTGCGTACTCCGTCCAAACGGTCGCGGCGAGACTAGTCCAACCGTGGCGGGGAGGCTTTCAAATTCGCCTTGAAGGTTCTTTAGGCCGGCGGGGCTGGTGCGCCGCCCCCCGTTACGGCCATGATCGGTCGCGAGCCAGGAGGAGGAGCGCATGGCCGAAGGTTACGTCACCACCCATGTTCTCGACGCAGCGCGCGGATGTCCCGCCGAGGGGCTCGCGATCGAGGTCTGGCGGCTCGACGGCGACAGCCGCCGGCTGACCCGCCGCCTGACGACCAACGACGACGGCCGCACCGATGCGCCGCCGATCCCCAGGGGCGAGCTCGAGCCCGGCGTCTACGAGTTCGTCTTTCACGCCGGGGCCTATCTCGATGGGGCGCTCGGGCCGTCCGATGGTCCGCGCTTCCTCGACGTGGTGCCGATCCGCTTCGGGGTCGCCGACGCCACGGCGCACTACCACGTGCCGCTGCTGCTCTCGCCGTTCAGCTATTCGACCTATCGCGGCAGCTGAGCCGCATGACCGCGGCGCTCGCGTGGGTCGGGGCGAACGCCCGCCCCCTGCTCGCGCTCGCCGCGGCGCTCTGCTTCGTCGCGCCCGGGCTATCGACAACGCTGCGCCCGTTTCTGCCGCTCAACGTCGTGCTGGTCCTCGGACTCGCCATGGCCCGGATCGAGCTTCTGGCCGCCGCGCGCGACGCCTTGCGGCTGCAAGCCGCGGCGAGTCTCGTCGGCATCGTCCTCGCCCTCGTTCCCGCGTCGGCGCTGGCGTATCTCGGCTCTGCCCGCGCGCTCGGCTTCGGCGCGGACCTCACCGGGGCGCTGATCTACCTCGCCGCCGCGCCGCCCATAGCTTCCGCCGGCGGCCTCTGCTTCATCCTTGGCCTCGATGCTCGCCGCGCCATCGAGGTGACGATCGCGGCGACGCTGCTCACGCCGATCCTCGGCCCGCTGACCGTCGAGATCCTGCTGCCGGGCGGCACGCCGCTGTCCCCCGCGGCGCTCGGCCGCTATCTCGCGCTGATGATCGCCGGCGGGGTGGCGCTCGCCGTCGCGATCCGGGGACTCGCCGGTCCGGAGACCGTCGCCCGCAATCCCCGCGTCCTAGACGGGCTCGCCACGCTGGCGCTGATCGGGATGGTCCTGCCGCTCTTCGCCGGCGTCCCCGCGCTGGTCCGCTCCGAACCCGTCCTCGCCGCCGGGCTCCTCACTGTCGCCGTCGCCGCGAATCTCGGGGTCAACCTCGCCATCCGCGCCGCGCTCGCCGGCCGGATGGGGCCTGAGCGGGCGGGCGCCTACGGCTTGCTCTTCGGCAACCGCACCATCGCGATCTATGCGGCGGCGCTTCCCCACGACCCGCGCTTTGCGCTGTTCGTGGCGCTCTACCAGCTCCCGATTCTGCTCACCCCCATGCTCCTGCCCCGTCGCGCGACAAATTGACTCGTTAACGCAGACTGCTACAAGGCCGGGCGTCCTCGCGGCCGGCAGCTGCCGCGCGGGCCCAGCGGGAGGAGCGAACGGCAGTGAAAATCGGCGCCCCACGAGAGATCTTCGAAGGCGAGAAACGGGTCGCGATGACCCCGCAATCCGCCCTTGCGCTCAAGAAGCTCGGCTATGACTGCCTGATCGAGGCGGGCGCCGGCGAGGCGGCGCGCTTTTCCGACGACGCCTATCGCGATGCGGGCGTGACGGTGGCGCCGACCGCCGCCGATCTCTGGGCGCTTTCGGACGTGGTCGCGAAGGTCCGTCCGCCCGAGCCGTCCGAGGTCGAGCGCGCCAAGCCCGGCCAGATCGTCATCTCGTTCCTCTACCCGGCGCAGAACGGCGAGCTGCTCGAATCGCTCCGGGCGAAGGACGTCACCGCGCTCGCGATGGACATGGTCCCGCGCATCAGCCGGGCGCAGAAGATGGACGCGCTGTCGTCGATGGCCAACATCGCCGGCTATCGCGCGGTGATCGAGGCCGGCAACAACTTCGGCCGCTTCTTCACCGGCCAGA
>NZ_JAGOID010000048.1 GCF_017995835.1 Amaricoccus sp.
GGCTTCGCTCTCTCGTAGCATCCCGATGATCTGCTCTTCGGTGAACCTGCTTCGCTTCATCTCCGGTCCCTCTCCTGGTGGTCCGGATTCCAGCAGCCCGTGGAGGAGAAACAAGGGGTCACGTCAGTCAGTCCATCGTCGGAGTGTCGGAGTGACGAACTCGGCTGAAGCTCGCATTCTGGTCGTCCAGCGCGGAAGCGCCCTCTCGGGAGTGTGCACGTTGTGATTGCCGAAAGAGCGAGGCCTTCTGGCCTGCCCTGACCCGCCGCGCCCAGCCCGCCATCTTTTAGGCAGATGACGCCAGCTCTCAGGTGTTTGACCTTCCGCTTTGAAACATTGGTCCACCGCGGCGGCGGGGAAAACTGTAGCCATGGATCTCTACCAGGTCGATATCGGCCGGCTGGGCCGCTATGCCCTCGGAGAGAATGGCAGCGCCTTCGGCGGCCATTTCGGCGACCAGATGCTCGGCGATATCGGAAGGCGTCTCACCTTGCGTCAGGGCGGCGGCTAGGAGTTGCGCCACGACCGGTGAGGAACGCGGAGCACGGTCGCCCTGATCGTAGTCGTACCAACCGCCTCCGGTCTTTTGGCCCTTGCGACCAGCTTGGACGAGAATGTCGCCTAGAGTCTTCGGTACGTCCTCTCCACGCCCGCGGGCCCCTTCGCGCTGGAGAAACGCAATGTCGAGGCCGCCTAGGTCTTGGGCCTCGAATGGACCCATGGCGAAGCCATAGGCGCGCATTGCGGCGTCGATCTCGGTGATGGGGACGCCCTTGCGGACGAGGTCTTCGGCGGCGGCTCGGTAGCGCTTCAGGATACGGTTACCGATGAAGCCGTCGCAGATGCCGGCTTGAACCGGAATCTTGCGGAGCTTCGCGGCGAGAGCGAAGCCCGTTGCCAGGGTCTCGGGGCTGGTGTCCGGAATGGGCACGATCTCGAGGAGCTTCATCACGTTGGCGGGGCTGAAGAAGTGAAGGCCGATGAAGCGGCCCGGGTTGGGAAGGCCCTCGGGGATCGCGCGGGGGTCGAGATAGGAGGTGTTGGTCGCGAGGATCGCGTCTGAGCGGCAGACGGTGGCGAGAGCGGCGAAGACGGTCCGCTTGACCGAGAGTTCCTCGAACACGGCCTCGATCACGAGGTCGGTGTCGGCCAGGGCGGCGTAGTCTGTCGTCCCCCCGAGGTCGGCCATCCGCACTTCCCGGTCCGCCTCGGTGAGCCGCCCGCGCTTCACCGCCCCTTCGAAGATCGCGGCGACGTTCGCAAGGCCGCGCGCCAGCGCCTCGGCGTCGCGCTCGACGAGCGTCACCGAAATGCCGCCGTCGCGCAGGGCGGCGGCAATGCCGGCACCCATGGTGCCGCCGCCGACGACCGCGGCGGTGCGGAGGGTTTTCGGCTCGACGCCCTTGACGGAGGCGGGACGCAGGGCGGCCCGCTCGGCGAAGAAGACGTGGCGGAGGGCGGCGGCCTCCGGGGAGGAGCGGAGGGCGAGGAAGGTCTCGCGCTCGAAGGACATCGCCTCGTCGAAGGAAGCTTCGGTCGCCTTGCGGAGGCAGGCGAGGACACGGAGGGGCGCGGCTTCGCCGCGCGCGGCTTTCTTCACCGACGGGGCGGCCTCGTCCCAGAATCCGGTGTCGGCGGCAAGCGGCGGACGGTCGCGGAGGGGGGGCGGAAGGGGCGGCAGGGCGGCGGCGAAGGCGACGGCACCGGCGCGGAGGTCGCCGTCGACCACGCGGTCGATCAGACCGAGGGCAAGGGCTTTCGGCGCCTTCACTGGCTTGCCGGTGGTGGCGATCTCGACGGCGACGGCGGGGGGGACGAGCCGGGGAAGGCGGACCGTGCCGCCGGCGCCGGGGACGATGCCGAGTGTAACCTCGGGGAGCCCGACGGAGGCCGAGGCGTGGGCGACGCGGAAGCGGCAGGCCAGCGCCACCTCGAAGCCGCCGCCGAGGGCGGAGCCGTGGATGGCGGCGACCCAGGGTTTCCGGGCCGCCTCGATGCGGGCGACGAGGTCGGGGAGGTGCGGCGGCTGGGGCGGCTTGCCGAACTCGGTGACGTCGGCGCCGGCAATGAAGGTGCGCCCCGCGCAGAGGAGGACGACGGCGTCGACCGAGGGGTCGGCGTCGAGGTTCTCCGCCGCGTCCCAGAGCGACTGGCGGAGGGCTTGGGAGAGGGCGTTGACCGGCGGGTTGTCGACGGTGACGACGGCGACGCGGCCTTCGCGGGCGATGGAAACGGGCATAGTCAGATCCCCAGGTAGGCTTCGCGGATGCGCGGGTCGGCGATCAGTTCGGCCGCCGACCCCTCCATGGTGACGCGCCCGGTTTCGAGGACGTAGCCGCGGTCGGCGATCTTGAGCGCGCCGAAGGCGTTCTGCTCCACGAGGAGCACGGTGACGTCGAGGGCCCGCATGCTCTTCACCACGTCGAAGATCTGCTGGACGATGATCGGCGCAAGGCCCATCGACGGCTCGTCGAGAAGAAGGCAGGAGGGACGGCCCATCAGCGCGCGGGTGATCGCGAGCATCTGCTGCTGGCCGCCGGAGAGGCCGCCGGCGGCGAGGTTGCGCTTTTCCTTCAGGATCGGGAACATCGCGAAGGCGTTCGCCATGTCCTTCTCCACCCGGTCGTCGGTGAAGAGGAAGGCGCCGAGGCGCAGGTTCTCTTCCACCGTCAGGTTGGTGAAGATCTGCCTACCTTCCGGCGACTGGGCAAGGCCGTGGCCAAGGCGCTTGTAAGCGGGCACGGCGGTAAAGTTCTCGCCGCGGAAGGTGATCGAGCCGCCGGTAACCGGCTGGACGCCGGAGAGGCAGCGGAGCAGCGTGGTCTTGCCGGCGCCGTTGGCGCCGACGACGGTAACGATCTCGCCAGAGTTCACCGCGAGGTCGATGCCGTGCAGCACCTCGATGCGGCCGTAGCGGGAGCGCAGGCCCTCGACGTTAAGCATGAGCGGCCTCCGTTCCGAGGTAAGCCTCGATGACCTTCGGGTCCCGGCTGACGACTGCGGGCTCGCCCTCGGCGATCTTCTCGCCGTGGTCGAGGACGACGATGTGGTTCGAGATGCGCATGACCATCTTCATGTCGTGTTCCACGAGCAGGATCGCGGTGCCAGAGGCGGCGACCTCGGCGATCAGGTGGTCGATTTCCTCGGTCTCGACCGCGTTGCAGCCGGCGGCGGGCTCGTCGAGGAGGAGGACGCGGGGCTTCAAGGCGAGGGCGCGGGCGATCTCCAGCCGCTTGAGGGCACCGTAGGAGAGCGAACTCGCCTCTTTCTCGGCCGCATTGCCGAGGCGGACGCGGTTGAGCAACGTCCGGGCCTCGGTTTCGGCGGCGCGGGCGCGGAATTTCATGGACGGGAGGTGGAGGAGGTCGGCGAGGAGAGAGCCCTTCTCCTGCAGATGGAAGCCGGCGATGGCGTTCTCGAGCACAGTCATGGTCTGGAAGATCTGCAGGTTCTGAAAGGTGCGGGAGAGGCCGCGCCGGGCGAGGAGAAAGGGATCGAGGCCGGTCACGTCCTGACCGTCGAGCTTCACCGTGCCGGACGACGGCTTGTAGACGCCGGAAATCATATTGAAGAGCGTGGTCTTGCCGGCGCCGTTCGGGCCGATCACCGAGACGATCTCGCCGGGGTTCACCCGGAAGCCGACGTCTTGAACGGCCTTGAGGCCGCCGAAGGTGATGCCGAGCCCGGAGACTTCGAGGAGCGTGGTCATTTGTCCTTCCCTCTCAGTGCGCGCAGGATGCTCGGGAGCAGTCCTTCGCGCATGAAGATCATGCACAGCATCATCACGAGGCCGAGCAGGATCTGCTCGTACTCCTGGAAGACGGTCAGCACCTGCGGCAGCGTGGTCAGAATCGCCGCGCCGAAGAAGGCGCCGAGCACCGAGCCAACGCCGCCGAGGACCGCCATGGTCACCATCTCGATCGAGTGCATGAAGCCGGCGACTTCCGGGGTGATGAACTTGTTCTGGAGCGCTAGGAGCGAGCCGGCGATTGAGGCGTAGACCGCCGAAATCACGAAGGCCTGGAGCTTGAGGCGCGCGACGTCAATGCCAACGGTGCGCGCGGCGATTTCCGAGCCGTGCAGCGCCCGGAGGGCGCGCCCGGTAGGGCTGTCGTAGAGGTTGAGCGCGATCCAGGCGCCGATAACGAGCGCCAGGCCGGAGAAGAAGTACCAGAACTGCGCGTTCGAAATGTCGATGCCGACGAACTCGAGCACGTCGTTAAGGCCGAGATCGGGCACCTCGATGCCGTCTGGACCGCGGGTTAGCCAGGCTTCGTTGGCGAGCACCATCGAGACGAGGATGCCGAGGCCGAGGGTGGCGACGGCGAGGTAGTAGCCCTTGAGGCGGAGGATCGGGCGGCCGACCGCCCAGGCCAGCGCGCCGGAGATGGCAGCGCCGAGGATAGCGGCTAGGCCGGGGTGGAGCCCGAGATGGACCGGGGCAAGTGCGCAGGCGTAGCCGCCGATGCCCGCAAAGCCGGCGTGGCCGAGGCTGATCTGCCCGGCGTAGCCGATGAGGATGACCATGCCGGTCACGGCGAGGCCGTTGACGAAGATCAGCGAGCCGACGCGGTAGTAGAAGTTTGACGGGAAGAAGAAGGGCGAGGCGATCACGATGATCGCGAGGATTAGGAGCGTGACGCGTTTCGTGGTCATGATCAAACTCGGTCCGTCGACTTGCGGCCGAAGATGCCGCTCGGCATCACGAAGAGGACGATGAGGATCACTACGAAGGCAGCGGCGTCCTTGTAGACCGAGCTCAGGTAGCCGGCGGTCAACGCCTCAATTAAGCCAAGCAGGATGCCGCCGACCAGCGCCCCGAGCGGCACGCCCATGCCCCCGAGCATCGCGGCGGCGAAGCCCTTGAGCGCGTAGGCGATGCCGACGCCGTAGCTGATGTTGGTGATTGGTGTGACAAGCACACCCGCTAGCGCCCCGATGGCCGCAGAGAGCGCGAAGGAGAGCGTCATTACCCAGTTGGTGTTGATGCCGACGAGCTGCGCCGCCAGGCGGTTGTTGGAGGTCGCGAGGACGGCGCGGCCCGTGAGCGTCTTGGTGAAGAAGGCCCAGAGGCCGACGAAGACCACGATAGCGCCGGCCAGAACCCAGAGGCTCTGGGGCAGGATGGTGGCGCCGAAGATGCTGATCGGGGTGTCGCCCGAGAAGGCCGGAAAGCGGTGGAGCTGCTTGTCAAAGACGAGCTGCGCCACGCCTTGGATGAAAATCGAGGCGCCGATGGTGATGATGATGAGCGACACCACCGGTGCGCCGCGGGCGGGCTCGATGGCGAGCTTGTTGAGGGCGACGCCCATGGCGGCGGTGCCGGCGATGGCGATCAGGGCCGCGAGGGGGATCGGCAGCCCCGCCATGTGGGCGAAGACCGTAATCATGCCCCCGAGCATGACGAACTCGCCCTGGGCGAAGTTCACCACGTCCGACGCGTTGTAGATGATGGTGAAACCCAGGGCGACCAGCGCGTAGACCGCGCCGACGGTCACGCCGGACAGGAGGAATTGCATAAGTTCGGCCATGGGCGTCGAGCTCCGGGGCAAAAGGGCGCGGGAGCAGGGCGGGCGGCGTTGCCCACCTTGCGAATGCGTCGTGCGGCTACGGGACGAGGGTCCATTCGCCGTTCTTGATCTCGAGCATCCGGAACGCCGAGAGGTCGAAGCCCAGGTGGTCCTCCGGTGTCATGGTGACGACGCCGGTGGTGCCGGCGAGGCTCGAGGTCGCCTCGATGGCGTCGCGGATGTCGGAGGGCTTGGTGGAGCCGGCACGGGTCAGCGCGTCGACGAGGATGGCGAAGGCGTCGTGGGCATAGCCGCCGAAGGTCGAGGGCGCCTCGCCGTAGGCGGCGGTGTATTCGGTGACGTAGGCGTCAACGACCGGCTTCTGCGCGTCGTCGGCGGCGAGGAGGCTGCCGATGAGCAGCGCGGTGCCGGGCAGCCGGACGCCCTCGGCCGCCTCGGGGCCGGCGAGGTCGATGAAGCCCTTCGATGCGACGCCGTGGCTCTGGTAGAGCGGCAGGCCCACAGCGAGCTGCTGATAGTTGCGAGTGACGATCGACGGCCCCTGGCCAAAGCCCGGGTTCAGCACCGCCTCGATGCCGGCCGTGTTCTTGATATTAGTGAGCTGCGGCGTCATGTCGGCATCGGTCGGACCATAGCTCTCATCCGCCAGGACCTCGATCCCGTAGTCGCCGACCACCTCGAGGCACTGCTTGCGCATGGACGCCCCGAAGCCGTCGGTGCCGGAGATCATGCCGATCTTGGTGATGCCGCGCGCCTTCATGTCCTCGAAGAGCTTCTGGCAGGCCATGCGGTCGGTGTGCGGGGTCTTGAACACCCACTCCTTGACCGGGTCGATGATCTCGATGGCGCCGGCCAGCGAGATGAAGGGGATTTCGGCGTCCTCGGCCACCGGGATGATCGACATCGAGGTGCCGGTGGTGGTGCCGCCGATGATCGCCACGACCTCGTCGTCCTCGACGAGGCGGGTAGCGAAGGTGCGCGCTTTGTTCGGGTCGCCGCCATCGTCGTAGAGCGTCAGCGCGATCTCCTCGCCGTTGATGCCGCCGGCGGCGTTGAGCTTCTCCACCATCATCTTGAGGGTCTTGGCTTCCGGGTCGCCGAGGAAGGCGGCGGGTCCGGTTTCCGACACAGTGGCGCCGATCTTAATGTCGGCCTGTGCCGCGGTGGTGAGGCCGAGCGCGACGAAGCTAGCGAGAGCCGTCAAGGTTTTCATGGGTTCCTCCCCTTGGATTTTTCAGGTGCTTGCTTGAGGTCAGGCGACCACCGGCCGGCGCCACATCGCGCGGGCGAAGCGGCCGGCGACGAAGGCCGAGTCGGTCAGGCTGGCGTTGCCGGACGGGTTGAGGCCGGTGACGTGGAAGTCGCTGAAGGCGGCCGACTGGTTGACGAAGATGTTGCCGGTGAGGTTGACCGAGAGGTTCGCGCCCGCCCGGGCGAAGGCGTCGGCGGCGCGGAGGATCCGCGCCTCGTCGGTGTCGTAGAGGGCGGCGGTGATCGCCCCCTTGTGCATCGCGAGCGCCGCGGCGCGAGCGATGCCGTCGTCGGCGTCGGCGACGGCGATCACGAAGGCGATCGGGCCGAAGCGCTCCTCGCCGTAGGCAGCCTCGTCGGCGGCGTCGACCGCGACGATCAGCGGCGTTGCGCTGCGGCCCCCGGCGAGAGGGGCGCTGTCGCGGACGACGCGGCCGAGGCTGCGCGCGTCGGCGACGCGGTCGATGGTCGCCGGATTCGCGATGGCGCCGGCGACGCCGGCGGCGCGGTCCGGATCGGCGAGCAGCTGATCCACGGCGTCGGCGATGCCGGCCGCGACCTCGTCGAAGGACTTTCGGCCCTCGTCGGTGTCGATGCCGTCCCACGGGACGAAGATGTCCTGCGGGGCAGTGCACATCTGGCCGGAGTAGAGCGAGAGCGAGAAGGCGACGTTGGCGCACATCGCGGCGAAGGCGTCGACGCCGGCGATGACGATCGAGTTCACGCCGGCCTCCTCGGTGTAGACGAGGGCTTCTCCGGCGTTCTCGCGCACCCAGGCGCCGAAGGCGTTGGAGCCGGTGTAGTCGACGATCCGTATCGCCGGGTGTCGCACGAGGTCCTTGGTGACCGGCGCCTCGGCCGAATCGGCGGCGAGAAGGACGACGTCGCGCGGGAAGCCCTCCTCGGCGAGGAGGTCGCGGAGCACGGCGACGGTCAGGGCGAGGGGCAGGGTGGCGCCGGGGTGCGGCTTCACGATGACGCTGTTACCGGTCGCGAGGCTGGCGAAGATGCCGGGATAGCTGTTCCAGGTCGGGAAGGTCTGGCAGCCGATGGCGAGGGCGACGCCGCGCGGGACGATGCGCCAGTGCTTCTCGATGACGATGGGGTCGGCCTTGCCCTGCGGTTTCTCCCAGACGGCTCGGGCCGGCGCGCGGGACATCTCGAGCCAGGCGGTGGCGACGGCCTCGAGGCCGCGGTCCTGCGCGTGAGGGCCGCCGGCCTGGAAGGCCATCGGGAAGGCTTGGCCGGTCGTGTGCATCACCGCGTTGCCCATCTCGAAGCTCATCGCGTTCAGCCGCTTCAGCGCCTCGAGGAGGAGGCCGACTCGGGTGTCCGGCGCCGCGGCGGCCCAGGCGGAACTGGCGGATTCGGAGGCGGCGACGAGGGTGGCAGCATCGGCGGAGGGATAGGTGATCCCGAGTGCGGGGCCGTAGGGCGAGACTTCGGCGCCGACGCGGGTCGATTCGGGGTGGCCGGGGAGGGCAAATGCCGCGCCGAGCCGCGCTTGGTAAGCCGTCTGCCCGTCCTCGCGGGCGGTCTCGCCATAGAATTTCCCGCTCGGAACCTCCGGGAAAGGCGACCAGAATCCCCGGTCACCCAGCGCTGCGACGGCTTGTTCGAGAAGCGTGCGATGCCGGTGGAAGAGCGAGGCCATCTGCGTTTCTCCCGATGTTGTTGCGTTTATAATTGACTGACCAGTCGGTTTATGCAACACTTTTTTTAACGGCTGCAGCGAGCGGTCGCCTTGGGAGGGAAGCCGATGACCGAGACTGCGGCCTTGTCTGAGACGGTGCTCGTCTCGCTCGACGCGGGGGTGCTGAGCCTCACCCTGAACCGCCCGGACAAGCTTAACTCCTTCAACGAGGAAATGCACCGGTCGCTGCGCGCCGGCATGGAGCGCGCCGCCTCCGACCCGGAAGTCCGGGCGATCCTGCTGACCGGCGCCGGCCGCGGCTTCTCCGCCGGCCAGGACCTTGGCGACCGCGACCCGCGCAAGGGCGGCGGGGCGCCGGACCTCGGGGCGACGATCGAGACCTTCTACAACCCGACCTTGCGGCTGATCCGCTCCATCGAAAAGCCGGTCGTCTGCGCCGTGAACGGCGTCGCCGCCGGCGCAGGCGCCAACATCGCGTTCGCCTGTGACATCGTGTTGGCGGCGAAGTCGGCCAAGTTCCTCCAGGCCTTCGCGAAGATCGGCCTCGTCCCCGACGCCGGGGGCAGTTGGTCGCTCGCCCGCATCCTCGGCGAGCCCCGCGCCAAGGCGCTGGCGCTCCTCGCCGAGCCGCTGCCGGCCGAGACCGCCGCCGACTGGGGCCTGATCTGGAAGGCTGTCGACGACGCCGCGCTCCTCATCGAGGCCGAGTCGATCGCGAAGCGCCTCGCCGCCGGCCCGACCCGCGGCCTCGGCCTGACCAAGCGCGCGATCCAGGCGGCGGCGACCAACAGCCTCGACGCCCAGCTCGACCTCGAGCGCGACCTGCAGCGCGAGGCCGGCCGCACCGCCGACTACGCCGAGGGCGTCATCGCCTTCCTCGACAAGCGCCAGCCGGAGTTCTCGGGCAGATGACCACCGCGACGCTCACCGCCGCTGGCCTCTCGCCGCAGCAGCTCGCCGAGGCCTGCGCCGAGGCGATGTGGTCCACCGACTGGACCTCGCAACGCCTCGGCATGCGGATCGAGCACATCGCGCCCGGCGAGGCCACCCTCTCCATGGACATCACCGAGGACATGCTGAACGGCCACGGCAACGCCCACGGCGGCTTCATCTTCTCCGTCGCCGACTCAGCCTTCGCCTTCGCCTGCAACACCTATAACCAGCTTGCCGTCGCCTATCAGGTGTCGATCACCTACATGGCGCCGGGACGCAAGGGCGACCGGCTCACCGCCACCGCGCGCGAGCTCCATCGCGCCGGGCGCAACGGCATCTACGACATCCACGTCACGAACGACCGGGGCGAGCCGGTGGCGGAGTTCCGCGGCCACTCGCGCACCGTCAAGGGAACCCACCTGCCGGAGTAGGCCCGGTTTCGACGGATTTTTTGGGGAGAGAACGCCAGATGCCTAAACAACGTATGCGGCCCGGTCGGACGGAAGTGTTCGACCCGATCGAGACGGCTTCGCGCGACGAGATCGAGGCGCTGCAGTTCCACCGCATGAAGCGGACGCTCAGGCACGTCTACGAGAACGCGCCCTTCCACCGCAAGCGGTTCGACGAGGCCGGGGTGCATCCCGAGGACCTGAAGTCGCTGAAGGATCTGTCGAAGTTCCCCTTCACCACCAAGACCGACCTGCGCGACACCTATCCCTTCGGCATGTTCGCCGTGCCGCGCGAGGAGCTCGTGCGCATCCACGGCTCGTCGGGCACCACCGGCAAGCCGATCATCGTCGGCTACACCAAGCACGACATCGACGTCTGGGCCAACGTCGTCGCGCGCGCCATCCGGGCCGCCGGCGGGCACCGCGGCGACCTCGTCCACGTCGCCTACGGCTACGGCCTCTTCACCGGTGGCCTCGGCGCGCACTACGGCGCCGAGCGTCTCGGCTGCACCGTGGTTCCGATCTCCGGCGGCATGACCGAGCGCCAGGTCACGCTGATGCAGGACTTCAAGCCGCGCATCATCATGGTGACGCCCTCCTACATGCTGTCGATCCTCGACGAGTTCCGCCGCCAGGGGCTCGACCCGCGCGAGTGCTCGCTCGAGCTCGGCATCTTCGGCGCCGAGCCCTGGACGAACGCCATGCGCGAGGAGATCGAGCAGGCCTTCGACATGGACGCGGTCGACATCTACGGCCTCTCCGAGATCATGGGCCCGGGCGTCGCCAGCGAGTGCGTCGAGACCAAGGACGGGCTGCACATCTGGGAAGACCACTTCTACCCGGAGATCGTCGACCCCGAGACCGGCGAGGTGCTGCCCGACGGCGAGCTGGGCGAGCTCGTCTTCACCACCCTCACCAAGGAGGGGATCCCGATGATCCGCTACCGCACGCGCGACCTGACCCGGCTGCTGCCGGGGACGGCGCGGTCGATGCGGCGCATGGAGAAGGTGACGGGGCGGTCCGACGACATGATCATCCTCCGCGGCGTCAACGTCTTCCCGACGCAGATCGAGGAGCAGATACTGAAGTGCGCGGGCCTCACCCCGCATTTCCAGGTCGAGCTGGTGCGCAAGGGGCGGATGGACGACATGGTCGTCCACGTCGAGGCCGCCGCGAACGCTGCCTCGGCCGAGGCGCGGGCGGCGTCGGCGAAGGAGCTCGCCCATCACATCAAGAGCGTCGTCGGCGTCTCGACCAAGATCGTCGTCGCCGACCCGGACAGCGTCCAGCGCTCCGAGGGCAAGGCGAAGCGCGTGGTGGACAACCGGCCGAAAGAGTGATTTTGACCGACCCGACGGACGATGAATTGATCCGAGGGGATGGTCGGCAGCGGCCGTCCCCCACCGTCCGAGACCCGCGAGGGGATTGGAGCCGACGAAATGGCACGGACACGCGCCAGTGACTTCGAGGAGAAGCAGCAGGGCCTCCTGATGAGCGCGGCGGCGGTCTTTGCCGAGCACGGCATGGAAAAGGCCTCGATGGCGCAGGTCGCCGCCCACTCTGGCGTGTCGAAAGCGCTCCTCTATCATTACTATCCGAGCAAGGACGCCCTGATCTTTGCCATCATCCACACCCATCTTGTCGAGCTCGAAGCCTCCGTCTCCGTGGCAGCCCAAGTGAGCCGGCCGCCGGAGGAGCAGCTGCGCGTGCTCGTGGGCGTGGTGCTCGAGAAGTACCGTGGAGCCGACGACGCCCACAGGGTGCAACTGATCGGTGGCGCGGCGCTCGCTTACGAGCAGCGCCGCGAGATCCGGGCGGTGGAGCGGCAGATCGTCGGACATTTCTCGGACGTGCTGCGTCGGGTGCATCCCGAACTCGACCGGCCGGATCGGCCGTTGCTGATGCCGGTCACGATGACGGTCTTCGGGGTGATGAACTCGGTTTACCTGTGGTTTCGCGAAGAGGGTCCGATCACGCGAAGTGACTACGCTCAAGTAGCGACGACCTTGATCCTTGAAGGCATCAAGGCTGTGCGCTGAGGGAATGGTTGCCCCCGGTAGAGGCGGTGCGTCCGGCGGGGAGGGGGCGGCAATCGGGGCGGATCGCCCCCCCGATCGGTCAGTCGCCGAGCTTCAGGCGCTCGGCAATCAGCGGGTCGTAGTCCGGGGCACGAACCTGGCGACGCCCTGGCTCGGGGACGGCGAGCGGCTCGGCCGGCGCGAGCTTGCCGGGTGCCTCGGCAGCGAGGCGCTGATACACGCCGGTGCCGCGGGTCTTCCACTCGATCTCCTGACGGGTGAGCTCGCGGACGACCTTGGCCGGAGAGCCGACGGCAAGGCTGCGAGGCGGGATCTTGCGGCCGGCCGGGACGAAGGCCATGGCCCCGACGATTGAATCCTCGCCGACCTCGGCCTCATCCATGATGACGGCGTTCATCCCGACCATGGCGTTTCGCCCGATGCGGCAGCCGTGCAGGACAGCGCCGTGGCCGATGTGGCCGCAGGGCTCGACGACGACGCCGAGGTTCGGGAAGGTGTGGACGACGCAGGTCTCCTGCACGTTGGCGCCATGGCCGATCTCGATGCGGCCGAAGTCGCCGCGCAGTACGCACTGTGGCCCGATGTAGACGCCGGCGGCGATGATGACGTCGCCAATGACCGTAGCGTCGGGATGGACGAAGGCCTCGGGATCGACGACCGGAATGATGCCGTCCCATGACCAGATGCTCATTGCCCGCCCTCCGTTGCGCGTTCCATTTCAGTGGTGATCTCCCGGCGCAGCCGGCGGCGGAGTTCGGCGGCGCGGTTGCGCCGGGCCTCGGCCGAGGTCTCGATGCGAAGCTCCGGCACCTCGGCGGGGCGGCTCGAGTCGTCGATGGCGACCATAGTGAAGTAGCAGGAGTTAGTGTGGCGGACGGTGCCGGTGCGGATGTTCTCGGCCTCGACCCGGATGCCGACCTCCATCGACGTGCGGCCGGCGTGATTGACCGCGGCGCGGAAGGTAACGAGCTCGCCGACGTTGATCGGTTCTTTGAAGGTCACCTGGTCAACCGAGAGGGTGACGGCGTAGCGGCCTGAGTAGCGCGAGGCTAGCGAGAAGGCGACTCGGTCGAGGAGGTTGAGGAGCGCGCCGCCATGGACCTTGCCGGAAAAGTTGGCCATGTCGGGGGTCATCAGGACAGTCATCTCCAGGCGGCGGTGATCCATCTTCCTTCTCCGTGACAGGCAAGGGACAGGAGCGTCCGCCACTCGGGCGTCGGCCGCCGGGCGCGGACGCCCGGCGGAAGCATCATTCGATGGTAAAGGCCATTCGCCCCACCGCGGATTTCTCGACGTCGTCGCGGTAGAAGGCCTGCGGGCGGCAGCCGAAGTCGGCGTAGAGCTGCAACTGGTCCTGATAGTGCGGCGACTTCGTGCCGTCGGGGGCGATGAAGCCGCTCTGGCCCGGGGGCGTGACGGCGCAGAAAGTCACCTTGCCGTCGCGGAAGCGGACCATGTTGTTCTCGGTGCCGCGGTTCATGGCGGTGCCGACGGCGAGCCCTTCGTCCGCGGTGGTCTGCGGGATGCCGAGGTAGTTCTTCGTGTCGAAGACGTGCTGGTCGATCGGTGCGAGCCAGGCCGTGACGTTGTCGCTGCCGTACTGTTCGGACAGGGCCACGCGGGCCTTATCGAGCGCCGTCAGGACCACCGTGTCGGGATCTTCGCCATTGAAGAAGTCGTAGGCCTGCGGGACGCCTGCGTCCTTGCCGAGAAGCGCGTTGTTCAGGAGAGCCGAGGGCAGCGCGATCCGGATTTGCATGACCTTCGACGGGATCGACGGCGCATCGTCGAGGAGCACGTCGGCGACCATGACGTCCATCCAGGTGCGCAGGATCGCGACCGCCGGTGAGGTCGCCTTGCCGTCGGCGTCGCGGATCTGGCGGCTGTCCCAGTCGGCGAGCGCCGCGAGCATGGGCTGGCGCGGGTCATCCGCCGGTAGGCCCGCGCTCGCGGCGAGGATGCGCGGCACGAAATAGCGTGCGTTGACGTCGACGAAACTCGTCTCGGGCAGGATGTTCCAGACCTCCTCGGGGGAGAAGCGGTCCTTGGCTTCGATGCGCGACATGATCTCCACGACGCGGTCGGCCGAGCCCCATGGGCTGCCCTCGACGGTGGAGACGGTGCCCTTGCCTGAGCGGTTGTTCCAGTTGGCGATCCAGCCCTGCTCAGGGTTCAGTGTCTTGGGGACGTCGTCGAAGGGGCGGATTCCCTGCCAGTCCATGCTGCCGTCGCCCTTGGCCGGCAGGCGAAGATCTTGGCTGGCCTGCCGCACCGGCAGGTAGCCGGGCGAGACGTAGCCGATGTTGCCGTCCTTGTCGGCGTAGTACCAGTTGATCGTGGTCGCGACGTCCTTCGCCGCGTCGAGCCACTGGTCGTAGTCCTGTGCCTGCGTCGAGCGGATCCAGGCCATGAGCGTGGAAATCTCGTAGCCCTCCCAGGTGCGGTGGAAGGCGAAGGCGCGATCATGCTCGGCGTCGAAGACAGGGACCACGCCATAGTCGGTCCCCCAGATCTCGGCGGTCACATCCTCGGCGCCCTTGACCTTGATCGTCTCCTCGCGGCGGCGCATGTCGGTCCAGCCGTCGCCGCGGCGATACTGGTGTGGATTCTGCGGGTTGAGCTCGAGCGCGACGTAGTCGTTGACGTCGAGAGGGCCGGCGGTGGCGCCCCAGGCGATCGCGCCGTTGGTTCCGAACAGGACGTTTGGCACGGCGAAGGGGGTGTTGCCGGTGAGGTCGAACCCGGCGCCGTGCAGGCCGATCGAGAACACGTAAGCCGGGTTGAAGTTACCGAACTGCGGGCCGTTGACGAGGATGGTGCTGCCGTCGACGGTCTTTTCCGGCCCGAGGATCCAGATGTTGCTGGCACGCGGGCGGTCGTCCTCGCCGCTCTCCATGCCGGGGACGTCGGCGAGGCCGGCGAAGCGGGTGGCGCCGAGCGGCGCGGCCTCGGCCTTCTTCTGGTATGGCGCGCCGGCGGGAACGGTGGTGGGGGCGAGCGGGTCCTCGATCCAGTAGATCTGGTCGAAGAGCTGCTTGCCGACGGTCTCGCCGTGCTGCTCGACAAGGGCGTCGAGCACTTTGGCGTTGTTGAGTTCGTTGGAGAAGTAGGAGAAGCGGCCGGCCATCGTGCCGACGTAGATCATCGCGACGTCGAAGTCGGACCAGTCCGCGGGCTCGAAGCCAAAGTCGGTGAACTCCTTCGGCAAGAGGTTTGCCTTGTCCGCCATCACCTCGGAGAGGCGCTTATTGAAGCCGGCCGCGTAGCCTTGGAGGATTGCGCGCTGCTCGGGGGGCAACGCGTCGATCTGGGTGCGGATCTTCGCCTGGTCGAAATTGGTGCGGGTCTGGGTGTCGTAGGCGACCTGGTCGGGGCCGAGCACCTCGGCGGTGGTGCCGAGGACCGAGCGGCGGGCCATCTCCATCTGGAAGAGGCGGTCCTCGGCGACTGCGTAGCCGAAGCCGGCGTAGAGGCCGTAGACATCGTTGGCATAGACCTGCGGGATGCCCCACTCGTCGCGCAGGATCGTCACGTCGGAGGCGGCACTGGCGGCGATGGGGGAGAGGGCGAGCAGGGCAGGCAGGAGCAGCCGGCCGAGGGACCGGGTCATCGTGGCGGGCATGGGGTCTCCTCCTAGTTGTTGGTGGCGCCGGCCTCAGGCCGCGGGCGACCAAGTCTTCGCCACCATGGTCAGCACGTCGTACTGGGCGACGAGCGCGCCGTCCTGCTTGGTCACCTGGCAGCCCCAGCGGACCTCGCCGTGCTCGGCACCGGCGCGCGGGTTGATCTCCTTGCAGGTCAGGCGCACGCCGAGGGTGTCGCCCGGGTAGACTGGCGTGAGGAAGCGGAGGTTGTCGACGCCGTAGTTGGCGAGGACCGGGCCCGGATCCGGATCGACGAAGAGGCCGGCGGCGAAGGAGACGATGAGGTAGCCGTGGGCGACGCGGCCGTCGAAGAACGGGTTCGCCTTGGCCGCCGCCTCGTCCATGTGGGCGTAGAAGGTGTCGCCGGTGAACTCCGCAAAATGCTCGATGTCCTCCAGCGTCACCGTGCGGGTGGCGGTGACGAGCTGGTCGCCGACCCTCAGCTCCGCCAGCGACTTGCGGAACGGGTGGGTGCCGTCCGCCCGGGTGTCGGCGCCCTCGATCCAGCGGCCGGTGACCGCCGAGAGCAGGCGGGGGGCACCCTGGACCGCGGTGCGCTGCATATAGTGATTGACGCCGCGGATGCCGCCCAGCTCCTCGCCGCCGCCGGCGCGGCCGGGGCCGCCGTGGACGAGCACCGGCAGCGGCGAGCCATGGCCGGTGGAGGTCTTGGCGCTCAGGCGGTTGCCGATCAGCACCCGGCCGTGGAAGGGGGCGAGGCCGAGGACGACCTCCTCCGCGACGCCCTTGTCGTCGGTGAACACCGAGGCGACGAGCGAGCCCTTGCCGAGCCTGGCGAGCGCGATGGCCTCGCCGACATCGTCGTAGGGCATCACCGTCGAGACCGGGCCGAAGGCCTCGACGTCATGGATGGCGGTCTTGGCCAGCGGGTTGTCGGCGTAGAGGACGACCGGGTTGAGGAAGGCGCCCTTCTCGGCGTCGCCCGAAGCGATCCGCACCTCGTCGGGGTTGCCGGCGACGATCTCGGCCTCGGCGCGCAGCTCGCGGATGCGGTCGCGGACCTCGCGGCGCTGGTCGAGGCTGGCGAGCGCGCCCATGCGCGTCGCCTCGTTCGACGGATCGCCGAGAACGGTCTTGGCGAGGCGGTCGCCGAGCGCGGCGACGAGCGCGTCGGTGAAGGCCCGCGGCGCGATCACCCGGCGGATGGCGGTGCACTTCTGCCCCGCCTTCACCGTCATCTCGCGGGCGACCTCCTTGACGAAAAGGTCGAACTCCGGCGTGCCCGGGCCGGCGTCGGGCCCGAGGATCGCGGCGTTGAGGCTGTCGGCCTCCATGGTGAAGCGGGTGGAGTTCTCGACGATCGCCGCGCCGCTGCGCAGCTTGCGCCCCGTCCAGGCCGAGCCGGTGAAGGTGACGACGTCCTGCCCCGTCACATGGTCGAGCAGGTCGCCGGTCGAGCCGGCGATGAGCTGGATCGCCCCTTCGGGCAGGATGCCCGACTCGACGATGCGGCGGACCACGAGCTCGGTCAGGTAGGCGGTCTGGCTCGCCGGCTTCACGATCGAGGGCACGCCGGCGATGAAGGTCGGCGCCACCTTCTCCAGCATCCCCCACACCGGGAAGTTGAATGCGTTGATGTGGATCGCGACGCCGGTCAGCGGCGTCAGGACGTGCTGGGCCGAGAAGCTCGCGTCCTTCGACAGCAGCTCCACCTCGCCGTCGGTGAGGACGCGGGTGTTCGGCAGCTCGCGGCGCGCCTTCGAGGCGTAGGAGAGCACGGTGCCGGCGCCGCCCTCGATGTCGATCCAACCGTCGGCGCGGGTGGCGCCGGTGGCGAAGTTCTCGGCGTAGAACTCCTCCTTGTTGGCCATCAGGAACTGGCCAAGCGCCTTCAGCATTGCGGCGCGGTCGTGGAAGGAGAGCGCGCGCAGCTTCGGCCCGACCACGTCGCGCCCCCAGGTGAGGGCCCCGGCGAAGTCGACGCCGGAGCTGTCGATGCGGGCGACGGGGGCGCCGGTGGCGGCGTCGAGCAGGGTCTGGCCCGGGCCGTTGCCCTTGACCCATTCGCCGCCCACGTAGCTTTCGAGGGTACGGGGCTTGGTGGTGACGTCGACGGTCATGGTCCTGTCCTCAGGCGAGGCCGAGCGGCGCCAGCGTCGCGCGGACCGAAGCGGTCCAGTCGGCGAGCAGCGCCTCGTTCGGGCGGTGGCGGAGGCCGAAGCGCTTCTGCGTCTCGAACCGGGCGGAGTTCATCGTGCCGAAGCTGTCGGCGACCTTCGGCTGCCAGTAGGCGATGGCGGCCTTGGCGGCGGCGCGCCCCTCCTCGGTCGCGGTGATGTCGGTGAGGCCGGTGACGCCGAGGTCGGTGTGGCGTTTCTCGCGCGGGGCGATGGCGCGGAACACGTCGGCGAGCGGGGCGTAGGAAACCCTCGCGAGCTCCTCCAGCGTCACCGCCGCGGCGAGCCCCTGCAGGACGTTCAGCACCACGGCGTCGACCCAGCCCTCGATCGGATAGTGGAACACCGCGAGGCGCATGTCGGCGCCATGGCGGGCCTGGCCGAGTGCCGCGTCGCGCGGCAGGCGGTCGGCCCAGGGATGCTGGGTCGCGTAGCGGCCCTCGTCGGCGCCGAAGTCGCCCATCAGGTCGAGGACACGGCCGGCGTGGTCGGCCTTCTCCAGCGTGATCCGGCAGGCGGCGATGCGCGCGGTGATGCCCGCCGCGTCGTTGATGGTGTCGGCGAAGCCGGCCGAGGCGGCGAGCTCGCTGTCGACGAAGCTCGCCATCAGCCGCAAGAGCTCGCCGCGGTAGCGGGCGGGCACGTTGGCCGGGGAGGTAAGCTGGCCGCCTTGGGCGAGGTAGTCCTCGATCGGCATGGTCGCGGCGGTGGCGTCGGTGTCTTCGGTCATGGTTCCCTCCCTCACTGGTCGTAGCTGACGACGACCTTGTCGCTCAGCGGGAAGCACTGGCAGGTGAGCACGTAACCCTGCTTCACCTCGTAGTCCTCGAGCGCGTGGTTGATGGCCATCTCGGTCTCGCCCTCCAGCACCCTGGCGCGGCAGGTCGAGCACACCCCGGCCTTGCAGGCGTAGGGCGCGTCGATGTTCGCCTCCAGCGCCGCGTCGAGCAGGCTCTGGCCCGCCTTCGGCATGCGGAAGCTCCGCGTCGCGCCGTCGAGCGTCACCGTCGCCTCGGTGGAGTTGGAGGTCGAGACCTCGGCCGAGACCACCCGCTGCTTGGTCCGCCCCGGCTGGCCCGAGGCGAAGAGCTCGAACTTGATCTGCGCGTCGGCGAGCCCGTGCTCCTTCAGCGCCCCGGCGATCGCCAGCATCATCGGCTCGGGGCCGCAGATGAAGGCGGTGTTGACCGTCGGCAGGTCGATCCAGGTGCGGAACAGCGCCGCGCACTTCTCCGCGTCCACCCGCCCGGTGAAGAGCTCGATGTCCTGCGCCTCCGTTTCGAGGACGTGGACGATCGACAGCCGTCCGAGGTAGCGGTTCTTCAGGTCCTCGAGGTCCTCGCGGAACATGATCGAGCTGATCTGCCGGTTGGCGTAGACGAGGGTGAAGGTCGAGCCCGGCTCGGCGGCGAGCACCGTCTTGATGATCGAGAGCAGCGGCGTGATCCCCGACCCGCCGGCGAAGCCGAGGTAGTTCTTCGGCGCGTCCGGCTCGATCGGCGTGAAGAACCGCCCCATCGGCGGCATCGCCTCGAGCACCGCCCCCGCCTTCAGCTCCTCGTTGGCCCAGGTCGAGAAGGCGCCGCCGTCGACGCGCTTGATGCCGACCTGCAGGTGACCCTCGCCCTTGCCGGCGCAGATCGAGTAGCTGCGGCGCAGCTCGTCGTCCTCGAACTTGCGGCGAAAGGTCAGGTACTGGCCTTGGGTGAAGTCGAAGAGCGCGGCGTCCTCGTCGCGCGGCTTCAGGGTGACGACGACGGCGTCCCGCGTCTCCTTGCGGACGTCGACGACATCGAGGGAATGGAAGCGTGCCATTTCAGTTGTCCTTGCGTCCGCTCAGATGCACTTGAAGTAGTCGAAGGGCTCGAGGCAGTCGTCGCAGCGATAGCTCGCCTTGCACGGCGTCGAGCCGAACTGGCTCACCTTGGTCGTATGGGCCGAGCCGCAGCGCGGACAGGCGACGGTCAAGTTGCCGCCCGTCATCCGGTTCACCCGGCCGATCAGCCGCCCGTCGGCGGCGGTGCCGTCGATCGGCGGCGCGATGCCATAGGCCCGGAGCTTCTCCCGGCCGCCCTCGCTGATCCAGTCGGTGGTCCAGGGCGGCGAGATCTGGCGCTTCAGCTTGAGGTTCGAGACGCCCTTCTCGCGAAGCGCCTTCTCGATGTCGAGGTTGATGATCGCCGTCGCCGGGCAGCCGGAATAGGTCGGCGTCACGGTGACGACGAGGGTGTCGCCGTCCCAGGCGACATCGCGGACGATGCCGAGGTCGGTCAGCGAGATCACCGGAATTTCCGGGTCGGGGACATGGCTCAGCCAGTCCCAGACCTCGGCGGTGCTGGGGTGGGTCGCAGTCGTCATCGGCCTTCGTCCTACCAGGAGGCGCCGGGATAGGCGCGCTGCAGGAACTGCATCTCGGCGAGGATATAGCCGAGGTGCTCGGTGTGGACGCCGCGCTTGCCGCCCTTGTGGGCGAAGCCCGACTCCGGGATTGCCAGGGTCGCCTCGGTCAGCACGTCGCGAACGGTCGCGTCCCAAGCGGCCTCGAGGTCGCGCGGGTTCGGCGCGATCCCGGCCGCTGCGACCGCGACGTCCTTCTCGTCGGCGAGGAACATCTCGCCGGTATAGGCCCAGAGCGCGTCGAGCGCGTCCTGCATCCGCCGGCGGCTCTCCCCGGTCCCGTCCCCGAGCCGGATCACCAGGTCCGACGACCGCTCGAGGTGGTAGGCGACCTCCTTCGCGGCCTTTGCCGCGATCTCGGCGACGCGCGGATCGGACGACCCTTGGAGCGCCTTCAGCAGCTCGAAGTGCCAGGCGTCGAACAGGAACTGCCGCATCAGCGTGTGGCCGAAGTCGCCGTTCGGGCGCTCCACCAGCAAGAGGTTGCGGAAGTCCCAGGCGTCGCGCAGGTAGGCGAGATCGTCGGCCGACCGGCCCTTGCCCTCGACCTCGCCGGCGAGGCCGAGCCACATCTGGGTCTGGCCGATCAGGTCGAGCGCGACGTTGGCAAGCGCGATGTCCTCCTCCAGCGCCGGCGAGTGGCCGCACCATTCGGAGACCCGGTGGCCGAGGATCAGCGTCGCGTCGCCGAGGCGGAGCAGCACCTCGAAGAAGGCGTCCTGCCCCGCATCCGGGGTCGGGATCTCGGTCGCGTGGCTGTGGGCCGCCGCTTCGCGCGCGAGCTCCGCCACGTCGGGGGTGTTCATGTCCGGGAGCGAGGGCATCTTACATGTGCCCCACTTCGTCGGGGATGTCGTAGAAGGTCGGGTGGCGATAGACCTTGGAGTTGGCCGGCTCGAACAGCGGACCCTTGTCCGAGGGGCTCGACGCGGTGATTGCGGCCGAGGGCACCACCCAGATCGACACGCCCTCGTTGCGGCGGGTGTAGACGTCGCGGGCGTTGTTGATCGCCATCTCGGCGTCCGGCGCGTGCAGGCTGCCGACGTGGCGATGGTTCAGCCCGTGCTGGCCCCGGATGAAAACTTCCCAGAGCGGCCATTCCTTGGACATTCGCTTCCTCCCTTGGTTCCACGGCGCGGAGGCCCGGTTAACCTTGGTTGACGTTCGGTGAATCTGATCGACGTTATCTTTGACTATCAACGACTTGACCAGCGTCGCGCGCGCGAGACTGCAGGCCTCACTCGGCGGCGACAGGCGCCCGGCGTGCGGCGGCCTTCTCGGCGTGGGCGACGAGCCCGTCGCGGAACCAGGCGCCGTCGTCCCAGGCCTTCACCCGGGCGCCGAGCCGGTCCTTGTTGCACGGGCCGTTGCCGGCGATGACGTCGAAGAACTCCGACCAGTCGGGCTCGGAGAAGTCGTGGCCGCCCTTCTCCTCGTTCCACTTCAGCTCGGGATCGGGGACGGTCAGCCCCAGGTACTTGGCCTGCGGCACGGTCTGGTCGACGAACTTCTGGCGGAGCTCGTCGTTGGTGTTCATCTTGATCTTCCACGCCATCGACTGGGCGGAATGCACCGAGTCCTTGTCCGACGGCCCGAACATCATCAGCGACGGATACCACAGCCGGTTCAGCGCATCCTGCGCCATGCGCTTCTGCTCGGGCGTGCCTGCGGCCATCTTCATCATGATGGCGTAGCCTTGGCGCTGGTGGAACGATTCCTCCTTGCAGATGCGGATCATCGCCCGGCTGTACGGCCCGAACGAGGTCCGCTGCAGCGGCACCTGGTTCATGATCGCCGCCCCGTCGACCAGCCAGCCGACCGCGCCCATGTCGGCCCAGGTCAGCGTCGGATAGTTGAAGATCGACGAGTACTTCATCTTGCCCTTGTGGAGTAGTTCCATCAGCTCGTCGCGGCTCACCCCGAGCGTCTCGGCGGCGCAGTAGAGATAGAGGCCGTGCCCCGCCTCGTCCTGCACCTTGGCGAGCAGGATCGCCTTGCGCTCCAGCGTCGGGGCACGGGAGATCCAGTTGCCCTCGGGCAGCTGGCCGACGATCTCGGAGTGGGCGTGCTGGCCGATCTGGCGGATCAGCGTCTTGCGATAGCCCTCGGGCATCCACTCCTTGGGCTCGATCTTCTCGTTCCGGTCGATGCGCTCCTGGAAGGCGCGCTCCGCGGGCGTCATGTCCTCCGGCTTCTTCAGACCCTCGGTCGAGACGAGCTGGGCGTACATTCTTTGCTTCCTCCTCAGACGCGTTCGATGATGGCGGCGATGCCCTGCCCGACACCGATGCACATGGTGCAGAGCGCGTAGCGGCCGCCGCGGCGGTGCAGTTCGTACATGGCCGTCGTCACCAGCCGGGCGCCCGACATGCCGAGCGGATGGCCGAGCGCGATCGCGCCGCCGTTGGGGTTAACATGCGCCGCATCGTCGGGCAGGCCAAGCTCCCTGAGCGTCGCGAGCCCCTGCGCGGCGAAGGCCTCGTTGAGCTCGATCACGTCCATCTGGTCGATCGACAGCCCGGCCCGCGCCAACACCCGCTTCGCCGCCGGCGCCGGCCCGATGCCCATGATCCGCGGCTCGACGCCCGCCGCCGCCATCGCGATGACCCGCGCCTTCGGCGTCAGCCCGTGAGACTTGGCCGCCGCCTCCGAGGCGAGGACCAGCGCCGCAGCACCGTCGTTGACGCCCGAGGCGTTCCCCGCCGTCACACTCAGGTCGGGTCCGTTGACGCCCTTGAGCTTCGCCAGGGTCTCGGCGGTGGTGCCCGGGCGCGGGTGCTCGTCGGTGTCGACCACGACCGGCTCGCCCTTGCGCTGCGGGACGCTGACCGGGACGATCTCGTCCCTGAACTTGCCGGCCTTCTGCGCGGCCTCCCAGCGGGCCTGGCTGCGCGCCGCGAAGGCGTCCTGATCGGCCCGCGACACGCTGTAGTCGGCCGCGACGTTGTCGGCGGTCTGCGGCATCGAGTCGACGCCGAATTCCTTCTTCATCTTCGGGTTGACGAAGCGCCAGCCGATCGTCGTGTCGTAGACCGCGTTCGACCGCGAGAAGGCGCTCTCCGCCTTCGGCATCACGAACGGCGCCCGCGTCATGCTCTCGACCCCGCCGGCGAGCATCAGGTCGGCGTCCCCGGCCCGGATCGCCCGCGCCGCCTGACCGACCGCGTCCATGCCCGAGCCGCAGAGCCGGTTGATCGTCGTCCCGGGGACCGCGACCGGCAGCCCGGCCAGCAGCACGGCCATGCGGCCGACGTTGCGGTTGTCCTCACCCGCCTGGTTGGCGCAGCCGAAGATCAGGTCGTCGACCTCCGCCCAGCGCACCGCCGCATTGCGCTCCATCAGCGCCTTCAGCGGAACCGCCGCGAGATCGTCGGCGCGGACCGCAGCCAGCGCCCCGGCATAGCGGCCGATCGGTGTCCGGACCGCGTCGCAGATAAAGGCTTCTGCCATATCGTCCTCCCCGAATCTCCATTGCCATCACATTAGCCGACCGGCCGGTCAATGTATAGCGAAATGTGCCCTTTGCCGAGAAAGAGATGATCTTGGTGGGGCCGGCAGCCACCAGGAACAGCGACAGAACTCGTGTCCGCTTCGCTTAAGCGGCCCAGGCGAGCTCGGGGCCTAGTGGAAGGAATCCAACGCTTGGTACCCGCGCTTGACGGCGGCGATGATCTTGTCGGGGTCGGCGGTCCAGGTGAAGGGCTTTGGCTGCTGGTTGTGCTCGGCGAGGAAGCGGTTGATGGCGGC
>NZ_JAGOID010000135.1 GCF_017995835.1 Amaricoccus sp.
TGGGTGGGGCGGTGGCGCGCGGCGTCGCCCCGGCCTTTGGCCAGACCGACGCGTCGGCGCTCGGCGCGCTGGCCGAGGCGGCGGACGCGGCGTCCGCCGTCCGGCCCGCGGCGGGGCGGGCGCTGGTCTTCGTCGGGCTGTCGGAAGAGCAGGATGCGCGGCTGCTGGCGGCGGCGCGGGCGCTCGGCTTCGTGACCGAGCCGGACGACCCCCGGCTCGGCATCGCGGCCTGTGCCGGGGCGCCGGCCTGCGCCGCGGCCTTTCTGCCGGCGCGCGCCATCGCCGCGCGGCTGGCCGGGATCGCCCCGCCGGCGGGCGCTACCCTGCATGTCTCGGGCTGCGCCAAGCGCTGCGCGCAGCCGGCGGGGCCGGCGATCACGCTCGTCGGGACGCCGGAAGGCGCGGTGGTGACCGGAGAAGGGCTTGCCGTTCCCGCCGCGCTGCGCGAGACGCTGTCGCGGCTGGAGGTGCTGGAATGAACGTGCACGATTATATCCGCGACGGAGATGCGATCTACCGCCGCTCCTTTGCGATCATCCGCGACGAGGCCGACCTGTCGCGCTTCTCCGAGGAGGAGGCCGATGTCGCCGTCCGCATGATCCATGCCTGCGGCCTGGTCGAGGCGGCGCGCGACTTTCGCTTCTCGCCGGGCTTTGTCGCGGGCGCGCGGGCGGCGCTGCGGGCGGGGGCGCCGATCCTGTGCGACGCCGAGATGGTCGCGCATGGCGTGACGCGGGCGCGGCTGCCGGCGGCGAACGAGGTGATCTGCGCGCTGCGCGATCCGCGCACCCCGGACCTGGCGGCCGAACTCGGCACCACGCGCTCGGCGGCGGCGCTGGAGCTCTGGCGGGACCGGCTGGAGGGGGCGGTGGTGGCGATCGGCAATGCTCCGACCGCGCTCTTTCACCTCATCGACATGATCGCGGCCGGCGCCCCTCGGCCAGCCGCGGTGATCGGGATGCCCGTGGGCTTCGTTGGCGCGGCGGAATCGAAGGACGCGCTGGCGGCGACGGACCTGCCCCACGCGGTGGTGCTCGGGCGCCTCGGCGGCAGCGCCATGACCGCCGCGGCGGTGAACGCCCTGGCGAGGGCCGGGCTATGACCGAAGCGGCGGGTGGTGGACGGCTGATCGGCGTCGGCACCGGGCCGGGCGATCCGGAGCTGTTGACGCTGAAGGCGGTGAAGGCGCTGGCAGCCGCCGATGTGGTGGCGCATTTCGCCAAGGCCGGTCGCGCCGGCAATGCCCGGCGCACGGTCGAAGGCTTCCTGAGGCCGGGCGCGGTGGAACTGCCGCTCCTCTATCCGGTGACGACCGAGATCCCGTGGCGGGACGCGCGCTATGCCGAGGCGGTCGGCGGTTTCTACGCGGCGGCGGCGGCGGCGGTCGAGGCGCATCTCGCCGCGGGGCGCACGGTCGCGGTGCTCAGCGAGGGCGATCCGCTGTTCTACGGGTCCTACATGCATCTGCATGTCCGTCTCGCGCCGCGCTGGCCGGCGGAGGTGATCCCCGGGGTCACGGCCATGTCGGGCTGCTGGAGCCAGGCCGGCCTGCCGCTGGTCTAAGGCGACGATGTGCTGACCGTGCTGCCCGGCACGCTGGAGGAGGGCGAGCTGGCGCGGCGGATCGCCGACAGTCCGGCGAGCGTCATCATGAAGGTCGGGCGCAACTTGCCGCGCATCCGCCGGGCGCTGGCGGCGACCGGCAAGCTCGACCGCGCCGTCTATGTCGAGCGGGGCACGATGGAACGGACCTGGTCGACGCCGCTGGCCGACAAGGACGACGACGTGGCGCCCTATTTCTCGATCGTGCTGGTTCCGGGTTGGGAGGACAGGCCATGAGCGGGCGCCTGACCGTGGTGGGCCTCGGGCCGGGCAGCGCCGGACAGGTCACGCCCGAGGCGGCCGAGGCGGTGGCGGAGGCATCCGATCTCTTCGGCTACGGACCCTATCTCGCGCGGGTTGCACCGCGGGCGGGGCAGGTGGCGCATGTCTCGGACAATCGCGAGGAATTGGGTCGCGCCCGCGCGGCGCTGGCGCTCGCGGCCGCGGGCCGGCGCGTCGCCGTGGTTTCCGGCGGCGATCCCGGGGTCTTCGCCATGGCCGCCGCCGTCTGCGAGGCCGTCGAGGCGGGGCCGCCGGCCTGGCGGGCGCTCGAAATCGCCGTGGTGCCGGGGGTGACGGCGATGCTGGCGGTCGCCGCGCGCTGCGGCGCCCCGCTCGGGCATGATTTCTGCGCCATTTCGCTCAGCGACAATCTGAAGCCCTGGGCGGTGGTCGAGGCGCGCCTGCGCGCGGTGGCGACGGCGGGCTTTGTCATCGCGCTCTACAATCCGGTCAGCCGCGCCCGGCCGTGGCAGCTCGACCGCGCCTTCGAGATCCTGCGCGAGGTCCTGCCCGGCACCGGCCTCGTGGTCTTCGGCCGGGCGGCGGGGCGGGAGGACGAGCGCATCGCCGTGACACCGCTGGCCCGGGCCGAGGCGGGGATGGCGGATATGGCGACCTGCGTCATCGTCGGCTCGCCGGCGACGCGGATCATCCCGCGCGAGGGGCTGCCGCCGCTCGTCTATACGCCGCGTTTCGCCGAAGGGGCGGTGGACCGGGGCGGCGAGATGACCGGGGCGGTGAGATGATCGAGGCGGGCCAGAACCTCCTCGACCGTCGCGGCGGCGCAGGGGCGCGCGGCGCGATCGACGAGCACGACCGGCAGGCCGAGGCCGCGGGCCGCGGCGATCTTGCCGTAGGTCGCCGCGCCGCCGCTGTTCTTGGCGACGAGGATTTCGATGCCACGCTCCGCGAGGAGGGCGCGCTCCGCCGCTTCGGGGAAAGGGCCGCGGGCGAGCAGGGTCTCGGCGCCCGGCGGCAGGTCGCCCGGCGCGACCGGCTCGACGCTGCGCAAGAGATAGGCGTGGCCGGGGGCGGCGCGAAAGGCGCCCGCCTCCTGCCGGCCGATGGCGAGGAAGACGCGACGCGGCGCGGCGCCGAGCGCGGCCGCGGCGGCCGACATGTCGCCAACGCGGATCCATCGGTCGCCGGGAACCGCCTGCCAGGGCGGACGCTCGAGCGTGACGAGCGGCGTGCCGGTCGCGCTGCTCGCCGCCTCGGCATTCGCCGAGATGTGACGGGCGAAGGGATGGGTCGCATCGACGAGGATGTCGACCGCGCCAAGGGCCCGCGCGAGGCCTTCGGCGCCGCCGAAGCCGCCGATCCGCACCGCGCAATCGGGAACCGCCGGATCGCGCGTGCGGCCGGCGAGCGAAAGCGTGACCACGACGCCAGGCCGGGCCGCGAGGCGGGTGGCAAGCACCCGCGCCTCGCCGGTGCCGCCGAGAACCAGAATTCGAACGGGAACGCGCATGTTGCCTTCTAGCAATCCCGCGCCCGCCGCGACAAAGCCAAAGTGGCTCGCCATCGTCGGAATCGGCGAGGACGGGGCGGACGGCCTCGGCGCGGCCGCGCGGCGGCTGGTGTCGGAGGCCGAGGTCGTGTTCGGCGGCCGCCGGCATCTGGCGCTGGCGGCGCCGCTGATCCGGGGCGAGGCGCGGACGTGGCCGAGCCCCTTCGACGCGGCGATGGCCGAGGTCGTCGCCTGGCGCGGCCGGCGGGTCTGTGTCCTCGCCTCGGGCGATCCGTTCCTGCATGGCGTGGGTGCGACGCTGGCCCGCGGGGTCGGGGCGGACGAGATGGAGGTCATACCCGCCGCCTCGGCCTTCGCCCTCGCCGCCGCCCGGCTCGGCTGGCCGCTCCAGGAGGTCGAGACGATCTCGCTGCACGGGCGGGTGCTCGGCCATCTCCGGCCGCTGCTGCATCCCGGAACGCGGATCCTTGCCCTGACCTCGGATGGCGCGGCTCCGGGCGAGATCGCGCGGCTGCTGACCGAGGCGGGCTTCGGGCCGTCGCGCCTTCATGTCCTCGAGGCGCTGGGCGGCCCGGAGGAGCGGCGCCGCGAGGCGACGGCCGCGGCGCTGGGCGCGGACGGAACCCCCTGCGCGCCGCTCAACCTGCTCGGCATCGAGGTCGTCGCCGGCCCGGGCGCGCGCGTCCTGCCGCTGGCCGGGCTCGACGAGGCGCTGTTCGAGCATGACGGGCAGATCACCAAGCGCGAGGTCCGCGCGGTGACGCTGGCCGCGCTCGGGCCCCGTCGCGGCGAACTCCTGTGGGATGTGGGCGCGGGCGCGGGCTCGGTCGCCATCGACTGGATGTTGCGCCATCCCTCGCTCCGCGCCATTGCCATCGAGGCGCGGGCGGACCGGGCGGCGCGCATCGGGCGCAACGCCGCGGCTCTGGGCACGCCGGCCCTCGCGGTGGTGGAGGGCGCCGCGCCGGCGGCGCTCGCGGGTCTGCCCCGACCGGACGCGATCTTTCTCGGCGGCGGCGCGACCGATCCCGGCGTGCTCGACGCCGCCCTGGCGGCGCTCGGGTCCGGCGGGCGGATCGTGGCGAACGCGGTGACGCTGGAAACGCAGGCGCTGCTGACGGCGGTCGCGGGGCGGCTCGGGGGCGATCTCGCCAGTATCGCGGTGGCGCGGGCCGCGCCGGTGGGCGGCATGACCGCCTGGCGCCCGTCGATGCCGGTGGCGCAGTGGTCCTGGGTGAAGCCATGACCGTCGCCGGGATCGGTTGCCGCCGCGGCGCGACGGCGGAGGAGGTGCTCGCGGCGATCGCGGCGGCGCGGGCGCGGCATGGCCTCGCGCGGCTCGACGCGCTGGCGGCGCTCGATCGCAAGCGCGGCGAGACCGGGATCGCCGAGGCGGCCGCGCGGCTCGGGCTGCCGCTCCTGATCGCCGAACCGGCGGGCGATGCCCCCGGCATGTTGACGCGGTCCGCCGCCTCGCTGGCCGCGACCGGGACGGGCTCGGCGTCGGAGGCGGCGGCGCTGGCCGCGGCGGGGCCGGGGGCGCGGCTGCTCGGGCCGCGACTCGTGCTCGGCCCGGTGACCTGCGCCCTTGCCGAAGGAGAGGCTTCGTGACCGTTCATTTCATCGGCGCCGGGCCGGGCGCGCCCGACCTTCTGACCCTGCGCGGGCGCGATCTCATCGCGCGCTGCCCGGTCTGCCTCTATGCGGGGTCGATCATCCCGCCCGAGATCCTCGTCCATTGCGCGCAAGGAACCCGGCGCGTCGATACCGCGCCGATGTCGCTCGACGAGATCGAAGCCGAATATGTCGCCGCGCACGCCGCCGGCCTCGACGTTGCCCGGCTCCAGTCGGGCGACCTCTCGATCTGGAGCGCGGTGGCCGAGCAGATCCGCCGGCTGGAACGCCATGCCATTCCCTATACGCTGACCCCGGGCGTCCCGGCCTTCGCCGCCGCCGCCGCCGCGCTCGGGCGCGAGCTGACCATCCCGGAAGTGGCGCAGAGCCTGGTGCTGACCCGCGTTTCGGGTCGCGCCTCGGCCATGCCGGGCGGCGAGACGCTCGCGCGGTTCGGCGCGACCGGCGCGACGCTCGCCATTCATCTCGCGATCCACGCCCTGCCGCGGGTCGTCGCCGAACTGACGCCGCTCTATGGGGCGGAGTGTCCCGTGGCCGTGGTGGCGCGCGCCTCCTGGCCCGAGGAGCGGGTGGTGCGTGGCACCCTTGGCGACATCGAGGCCGCGCTCGCCGCCACCGAGCCGATCGACCGAACGGCGCTGATCCTCGTCGGACCCGGTCTCGCCGCGACGGATTTTCGCGAGAGCGCGCTCTATGACGCCGGCTATCAGCGGCGCTTCCGGGGGAGGGTGGGTCTTGAAGGGTGATCTCGGCGCCGCGGTCGGCCGTCTCGCGCCGAGCTTCCCGCCGTTCGAGCCCGGGCAGGTCTGGCTCGCGGGCGCCGGGCCGGGCAGCCTCGGTTGCCTGACGCTCGAGGTGATCGCCGCGCTGTCCCAGGCCGACGCGGTTGTCTATGACGCGCTGGTCGATCCCGCCGCGCTCCGCGCCGCCGAGGGCGCGGAGTTGCGTTTCGTGGGCAAGCGCCGGGGCCAGCCCTCGACCCCGCAGGAGGCAATCAACACCATGATGATCACGCTCGCGCGCCGCGGCGATCGCGTCTTGCGCCTGAAGGGCGGGGACCCCAACATCTTCGGCCGGGGCGGGGACGAGGCGCTGGCGCTCGCCCGCGCGGGCGTGCCGTTCCGGGTATTGCCGGGGGTAACCTCGGCCTTCGGCGCGCTGGCCGATGCGCGGATCCCGGCGACCAAGCGCGGTGTCTCCAAGGCGCTGATCCTCGCCACCGGGCACGCGGCCGGCACGCCGGAGGATCTCGACTGGGCCGCGCTCGCCCGCACCGGCCAGC
>NZ_JAGOID010000049.1 GCF_017995835.1 Amaricoccus sp.
TGTCACCACAACGGTCGTGGTCAAGAAGGTGGTGGTGGTCGAGGAGGTTCCCGCCGTCAACGCGACGAAACAGGTGGTCCAGGTCGAGCCGAAGGCGGCTGCAACGGCGCCTCGGATCCGCTACTCCTCCGGCAAGAGCCGCGATTCCTATCGTCGTCACGAACTCACCGCCCTGGGCCTGACTCCGCACGCCCGTCAGGTTCTCGGCGCGCTCGGATTCCGCACCATTTCGGAACGGCGCAGCCCGCTTCTCGGCAACCGGATCGTGGCGCGCCTGCGCACGCCGTCGAACCAGACCGCCGAGGCGGCGCTGGCGCGGGCGCGCTCGGTGCTGCCCGAGGTGACATTCGATCTCGCCCACCTCTACCGTCCGAGCGGCGAGCAGGCGTCGGTTCGCTACGCGGCGAACATGATCGGCGCGCCGCTCGGTCCGACCTGTCCGGTTCCGACCCGTGTCGGGCTGATCGACTCAGGCGTCGGCACGCACGAAACGCTGTCCGGCGCAAAGATCGTCCGCAAGAACTTCGTCGAGAAGGGCGCGTCGACGAACGTCGCCCATGGCACGGCCATTGCGAGCATTCTGGTCGGCGACCTGCCAGGCACAGGGCCGCTCATGCCCGGGGCCCAGCTCTACAGCGCCAATGTCTTCGCCAGCGATTCCGGGGGCCTGCGCGCCGACGCGACCGCGATCATCGCGGCGCTCGACTGGATTGCGGCGCAGCGGGTGCCGGTGGTGAACCTGTCGCTGATGGGCCCGAAGAACGCGCTTCTCGAGCAGGCGATCGCCGCTGCCGCGTCGCGCGGGCTGGTCATGGTCGCCGCCGCGGGCAACGACGGCCCAGGCGCCGGGCCGGCCTATCCGGCCGCCTATCCGGCCGTGATCGCCGTGTCGGCGGTCGATGCGCGCGGGCGACCCTACGACAACAACAACCGGGGCCCCTACATCTACGTGGCCGCGCCCGGCGTCGATATTTGGGGCGCGGACGCCCGCGGGGGGCTGGCCTTCTGGACCGGCACCTCCTTCGCCGCGCCGTTCGTGACCGCGAGCCTCGCGCGCGACATCGCGCTCGGCCGGGTCCACGACACCAACGACGGACGCAGCGCGATCGCCTCGCGGGCCCGCGACCTCGGAGCGCCCGGCCGCGACCCGATCTACGGGTTCGGTCTGTTGCAGTCCTCCAGCTGCGGCGGCTCCGGCGCCAAGGTGCTGTCCGCCAAGAACTGACGGCGCGCGACCGGCAAAACCGGGGCCCGGATCGGCGGGGCGCTCCCCCCGATGCGGAGGCTCCGCGGGGCGTTCACGGCCAGAAATCTTCGCGCTCAGCGAGGCCGGCGGCGGCGTCGGTTCCCGCGTCAGCGCCGGAGGATCGGCGGGCGGCCGGGGTCCCCGCCGGGCCGGCCCGGCGGCGTCGGTGCGGGCGGCACGGGCGGGTCGAAACGCAGGCCGTTGCGCTCGAAGGCGCCGCGGGCCGGCGCGTCGACTGCGAGGAAGGCCACGTCGATCTCGATCCCGGCGAACGTCGCGGCTTCCGCGACGGCGGCGGCGATCCCCGCCTCGGCGGTCGGCGTCGCCCCGGCCACGGCGAGAACCAGCCGGCCGGCGTCGTCGCCGTGCTCGAGCGTGGCGAGCCAGGCCGCGTCGATCCGTCCGGCCATCGCCGCGACCTTGGCGTCGAGCGCGGCGACGAGCGCCTCGGTGGCGTCGTGCGGCGGTCGCACCGCCGTCGGCCGCACCGCCGCCGCCTCGGCAGCGGCGGCCCGGGCCATGTCGGCGAGCCAGTCGACCGCTTCGGCCGGCAGCAGCGTGGCGGAGGGCGCCGCGCCGAGGTTCAGTCCGAGCCCGACGCCGCTTCCCGCAAGCGCCGACGCGAGGCGCCTGCCGGCGAGGGCGGCATAGGGCGCCGGCGCGTCCAGGAAGGCGGCGAGGCGTGCGTCGCGGTCGAAGGCCAGAGCGAAGCGCCCTTCCTCCAGGTCGAAGACGAGCGGCCGCAGCGTCGCCCCCTCGGGTTCGGCCTCCAGCAGGACGAAAAGCTCGGCGTCCATCAGGCGCTCGTGGAAACGTCGCCGCGCGGCTTCGTCCTCGGGCGCCGCCTCCATGGCGAGGAAGGCGGCGTCGATGGGGGTCTCTGCGGTCATTCGATCAACTCGGCGACGCGGCGGCGCAGTTCCGGGAGCAGTTCGGCCTCGAACCACGGGTGGCGCCTGAGCCAGCCGGTGTTGCGCCAGGACGGATGAGGCAGGGGCAGCACGCCGGCGGGCGCTTCGCGCCAGCGCGCGACGGTTTCGGTGACGGAGCCTCGCCCGAGGATCCAGGCCTGCGCGTGCCCGCCGATCAGGAGGGTCAGGCGGACCTGCGGCATCGCCGCCAGCGCGCGCGCGCGCCAGGTCGCGGCGCAGAGCGGCGGCGGCGGCAGGTCGGAACCCCTGGCGTCGTAGCCGGGGAAGCAGAAGGCCATCGGCAGCACGGCGAAGCGGCGGCGGTCATAGAACGCGTCGCGGTCGACGCCGAGCCAGGCGCGCAGACGGTCGCCGGAGGGGTCGTCGAAGGGCCGTCCCTTGGCGTGGACCTGGGCGCCCGGCGCCTGGCCGCAGACGAGGATCGGGGCGCGATCGGAGAGCCATGGCACCGGGCGGGGCGCATGGGCGGTGGCGGTCGCCGCAAACCGGTCGGCGCAGAGGCGGCAAGCGGCCACCTCCGCCGCCAGCGCCGTCACTTCGTCGATGCGCCCGCCATCCATGCCCTTGGGCCTAAGCCGACCGTGCCACAGGGTCAACGGGCGGCCTTTCCCTCGGCCGGACGGCGGTCTAGGGTCCGCGCCTGAATCCACCGCAGGAGGAACGGATGGCCGAGATCAAGGATCCGGAGAACACGCTGGTGATCCAGCTCAAGGACGGGGACGTGGTCGTGGAGATGCTGCCCGCGGTCGCGCCGAAGCATGTCGAGCAGATCAAGGCGCTCGCTCGGGCCGGGGAGTACGACAACGTCGCGTTTCACCGGGTGATCGACGGCTTCATGGCCCAGACCGGCGACGTGCAGAACGGCGACATGGAGGACGGGTTCAACATCCGTCGCGCCGGCACCGGCGGGTCGAGCCGGCCCGATCTGCCGGCCGAGTTCTCGAAGCTCCCCTTCGACCGCGGCGTGCTCGGCATGGCGCGCAGCCAGAACCCCAACTCGGGCAACAGCCAGTTCTTCATCATGTTCGAGGACGGGCACTTCCTGAACGGCCAGTACACCGTCTGGGGACGTGTCCTGTCCGGTATGGAGCACGTCGACAGGATCGTGCGCGGCGAGCCACCGAGCAACCCGGACAGGATGGTCGCGGTCCGCGTGGCGGCGGATTCCTGATGCGGCGGCTCATGGCTGCGGTCGCCCTTGCGGCGGGGCTGGGCGGGGCGGCGCTGGCTGCCGCGCCGGAGGATACGCTGGTGATCGAGGTCGCGGGCAAGGGCGCGGTCGAGATCGCGCTGCGCCCCGATCTCGCGCCGCAGCACGTCGCGCGGATCAAGGAGCTGGCGCGGGAAGGGGCCTATGACGGGGTCGCCTTCCACCGGGTGATCGAGGGCTTCATGGCCCAGACCGGCGACGTCGCGCACGGCACGCGGGCGACCTTCGGCCAGGGCATGGCGGGGACGGGCGGGTCGGGGCTTCCTGACCTGCCGGCGGAGTTCACCGGCAACGCCTCGTTCGACCGGGGCGTCGTCGGGATGGCGCGCAGCCAGAGCCCGAACTCGGCCAACAGCCAGTTCTTCATCATGTTCGCCCCGGCCCCGCATCTCGACGGACAATACACGATCGTGGGCGAGGTGGCGTCCGGGATGGAGGTCGTCGACGCGATCGAACGCGGCGACATCGCCAGCGGCGGCGCGGTGGCGGAGCCGGACTGGATGGAGAAGGTCTACGTCAAGGCCGACGGGCCCTGAGGCCCGCGTTGCCGCCGCCCGGAGTCGGCGGCGGCACACGCGCGCCCCTGAGGCAGCCTGACCTGCCCCTTGAGGCGACTCTGCGGCCGGCAGGTTACTTCGTCGCGGGCAGCTCGATGGCGGAGACCTGCTCTCCGATCGCCACGCGCTCGCCGCCGCCGCGGCCGATGCGGCTGAGATCGGCCTCGCCCAGTTCCGTCCAGCGGCCGTCGACGAAGATCTGGAGCGGGCGATAGCGCCGCTTGTAGTCCATCTTCGGGCTGCCGGGCACCCAGTAGCCGAGATAGACGTAAGGCAACCCCGCCTCGCGGGCGATGGCGATGTGGTCGAGGATGATGAAGGCCCCGAGGCTGTCGCCGGCGCGGTCGGGATCGAAGAACGAGTAGACCATGGACACGCCGTCGGAGAGCACGTCGGTCAGGCAGACGGCGACCAGCTCGCGGCCCCGGGGCCCGCGCTCATGGTATTCGACCACCCGGCTGCGCACCGGGGTCTCCTCGATCATGGCGCTGAACTCGTGGCTGTCCATGTCGGCCATGCCGCCGGTGGCGTGGCGGGCGTCGAGGTAGCGGCGGAAGAGGGCGAACTGCGCCTCGGTCGCCCAGGGGCTGGAACTCGTGCGTTCCAGCCGGGCGTTGCGCGTCAGCGTCCGGCGCTGGCTGCGATTCGGGACGAAGTCGCCGACGACGATCCGGGCCGAGAGGCAGGACGAGCAGCCGGCGCAGGACGGGCGGTAGAGCACGTTCTGCGACCGCCGGAAGCCCTGATGCGACAGGACGTCGTTCAGCCGCGCGGCGCCGTCGCCCTGCAACGCCGTGAACAGCTTCCGCTCGATCTTGCCGGCAAGATACGGGCAGGGCTGCGGCGCCGTGACGTAGAACTGATGCGACTGCGGCAGGCTGTGGCGCATGGCGGCCCCGGATGCGATCCCCCTTGCGGCCAAGGGTAACAACACGTTTTCGAGGCGGGCAACAGGATTCTCCCGATCCGCCCGGATCCGCCCCTCGTCAGTCGGCCGGACGGTTGATCATGGCGGTTCGCAGGATCAGGTCCGGCAGCCCCTGGCCGTAGCGGGTGAACGCCATCATCAGCACGCTCACGAACGCCAGCGGTACGACCGCCACGCAGAAGGCGTAGACGAGCGTCTGCATCAGCGCCGTGCCGCCGTCGAGGCGCGACCCATCGTGGCGGCGGAACTCGACGCCCATCAGCCGCATTCCCCAGGTTGCCGAGGCGGAAGCCAGCGTCGCGGCGCGATAGACGATCGCGACGCTCGACAGGATCAGGGGGAACGCCGCGAAGCCGAACCCGAGCGTGACGAGGCCGAAGAGGAAGGCGAGCGGCACGCCGATCGCGAGGATGATCACCACGTCCACGATCCAGGCGGCGAAACGACGACGGAGGACGCCGGCATAGAACTGCCGGTCCCGATCCGGATCCGGCAGGCCGTGCATCACGGTGTCGTGGTAGGCGTCGAAGGCGTGGCTCATTCGGTGTCGGTCCCCCGGTTTCCCCCAGAAGATGGGGGCCGCGGGGCCGTCCGCAAGGGCCGGCGCCGCGCGGTCAGGCGCGCCCGGTGAGCGCGGCGAGCACGTCGGGATCGATCGCGATCTTCGGGTCGGCCTCGACGCGCTTCTTGCCGGGGTAGTCGAAGGTTTCGAGCACCTTGCGCATCACCGCGATTCGCGCCCGTCGCTTGTCTTCGGCGAGGATCACCGTCCACGGCGAGCCGGGGCTGTGGCTGCGCTCGAACATCTCGCCGACCGCCGTCGTGTACTCGTCCCAAAGCGCGAGGCCCTTCACGTCGATCTCGGACAGCTTCCACTGCTTGAGCGGGTCGCGCTCGCGGTCGAGGAAGCGGCGCAGTTGCTCGGCGCGGCCGACGGCCAGCCAGATCTTGATCAGGGTGATGCCGTCGTGACGGAGCATCGCCTCGAAATAGGGAAGCTGCTCGAAGAAGGCGGCGCGCTCCTCGTCCGTGCAGAAGCCGAAGACCTTCTCCACCACGGCGCGGTTGTACCAGGATCGGTCGAAGATCACGATCTCGCCGGCCGAGGGCAGGTTGGCGACATAGCGCTGGAAATACCATTCGGTGCGCTCGGTGTCGGACGGCGCGGGCAGGGCGACGACCGGCGCCTGGCGGGGGTTGAGGTTCTCGGTCAACCGCCTGATCGCGCCGCCCTTGCCGGCGGCGTCGCGGCCCTCGAAGACCAGCGCCACCCGGCGACCGGTGTCGCGCACCCAGCGCTGGAGCTTGGCCAGCTCGAGCTGGCAGGCGTCGTACTCGGCCTCGTAGTCGGATTTCGACATCGGCCCCGGATAGGGGTAGCCCTCCGTCAGGATCTCGTCGCCGCCCGCCCGTTCGATCGCCTGGCGCACGGCCTTGGGGGCGCCCTTCCGGAAGTACCGGCTTACCGCGCCATCGAAGGGCTTGGCGAAACCGTTGTGGCTCCTGGCCGACTTGTTGCCCTTGGCCGTCCTGTCGTTCGTGGCCATGCCTGTCCCCCGCGGAGCCGTCGCGGCGACTATGCGGCCCCGCCGCGCGCGTCGCAACGGCTCCGCCGGTTCGGGTCAGCCGATCCGGGCGAGGTCGTAGGGGGTGGTCTGGTAGATCTCGTTGATCCAGTTGCCGTAGAGAAGCGCGCCGTGGCTGCGCCACAGGTTCTCCGGCGGCTGGCGCGGGTCGTCGTCGGGGAAGTAGCCGACCGGCGGCTCGATTGCGTCCCCGGCGGCGACGTCACGCTCGTACTCTTCGCGCAGCGTGGTGGAGTCGTATTCCAGGTGGTTGAAAACGTAGAGGGCGCGGTGCCGCGCGTCCTCGACGAGACAGGGGCCCAGCTCCTCGCTGTCGATGAGAACGCGCAGGTCGGCATGCAGGCCGAGATCCTCATGGCGCACCTCGGTCCAGCGGCTGACCGGGACCATGAAGCTGTCCGAGAAGCCCTGAAGCCAGGGCGAGCCGGCGGCGACGGCGCGGTGGCGGAAGCAGCCGAAGGCCTTGGCCGGCAGCGCATGCTTCGGCACGCCGTAGAAGTGGTTCAGCATCGCCATGCCGCCCCAGCAGACGCCGAAGGTGCGGTGGACGTTGGTCTGGGTCCAGTCGAAGAGCGCGCGGATCTCGTCCCAGTACGAGACCGCCTCGTATTCGAGGTGTTCGATCGGCGCGCCGGTGACGATGAGACCGTCGAACTTGCGCGATCGCGCCTCGGCGAAGGTGGTGTAGAACGCCTCGAGATGGGCGAGGGCGGTGTTCTTCGAGACGTGCTCGGTCATGCGGATGAGCGTGAGCTCGATCTGCAACGGCGTCGCGCCGATCAGCCGGGCGAACTGCGTCTCGGTCTGCACCTTCCTCGGCATCAGGTTGACGAGGCCGATCTGGAGCGGGCGGATGTCCTGCCGCAGCGCCGTTTCCTCGGACATGACCATCACGCCCTCGCGTCTCAGGACGTCGTGGGCGGGAAGGCTGGCGGGGATCTTGATCGGCATCTGGGGCAGGCTCCTCGGGAAGCCGCTAGATAAGGCGGCGAGGCGCCGTGCGCAATCGCGGGTGGAACGGCTCAGCCGATGGTCCAGAGCATGAGGTAGAGCGCCCCCATGCCGCCGAGGATCGCGCCGAGCACGCTGCGCGTCCAGGCCCCGACCCCGAGCGCCACCGCCGCTGCGACCAAACGAGCCGGGTCGGCTTCGCCGCCCGTCGCCGCCGGCCAGACGACGAGGGGCGCGACAAGCCCGGGCATGACCGCCACCGGCACGTAGCGCAGGAGACGCAGCGCCCAGGCCGGAAGCTCGCGGTCGCCGATCAGGCCGAGGAAGGAGAAGCGCAGAAGGAAGGTGGTGAGGCCGAGGCCGAGGATGACGATCCAGATCTGGCTCACGGCCGGCGCCGCTCCAGCGCGAGTTCGACGGCGGCGCCTGCCAGCATGGCGAGCATGGCGGCGGCGATCAGGCCAAGGCCGTAGGGCAGGGAGGCGAGGAGGAGGGCGACAACGACGGAGACGAGGGCGGCCGCGAGATGGGGCAGGCTGCGCAACGCCGGCGCGAAGATGGCGATGAAGGCGATCGGCACGGCGAAGTCGAGCGCGAGCGCCGGCGGCAGGCCCGAGCCGAGAAGCGCGCCGGCGACGGTGGCGGCGTACCAGACGATGCAGGTCTGGGTCGCGCAGCCGAAGAAGACCGCGGCCTTCTCGGCGGGCGAGAGACCGGGCGCGAGCGCGTATCGGTGCATCGCCGAGCCGTAGGTCTGGTCGACGAGGGCGTAGGCGACCAGGGCGCGCTTCCAGAGCGGCAGCGGGCCGAGATGCGGCGCGAGGCTTGCCGAGTACATGGCATGGCGCAGGTTCACCACCGTGGCGGTCAGTATGACGATGAAGGTGGGCGCGTGGTCCTGCATCAGCTGGAGCGCGGTGAACTGCGACGCCCCGGCGATGACGAGCACGCTCATGCCGAGGATTTGCGCCATGTCCCAGCCGGCCTCGCGGGCGACGACGCCGAAGAGCATTCCGAAAGGGACGATGACGATCAGGAAGGGCGCGCCGTCGCGCATGCCCCGGAAAAAGGCGCGCCGGTGCGTGGAGAGCGGCATGGTCTCGTCATTCCTCGACTGTCGCCGACTGTCGGCCTCGTCTATCTTGCGCGCGCCATGACCTGCAACCCCGCGTCCCCGCCGTCCGAGACCATCGCCGGGGTGATCCTCGCGGGCGGCCTGTCGCGGCGGATGGGCGGCGGGGACAAGGCGCTGCTGCCGCTCGGGGGGCGGCCGGTCCTCGCGCATGTGATCGCGCGGTTCGCCCCGCAGGTCGGGCCGCTCGCGCTGAACGCCAACGGCGATCCGGGGCGGTTCGCCGGGTTCGGGCTGCCGGTGGCGGCGGACGGGTTTCAGGGCTTCGCCGGTCCGCTCGCCGGCGTGCTCGCTGCGATGCATTGGGCGGCGGGGCAGGGGGCGGGGCTGGTCGCCACCGTGGCCGCCGACACGCCGTTCCTGCCGCGCGATCTTGTGGGCCGCCTCGCCGCCGGCATCGGCGGCGCGCCGGTCGCGGTCGCCGTGGCGGAGGACGGCGCGCACCCGACCTGCGCGCTCTGGCGGGTCGCTCGCCGCGGCGACCTGGCGGCGGCGCTCGTAGCGGGAACGCGGCGGGTGACGGAGTGGGCCGCCCGCGAGGGCGCCGCACCCGTTGCTTTCCCGGACGAGGCGGCGTTCTTCAACGTCAACGTGCCGGCGGATCTCGCCGAGGCGGAGGCGCGGCTGGCGCAGGGTTGATCGCCTGCGCGGCGCGCCTGCGGCGGGCGCAGCCGAGGGGACCGGTCGCTGCCGTGACCGGTCGCGCGGGGGGACTTGCCTGCGTGACGCGATCGGTGGCACAGGGGGGGCGCGCCCGCGACGTTCGGCCCGGCGATCCGGCGCGCTCTTGCCCTCGCCGGGTTCGGACCCGACCCCTTGATTCCCGCCGTCCTGTCCCGCCCGGGACTGCATACGACCGCGTTCTACATCGCCTTCTTCATGGCGATGGGCGTGCACGCGCCGTTCTGGCCGCTATGGCTGGAGCACTGGGGGCTCACGCCCTCCGAGGTAGGGTTCTACGTCGCCGTCGGCACCGGCGTCCGTGTCGTGGCGGGCCTCGTGCTGCCGGCCTGGGCCGACCGGCTGGACGGGCGGCGGATGGTGGTGGCCGTCTGCGCGACGGTCGCCGGGATCGCCACGGTCCTGCACCTGTGGATCACCGATCGGGTCGAGCTTCTGCTCGCGACCGTCGTTCTCGGCGCCGCCTTCGCGGCGATCGGCCCGATCGCCGAGGCGCTCGGCGTCGCCGCCTCGCGCGCCTTCGGGTTTCCCTATGCGCAGACGCGCGGGCTCGGCTCGCTCGGCTTTCTCGCCGCGAACCTCGTGGTCGGCGCGCTCATCGTCACGTGCGGCACGAACCTCGCGCTCTGGTCGATCGTCGCCTGCATGGCGGCGGTCGTGGCGCTCGTCCTCGGCCATCCCGGCGGGCGGCGCCTGCCGGACGTGGCGCCGCCGCGGTTCTCCGACATCGGGAGGCTGCTGGTCGACCGGACCTTCTTCCTGTTCGTCGCCACGGTCGCCTTCGCCCAGGCGAGCCATTCGGTGTTCTTCGCGCTGGCCTCGGTGCACTGGGCGGGGCTCGGAATCGGACCGGCGACGATCGGCGGGCTCTGGGCGGCCTCGGTCGCGGCAGAGATCGTGTTCATGGTGGCCATCGGCAGCTGGACGGTCGCCCGTCTCGGGGCCGTCGGCTCGATCGCCGTGTCGGCCGTGGCCGGGGTGGCGCGCTGGGGTTTGATGGCGCTCGACCCGCCGGTGTGGATGCTCTGGCCGTTGCAGGCGAGCCATGCGCTCACCTTCGCGCTCGGGCATCTGGGCGCGATCGCCTTCATCGTCCGTGCGGTGCCGCCGCGGTACGGGGCGTCGGCGCAGGGCGCGATGACGTCGCTCGCGACGGGATCGCTGCTGCTGCTCGGCATGCTGGCCGCCGCGGCGGCCTATCCGGCGTACGGGGGCGGGGTCTTCGCCATCGCCGCCGGCTTCTCCGTGGTGGGAACGGGTCTGTCGGTCGTGCTCGCCCGGCGCTGGCGGGGCGAGACTCTGCCGGTCTGAGGTTCCGTCCGAAGACTTCGGCGTCAAGGGTTTACGGCGGATCGTTCGATGCACACTCCATGCACGACGTATGCACAACGCATATGTCAGGCAAAAGAGTCGGGATTGAATCGTTAATGCAGGCGCGGGGTCAGTCGAAGGCGCCGGTGGCGCGGGCCATGAGCTGGAAGGCGCGGCCGGAGCGGGTGTCGGCGAGCTGGGCGAGCCCCTCGTCGCTCGCCTCGCCGACGATCTCGCCGAGTACGGCGTCGAAGCGGCGCAGGAAGAACAGCGCGGCGTCGCGGAAGACGGCGTCCTGCTTCATCAGCCCGCGGGCGGCGTCGAGCGCGCCTTCGTCGCGGATGCCGCCCAGCGTCTCGACCGGGGCGCCGCGGCCGCCGGCGGCGAAGCGACGCCAGGCGGCGGCGTCGGCCGGGGCCATCGCGAGGTCGTCCATGTAGACGCCCTCCTGCGACAGATAGGTCAGCAGATCCTCGGCGGCCTGCAGCATCTGCGCGAGACTGTGCCGCTGCAGCGCCCGCCGGAGCGCGCGGAACCCGTCCTCGTCGGAAGGATCGCGCGGGAAGTCGAGCGCCTGCATCATCTCGCCCCAGCCGAGCGGCTCTTCCGGCTCGGCGGGAGCGGCGAGCGGGAGCGCGGCCTGACCGGCCGGCGGCGTTGGCGCAGCGCCCTTCGCCGCCCGGACGCGCCGCGGGGCGGCGGCCTCGGGCTTCGGATCGCCCGGATCGGGCGCCACGACGGGCAACGGCGCAGGCTCGGTAGCCGCCGCCGGCGCGATGCGCAGCGCGGCGAGCGCCGCCTCCACGCGGGCGAGGCCCGTCTCCAGCCGGGCGATGGCCGGCGCGGAGTCCGTCGGCGCGAGGGCGCGAACCGCGTCGTCGACGGCGGCGCGCAGCTCGGAGGGCGAGGCGGGAGCGTGCCGGTCCAGTCCAGCCCGCGTCGCCTCCAGCGCCCCGAACAGCGGCGTCGACAGCTCGGCCAGCCCGGCGATCATCTCGCGCTGGCGGGTCAGCTCCTCGGCGAGGTAGGCGGCGATCCAGATCAGGATCAGCGGCAGCGCCAGCGTGACGAGAAAGAAGGCGCCGTCGAGGAACGAGGTGCCGCGCGCCTGCGACGCGCCGAAGAAGCCGATCGCATAGGCGATGACGATGACCGCCCAGACGACGCTCGCCACCGCGGCGCGGCGGCGGACGGGCCCGAGGGCCTCGAGGCGCGAGAAACTGCGGCCGATGGCGTCGAGGCTGGCGCGTGGAATGTCTCGGGCCATCGCGCCGCCCCCCCGATCAGACGAAGGAAACTGTGCGGATCTCGTAGGAGCGCACGCCTCCCGGGGTACGCACCTCGACGCTCTCGCCCGGCTCCTTGCCGATCAGGGCGCGGGCGAGCGGCGACTTCATGTTCAGGAGGCCCTGCTCGACGCTCGCCTCGGCTTCGCCGACAATCTGGTAGGTTCTTTCCTCGTCGGTGTCCTCGTCGAGCAGCACGACGGTCGCGCCGAACTTCACCGGCCCCGACAGGCGGCTGACGTCGATCACCTCGGAGCGCCCGATCATCGCCTCGAGCTCCTTGATGCGGCCCTCGATGAAGCTCTGGCGTTCGCGCGCCGCGTGGTACTCGGCGTTCTCGGAGAGGTCGCCGTGCTCGCGCGCCTCGGCGATGGCGCGGATGATCTGCGGCCGGTCGATGGACTTCAGCCGCTTGAGTTCGGCGTCGAGCTTGGCGAACCCCTTGGCCGTGAGCGGGAACTTCTCCATCCATTGCCTCCCGAGCGCCCCAGCGCCATCGCACGCAAAATCAACGAGGCCGACGCCGGGCGTCGACCTCGTCTGGCGGGTTCCCCGCCGTCTCGATCACCTTATGTCCCGTCGTGAGAACCTGCAAGCCGCCGTCCGCCCGTCGCGGAGCCCCGCCGGCGTTTGCGTGTCGCGCGAGCGCCTCCGCCGTGAACACCCGCAGGCCGAGCTCCGGACGGTAGCCGTGGATCTCGCTCACGTCGAGGGCGCGCATGAACGCGAGGATCTCGCGGCTGATCACCTGGCCGGGCACGAGGATCGGGAAGCCGGGCGGGTAGGGGATGATGAAGCTCGCCGAGACCACCTCGCGGCCGGCGTCCATCGCCGCGTCGAGGCCGCCGTGCAGGTCGCTGTAGTCGCAGTTGGCCTCGTCGTAGCTGAGATAGAACGCGGCCCGGATGTCGCCCGCGGCGGTGACGGCGTCGGTGCGGAAGGCGTCGTGGAAGCGGCTGAAGTCGGGCAGGGGCGGCAGGTCCGCGGTGAGGGCGTGGACGCGGCGCTCGAAGCTCAGCCGCTCCATCCGCGAGGCATGGTCGAGCCGGTCGTCGAGCTCGCCCGCGATGCGCACCAGCACCTCGATGAGGTATGCGACCGAGGAGCGCGTGGTCCCGATGTTGGTCATGAAGAGGACGGTGTTGCGCGAGGTCTTGTTGATCTGGATCCCGTAGCGGTCCATGAGGATGCTGGTCTTGAAGGTGTCTCCGTCCCAGCCTGTGCCTCCGACAGCGAGCGTGACGCGGGTGGGGTCGAGCACGAACTCGTCGTTGGCCCACGAGTCCCAGATGTCGGTCCAGCCCTGGTCGGCGGCGTAGTAGTTCGTCGCCCCGCTCCCGCGGAAGCGCTCGGGGATCATGTCGCCCGGGGCGAGCACCTTGAAGTACTTCTGCAGGCGCGGGTGGGAGGCGATGGCGCGACGCATCGACATCGCCGCCTCGAACTGGCGCTGGACGAACTCGAAGCCCTCGAGCTCGACCTGCCGGCGGCCGACGTCGAGCGAGGCGATGATCTGGTAGTTGGGCGAGGTCGAGGTGTGCGTCATGTAGGCTTCGCGGAAGTTCTGCTCGACCTCGCCCTTGAAGTCCTGGTCGTTGACGTGGATCATCGAGCCTTGGCGGAGCGAGGTCAGCGTCTTGTGCGTCGACTGAGTGGCGTAGACGCGCACCCGCGCCTGCGGCGACGGGATCAGGCGGGTCTTGAGCAGCGTCGCGTCGTCGGCGCCTTCGAGCTTCGCCTGCTGCTTCTCCCACGCCCGGACGTGCTCGGGCGTGCGCAGTCGCTCGCGCAGCATGTTGGCCGCGTTCATCGCCGTGCGCTGGCGGTAGACCGGGCCGAAACGGGCGAACGCGAACCATGCCTCGTCCCAGAGGAAGATCAGGTCGGGCTTGATCGCGAGGCACTCCTCCATGACGCGCTCGACGTTGTAGGCGATGCCGTCGAAGGTGCAGTTGGTGAGCAGGAGCATCCGCACGCGGTCGAGCCTGCCGGCCGCGCGGAGCTTCAGGAGCTGGCCCTTGATCTCGGCGAGCGGCACCGCGCCGTACATCGAGTATTCGTTGAGCGGGTAGCTCTCGAGGTAGACCACGTGCGCCCCGGCCAGCACCATGCCGTAGTGGTGCGACTTGTGGCAGTCGCGGTCCACCAGCACGACGTCGCCGGGCTGGAGCAGCGCCTGCACCACGATCTTGTTGCAGGTCGAGGTGCCGTTGGTGGCGAAGTAGGTCTGGCGGGCGCCGAAGGCGCGGGCGGCGAGCTCCTGGGCGTCCTTGATCGGCCCGTGCGGCTCGAGGAGGCTGTCGAGGCCGCCGCTGGTCGCCGAGGTCTCCGCGAGGAAGATGTTGGCGCCGTAGAAGGCGCCCATGTCCTGGATCCAGTGCGAGCGCGTCACCGACTTGCCGCGGCTGATCGGCATGGCGTGAAAGACGCCGGTCGGCTGGCGCGAGTAGTTCACGAGTGCGGTGAAGAACGGCGTCTTGTAGCGCGACTGGACGCCGCGCAGGATGTTGAGGTGAAGTTCGACGAAATCCTCCTGATTGTAGAAGACCCGCCGACAGATCCCGAGATCCTTGCCGGCGATCTCCTCGACCGAGCGATCGGTGATGAGGTAGGCGTCGAGTTCGGGGCGGACCTTGGCGATCAGCCGGCAGAGCTCGGGGCCGTAGTCCTCCGGGGCGAGCGCGTCCACGTCCTCGTCGCCGACGCGGTTGAGGAAGCGGGTGAGGAGGTCGAGCTCGATCGCGGACATCAGCGCGAGGCCGGGGCGCACGACCACCGCCTGGACGTTGTGGTTGAAGAGGCATCCGATGAGCGCGTCCTCGAGGCTCGGCACGATCACCGCCTCGTAGTGGAACGGATCGGCCGGGCGGCGCATGGCCTGCATGGACGCCTTCAGCCACCGGTCCTGCTGCTCGTTGACGCGATCGACGAGCAGCACCTCGAAGTACGGCTTGGCGAGCGCCCGCGTCTCGGGCGACAGCAACACCTCGTCGTCGCCCTCGTGCTCCTCGGCGTCGTCGCGATCGAGCGGGATGGTGCGCCGCCGGTAGGCGCCGGTGGCGAGCGCGCGCGTGACGCGCCGGACCGCGAACGCGAGCCGGTCGAGGTTTCCGGCCTCGAGCATCCGGCGAAGCTGGGCGAACGCCTGCGGACCGGGGAACGCCCAGTAGGGCTCGAGCGGGGCGAGCGTCTCGAAGAGTTCGCGCATCCGCTTTCGGAGGCGCTCGGCCGCGCGCCCCTCCGGCGCCCGCTGGAGTTCCTCGGCGCTCGCGCGGAGCGCGCTCCACTGGTCGGAGCGGAACTGGACGGCGCTGTAATGCTCGCTGATCGACTTCATTGCCATCTCTCGCAGCCTGGGTGCGCGCCGCCGCTCGACGCCCGCCGGATCCGTGAGCGCACCATAGCGGCAAGTCGGCAGCGGGTCACGCCGGTGCGATGGGTCTCGCGCGGCTTTGCGGGCCTCGCGATTGACCCGTGCCGCCGTCGCAGCTAGGGCTCGATGCGTCGCGGCAGGGGCCGCGGCCAGCCAGGGGAGCCCGCCAGTGTCCGAGCCAGTCTCCGCGGTCGAACGCGAGTCGATGGAGTATGATGTCGTGATCGTAGGCGCCGGGCCCGCCGGGCTCTCCGCCGCGATCCGTCTGAAGCAGCTCGATCCCGACCTGTCGGTCGTGGTGCTCGAGAAGGGCTCCGAGGTCGGCGCGCATATCCTCTCGGGCGCGGTGCTCGATCCCGTCGGCCTCGATGCGCTGATCCCCGACTGGAAGGAGAAGGGCGCGCCGCTCGACACGCCGGTGACGGACGATCGGTTCTACCTCCTGACGCGGGCCGGCGACGTCCGCATCCCGAACTGGCCGATGCCGAAGCTGATGTCGAACCACGGCAACTACGTGGTCTCCATGGGCAATGTCTGCCGCTGGCTCGCCGGGCAGGCGGAGGAGCTCGGGGTCGAGGTGTTTCCCGGCATGGCCGCCTCGGCGCTGGTCTGCGAGGGCGACCGGGTCATCGGCGTCGTCGCCGGCGAGTTCGGACTGGAGCCGGACCGGACCCCTGGGCCGTCCTACGAGCCCGGGATGGAGCTGCGCGGCAAGTACGTGATGATCGCCGAGGGCGTGCGCGGCTCCCTCGCGCGGCAGCTGATCGAGAAATACGAGCTTTCCAAAGGGCATGAGCCGCAGAAGTTCGGGCTCGGCATGAAGGAGCTGTGGGAGGTCCGCCCCGAGGTCTCGAAGCCCGGCCTCGTCCTGCACACGATGGGCTGGCCGCTCGGCAAGAACGCCGGCGGCGGATCCTTCGTCTACCATCTCGGCGACAACCAGGTCTACGTGGGCTTCGTCGTTCACCTGAACTACGAAAACCCGCACCTCTTTCCGTACATGGAGTTCCAGCGGTTCAAGCATCACCCGCTGATCGCGCCGCTGCTCGAGGGCGGGCGGCGCATCGCCTATGGCGCGCGGGCGATCACCGAGGGGGGCTGGCAGTCGCTGCCGAAACTGACCTTCCCGGGGGGCGTGCTGCTCGGCTGTTCGGCGGGCATGGTCAACGTGCCGCGCATCAAGGGCAACCACAACGCGATGCTGTCGGGGATCGCCGCGGCCGAGGCCGCCCATGCGGCGATCAAGGCCGGACGGGCGGGCGACGAACTCGTGGACTACGAGAAGGCGGTGCGCGGGGGGCCGATCGGGCGCGACCTGAAGCCGGTCCGCAACGTCAAGCCGTTGTGGTCGAAGTTCGGGCTGACGGCGTCGCTGGCGCTCGGGGGGCTCGACATGTGGATCGGGTCGCTGACCGGGGGCTGGTCGCCGTTCGGCTCGATCAGCCACGGCAAGACCGACGCGGAGGCGACGGGTCGCGCGGCGCGGTTCGAGCCGATCGACTACCCCAAGCCCGACGGGAAGCTCTCGTTCGACCGGCTGACCAACGTGGCGTTCAGCTTCACCAACCACTCCGAGGAGCAGCCCTGCCACCTGACGCTGAAGGATGCGTACGTCCCGATCGACATCAACCTGCCGCGCTACGACGAGCCGGCGCAACGCTACTGCCCGGCGGGGGTCTACGAGGTGGTGCGCGACGAGGACGGCGGAAATCCGCGCTTCGTCATCAACTTCCAGAACTGCGTGCACTGCAAGACCTGCGACATCAAGGATCCGTTGCAGAACATCGTCTGGACCACGCCGCAGGGCGGCGATGGACCGAACTATCCGAACATGTGACAATACCCGAACATGTGACTTGCTGCGGCGCCGCGCGGATTGTGTCCGCCGCGGCGTCGTCCTACGCTTCGGGGCAAATGCCTCGCCCCAAGCCCAAGTGCCTCGCCCCCAAGCCGCCGTGGAGCGCTCCCTCTTGCCCCTGAACCGCGCCAAGATCCTCCCCGTCCTCGTGACCGCCGCTGCGGTCCTCGCAGCGCCGCCGCAGGTGGCGGCCGCGGCCGGGCTGTCGGGCTCCTACCTCGCGGCGACCCAGGCGGACATACAGGACGACTATGCCACCGCCGCCGCCTACTACGGCCGGGCGCTGGCGCTCGATCCGGGCAATCTGGTCCTGATGCAGAACGCCACGGTGGCGCGGGTGGCGGAGAACGATGTGGCCGGGGCGGTGACGCTGGCGAAGGAACTGCTGGCGAAGGCTCCCGGCAACCCGGTCGGGCTCCTCGTCGTGCTGGCCGACGACCTCGCGCGGGGGGACTTCGGCGCCGCGGAGGCGACGCTCGGCAAGTCCGGGTCGGACGCGAATCCGCTTTTCGTCGGGCTTCTGTCCGGTTGGCTCGCGGCGGGGCGGGACGACTTCGTCGAGGCGCAGGCGCGCTTCGACGCGATGAACCAGAACGAGGCGCTGGCGGCCTATGGCCAGTATCACAAGGCGCTGGCGCTGGCGCTCGCCGGAGATTTCGTCTCGGCGGAGGCGATCTTCGCGGGCGGGCAGAACGGACCGCTGCACCTCGGCCGCGCCGCCATCGCCGCCCATGCGCAGACGCTCGCCCAGATCGACCGGACCGACGACGCCATTGCCGTGATCGACCGGGCGCTGGCCGACGGCTATCCCTCGACGGCGCTTGTCGACCTGCGCGACCGGCTCGCCGCGGGCGAGGAAGTGCCGTTCACCCAGATCACCCGGGCGCAGGACGGCGCCGCGGACGTTTTCCTGACCATGTCCGAGGGGCTCGGGTCGGCCGACAGCGACCGGCTCGCCATCGTCTATGCGCGCCTCGCCGGGTATATCCGGCCCGACCTCGTCGAGGCCTCGCTGGTCTCGGCCGAGGCGCTGGCTCGTCAGGGTCGCTATGATCTCGCCACCGCCGCCCTCGCCGAGGTGCCGGCCGACAGTCCCTGGTACGTCACGGCCGAAATCCGCCGCGCCGAGACTCAGCGCGCCGCAGGCGACGCGGAGGCCGGCATCGCCACGCTGACGGCGCTGGCCGCGGCGCACCCGGATTCGCTCGAGGTGCAGGCGGCGCTGGCCGATCAGCTGCGCATGGCCGAGCGCTACGCTGACGCCGCCAAGGCCTACAGCGCCACGATCGCGCTCCTGAGCCCGCCGTTGCCGGCGCACTGGGGCCTGTTCTACAGCCGGGCCATCGCCTACGAGCGCGCCGGAGAATGGCCGAAGGCGGAGGCGGATTTCCGCGAGGCGCTGGCGTTGCAGCCAGGCCAGCCCAGCGTGCAGAACTATCTCGGCTACAGCCTGGTCGAGCAGGGCCGCAACCTCGACGAGGCGCTGGCCCTGATCGAGCAGGCCGTGGCCGGCCAGCCCGACGATGGCTATATCACCGACAGCCTCGGCTGGGTGCTCTTCCGGCTCGGCCGCTACGAGGACGCGCTGCCGCACATGCTGCGCGCGGTGGAGCTCGAGCCGGTCGACCCGGTCATCAACGACCATCTCGGCGACGTGCTCTGGAAGGTCGGCCGCAAGCGCGAGGCCGAGTTCCAGTGGCGGCGCGCGCTGTCCTTCGGGCCGGCCCCCGACCTCGACATGGACCGGCTGCGCGCCAAGCTCTCGGGCGGCCTCGAGGCCGTGGGGCCGGAGGCGCGGACGCCGCCGCCCGCCGCCACGGACGGTCCGCAGGACGGCTGAGCGGGTGGCCCCCGCCGACGCGCCGGCGGGGTTCCGCGAGCTCGCTCCGGCCAAGGTCAACCTCGCGCTCCACGTCACCGGCCGCCGCGCGGACGGCTACCACGAGCTCGACAGCCTCGTGGTCTTCCTGCGCCTCGGCGACCTGCTGGAGGCCGTGCCGGCCGAGAGGCTGACACTGTCCGTCGAGGGGCCTTTCGCCGCAGGACTGACCGCGGGGCCGGAGAACCTGGTGCTGCGGGCCGCGGCGATGATCCGGCCGGCGGGGCGGGGAGCGGCGCTTCGGCTCGCCAAGGCGTTGCCGGTCGCGTCGGGGCTCGGGGGCGGCTCGGCCGACGCGGCGGCGGCGCTGCGACTGCTCGCCCGGGTCTGGGGCGTCGCGACGCCCGCGCCCGCGACGACCGTGACGCTCGGCGCGGACGTGCCGGTGTGCCTCGCCGGCCGGCCGGCGCGGATGCGGGGCGTCGGCGAGGCGCTCGATCCGGTCACGCTGCCCGCGTTCTGGCTCGTCCTCGCCAATCCCGGCGTCGCTGTCGCCACCGCGGCCGCCTATGCCGGGCTGGAGCGGCGCGACAATGCGCCGCTGGAGCCGCCGCCGCGGGGCCTCGGGGCGGCGGCGCTGGTCGAGTGGCTCGTCCGGCAGCGCAATGACCTCGAACCGCCGGCGCTCCGCCTCGCCCCGCCGATCGCCGAGGCCCGGGCGGCGCTCGCGGCGCAGGCGGGGTGCCTGCTCGCGCGGATGTCGGGATCGGGGGCGACCTGCTTCGGTCTCTTTGCGGCCGCGACCGAGGCCGAGGCCGCAGCGGCCGCCATTGCGCGGGCGCGGCCGGGCTGGTGGGTCGCGGCGGCGCCGACGGAATGATACCGGCGGGCTCACGAAACGACTCGCGGGCCCTTTTTGATCCTTTGGCATTTTTATCGTTTGAATTCAGGTAGTTAACCTACCTATCACGCGTGTTAGCGCGTGTTGGCCTGCGTTGCGCCGGGCGGCCTGGCAGACCCGCCGGTATGGCGGCGTCGGTCAGACCAGGCGGGCGACCACGTAGTCTGCAAGCTCGTCGAGGTCGCGCTTCATCGGGCTGTCGGGCAGGGCGGTGAGCGCGGCGCGGGCGCGTTCGGAATGGGACAGGGCGGTCGCGCGCGCCCCTTCGAGGGCGCCGTGGCGGGCCATGAGCGCCAGCGCCTGATCGAGGTCGCCCGGAACCTGGTCGCCCTTCTCGATGGTGCGGAGCCAGAATGCGCGCTCCTCAGGGTCGGCGGCGGCGACGGCGCGGATGACCGGAAGCGACATCTTGCGCTCGCGGAAGTCGTCGCCGACGTTCTTGCCGATTCGCGCCCCGAGCCCGCCATAGTCGAGCAGGTCGTCAGCGATCTGGAAGCTGATCCCGAGCGCGTCGCCGTAGTCGCGCAGCGCCGCGACATGCGGCTCCGGCGCGCTGGCGATCAGCGCCCCGACCTCGGTCGCCGCGGCGAAGAGCGCGGCGGTCTTGCCGCGGACGATCTGGAGATAGACGTCCTCGCTGGTGGAGAGGCGCGCTGTGGCGGTGAGTTGCAGCACCTCGCCCTCGGCGATGGTCGCGGCGGCGTCGGCCAGCACCCCGAGGATGCGCATCGAGCCGGGCTCGACCATGAGCTGGAAGGCGCGGGCGAAGAGATAGTCGCCGACCAGCACGCTCGACTTGTTGTCCCAGAGCAGGTTCGCGGTGGGGCGACCGCGGCGGCGCGCGCTCTCGTCGACGACGTCGTCGTGGAGGAGCGTCGCGGTGTGGATGAACTCAACCGTGGCGGCGAGCCGCACGTGGTTCTCGCCCTCGTAGCCGAAGAGGCGGGCGGCGGCGAGGGTGAGAAGCGGGCGCAGGCGCTTGCCGCCGGCCTCGACCAGATGCGCCGTGACCTCGGGGATGCGCGGGGCATGCCGGGAGGCCATCCGCTCGCGCAGCGTGGCGTCGACGCGCGCCATGTCGTCCGCAAGCGCCGCTCGCATCCGGTCATAGGGGCTCGGGCCGCTCTCGACCTCGACCGGGACGCTCGATAGGCTACGGGGCATGAAGGAAGTCCTGCGCTCGACGGATCCGACGGCCATCGCCTTCTCGACGGCGCTGCTGCGGGCCGAGGATATAGACTGCTTCGTTCTGGACGTCCACATGAGCGTGCTCGAAGGCGGGATCGGTCTTTTTCCCCGGCGCCTGGTGGTCGCGGACCGCGACGCCTTCCGGGCCCGGGCGATTCTCGCCGACAACGAGGTGGACGGGCGGCTGCCGTGAACGGCTTCGCCGAGGCGGATCTGACCTGCGACGGCTTCCTCGGCGGGCGGATCCGCCTGTGGCAGCCGCGCAAGGGCTACCGGGCCGCGATCGACCCGGTGCTGCTGGCGGCCTTCGCCCCGGCGGCTTCGGGGATGCGGGTGCTCGACCTCGGCTGCGGGGCCGGTACGGCGGGGCTGTGCCTCGCCGCGCGGACGCCCGGGATCGAACTGCACGGGCTGGAGCGGCGGGGGGAGTATCTGGACCTCGCGCGGCGCAACGCGGCGGAGAACGGGATCGCCTTCGTCGGGCACGAGGGGGACGTGCTGCGGCCGCCGCCGGCGGTGAAGGCCGCGTCCTTCGATCTGGTGCTGACGAACCCGCCCTATCATCCCGCCGCGTCGGCGGCAGCGCCCGACGCCGGACGGGACGCGGCCAACCGCGAGGCGACCGGCGTCGACGCGTGGATCGCCGCGGCCCTGCGTCGGCTTCGGCCCGGCGGTGTGCTGGCTCTCGTCCACCTGCCGGCCCGGCTGCCGGCGATTCTCGCGGCGCTGGACGGCCCGGCAGGGGCGATCGCCGTCCTGCCGGCGCTGCCGCGCGAGGGCAAGCCCGCGACCCGGGTGCTGGTGCGGGCGGTGAAGGGACGCAAGGCGGCGATGACGCTGCTCGCGCCGCTGACGCTGCATGCGGGCGGGGGCGGCGATGGGGGCCGGGAGGGCTATGCGCCGGCGGTCGCGGCGGTGCTGCGGGGCGAATCGGCGCTGGCGGATGATACATGCGGAGCGCGCGCGTGAACATTCGTGCGCACGCATCGGGAGTGGCCCGCTCGCAGGTTCTTGTGGCGCATTGTCGGTGACGGCTGCGTGACAGGGGGGACGTTTCGTGCTTTCCTGACCCGGTTGGTCGGAAAGTGAAGGAGGAACGAATGACCCTGAGCTCCCACCTCGTCGAGTTGCGGAAGAAGCATCAGGCCCTGTCTGACGCGATCGAAGCCGAGCAGACGAAGCCCGGCTCGAACGACCTGAGCATCAAGCAGCTGAAGGTGAAGAAGCTCCACCTCAAGGAAGAGATCGAACGTCTTTCGTCCCAGGCCCTTCAGTAGGGCGGGCCCTCCGGGGCGTTGCGCGCGCCGCGAGCAGCGCCCCGCCGGCGATGAGGATCGCGGCGAGAGCGAGGCTCGGCGTCGGGCGTGCGACGCCGGCAGCGACGAGAAAGAGCGTCGACACGAGCGGGGCGGCATAGGCGCCCACGCCGAGCAGCTGGATGTCTCCGCGCTTGCAGCCAAAATCCCAGAGATAGAAGGCGAGCCCGACCGGTCCGGCGCCGAGCGCCGCCGTGGCGGCCCAGGCCATCGCGCCTTGCGGCCAGACGGTGGTCTCGAAGGCGACGTGCGCCAGCGCCGACAGGGCGGCCGTCGCGAGGCAGAAGATGGCGACGCTCTCGGTCGGGGCGGTGCCGAGCCGGCGGCTGAGCACGGAATAGCCGGCCCATATCACCGCGCAGGCCGCCGCGGCGGCGAGGCCGGGCAGGCTGGCGGGCGAAAAGCTCGCGCCGGGTCCGAGCACGACGAGCCAGGCGCCCGCGAAGGCGATCGCCGCGCCGAGGACGTGCCGGGCGTGGAGACGTTCGCCGGGGAGGAGCCCGGAGAACAGCACGATCAGGAGCGGCCAGAGATAGGCGACGAGACTCGCCTGCGCCGGCGGCGCGAGCCGCAGCGCGGTGAAGTAGCAGGCATGGTAGCCGAAGAGCCCGCCGATGCCGACCAGCCAGACCGCCGACGGCAGGCCGCGCAGCCGCGCGAGGCCCACGCCCGAGGCGACGATCCAGCCGAGGCCCAGCGTCCCGCCGATGACGAAGCAGATGGCTGTGAGCTGAAACGGCGGCACCGGCCCTACCGAGACGGTCAGAAGCGCGAGCAGCGCCCACATGCCGATCGCGCCGAAGCCTAGCGCCGTGGCGCGTGAGCGGCTCATCAGGCGGCGTTGCGGTCGGCCGCGGCGCGGTGGAGGAAGTCGACGATCATCCGGGCCCAGGCGCCGGCGTGGACCTCGCGTCCCAGCGTCGCGCGGGCGGCGTCGGCGTCGTCGGTCGGGAAGGCCGTGCCGGCGCGGAGCGCGAGGAGTTCGTCCATGAAGGCGGGTCCGAACTCCGGATGCGGCTGGAGCGAGATCGCGTCGGGGCTCTCCGGATCGCCGTAGGCGAGGGCGGCGTAGTCGCAATGGGCGGAGCGGGCGAGCACGGTGGCGTCGGGCGGCAGCGCGACGACCTGGTCTTGGTGCAGTGCGTTGACCGCGAAATGGTCGGGCAGGTCGGCCATCCAGCCCGGGCGCGCGGTGACCTCGTAGTCCTGCACGCCGAGGCCCCAGCCGCGATCGGATTTCACCACCTTGCCGCCGAGCGCCTCGGCGAGGATCTGGTGGCCGAAGCAGACGCCGACGACCGGCACACCCTCGGCGACGCAGGCGCGCAGGAAGGCCTTGAGCGGCGCGATCCAGGGCAGATCGTCGTAGACGCCGTGGCGCGAGCCGGTC
>NZ_JAGOID010000136.1 GCF_017995835.1 Amaricoccus sp.
CGGCGCCGCCGGGCAAGCCGACCGAATTCGCCCGATCCCGCTCGGGGAGATGGCGCGGCGCTATGCCGCCGGCACCCTCGACCCCGCGACGGCTTGATCGGGCCTCCTCAAGAACTGGAGCTATTCGGATGAAACCCGAAGACGCATCGGCCTACGCCCGCGACCTCTGCGGCATCGCACCGGTCATTCCGGTGATCGTCGGCAGGGATCTGGTCCATGCCCGACCCTTGGCAAAGGCCCTCGTCGCGGGCGGCCTGAAGGTGCTCGAAGTCACTCTCCGCGCCCCGGCGGCGCTGGACGCGATCCGCGCGATGGCGGAGGTCGAGGGGAGCGTTGTCGGGGCGGGCACGCTTCTGACCGCCGCCGACGTGAAGGCGGCGAAGGGCGCGGGCGCGCGTTTCGGCGTGTCGCCCGGGGTGACGGATTCCCTGCTCGACGCCTGCGAGGACGAGGGGTTGCCGCTTCTCGCCGGGACTGCCACTGTCTCCGAAGCGATGAGGCTCCTTGAGCGCGGCGACAGCGTGGCAAAGTTCTTCCCCGCTGAGAGCCTGCTTCAAAAGAGTTGAGCGGTTTCAGAAGGTTGTGATTCTGTCCGGTTTCCAGACTGAACGGAGCCACGGATGCCTTGGACTGAAACCGCTCGCCGGGAGTATCGGCGGGCTGCGCCGCGCTATGCAAGCGACATGACCGATCGGGAATGGGCGTTGGTCGCGCCGTTCATGCCGCCGCCGCGCCGGCTGTGGGTGCTGCTGGCGCCGACGGCGATCGTCTTCATCGCCAACATGCTGTGGTTCGGATGATGAAGACGCCGCGGCTTTTCATCGGCCTTTGCGCCTCGTTTCTTCTCTCCGGAGGGTCGGTTCAAGCCGACGTCTGGGAGTTCGACAGACAGGGGAACGTCCTCGTCTCGCCAGATACGCATCGCGCCGATAATTGGTATTATGTGAGAAACGTTTCCGGTAAGGGTGCGGGTAAGCTGGTCTCGGTGTCCACCCGGAATGCCGACAGCGCCGTCTACCGGCCGATGGCCGAGGGTGTCGCCGAGGTCTACGCGGCCGATCCCGCGGTCGCCGGCGCCGGCCTCGACGAGGAAGACTTCGTCCGGCTCTTCGTCGCTCTGATCGACCAGGAGTCGCGGTTCAATCCGCGCGCGCTGTCGCCGAAAGGCGCGCGCGGGCTCGGCCAGCTGATGCCGGAGACAGCGGCGCTTCTCGGCGTCGACGCCGGCGAGCCGATGGCGAACCTGCATGGCGCCGCGCGCTACCTGACGGCGCAGCTCGCCGAGTTCGGCCGGGTCGACCTGGCGCTCGCCGCTTACAACGCCGGGCCGCAGCGCGTCGCGCAGTACCACGGCGTCCCGCCGTATCGCGAGACCCGCGACTATGTCGCCCGGATCACCGCCGCGGCCGAGCTCGCCGGAGCCGCCCGTCCTAAGGCCGGCCGCCCGGCGCCGGTGCACGCGGTCGCCACCGCCACCGCTCTCGACGACTCCAGCGCCCTCGATGACGACGTCGGCGTCCTCGAGCCCGCGTCTCTCGCAGCCCCCGCACAAGGAACCGTGCTCGAATGGAAAAGATAATGCTCCTCACCCGGAAGGCGGTCGGGCTCCGGCTCCCCGCGGTCGCGCCCGCCGGCACCCAGCTCGCCTGGCTGCTGCTGGCGCTCCTCGCCGCCACGGTGCTCCTCGGCGGCCCGGCGATGGCGCAGGACCTCTCGCCGATCGACACCTTCTTCACGACGCTCGGCACGGCGCTGACCGGCACCACCGGCCGGGCGATCGGCCTCGTCGCGCTCGCTGCCGTCGGCATCATGTTCCTCTTCGGGCGGATGAACATGGGCTTCGCCGTCTCGATCTGCGTCGGACTGGTGCTGCTGTTCGGGGCCGCGACCATCCTGAGTGGGTTCGCGTGAACGCGCCCTGCTTCCAGGCGCTGACGAGGCCCGTCTCGATGGCGGGCCTGCCCCTCACCTACGTCGTCATCCTGGCGATGACGGTGATGGGCGGCTTCATCGCCACGCTCTCCTTCGTCTGGTTCGCGGTCAGCGCGGTCCTCGGCTACGCCGCGCTCCGGGCGCTCGCCGCCTGGGACCCGCGGATCTTCGACGTGATCTTCACCAGCCTCCGGCGCACCCCGCTGCCGGCGGCCTGGCTCCGCGGCAAGGGGGTCGTGTACCGTGCTTGAGAGCGTGAAGAGCCTCGCCCGCCGCCGGCTGGAGCCGAAGGAGCGCGCCGACGACGCGCTCCTGATCCGGCACTTGCCCTACGTCACCGCGCTGACCGACGACGTGCTGATGCTGCGCGACGGCGAGATCATGGCGACCTTCGCGGTCGACGGGATCGGCGCTGCCACCGCCGAGAGCGTGCTCGTCGGCGACGTGGCGGACGCGGTGCAGGCGGTGGTGGCCCAGGCGACCCCCGACCTCGGCTTCCACCTCCACCGCGTCTCCTTCGTCGCCGACGCGCGGCTCAGCACCCCGCTCGATGCCGACCCCTTCGCCTTCGAGGTCGATCGCCGCTGGCAGGCGGCGCTCGCCGCCATGGAGCTCCGCGAACGCCGCTCGTTCATGACCGTGGTGCTGCGGCCGCAGAAGATCCTCGGGCTCTCGACCCGGCTCTTCGGCGCGGGGGCGACGGCGCAGCGCGACCACCTCACCCGCCGGATCGAGCGGTTGGACGAGGCGGTCTCCTACCTGATGGAGACGCTCGGCGTCGCCGGCCCGGAGCGGCTGACCGTCGGCGACGGGCGCTGGCTCGGGCTCCTCAGGACGCTCGTCACCGGGCGCTTCGAGCCGACCCCCCTGCCCCAGAGCTTCGAGCCGGTGGCGAACCTCGTCGCCGGTTCGAGCGTGCGCTTCGAGGGCGATCGCTTCGTCGTGCCCGGCGCCTCGACGACCGACATGCGCTTCGGCGCGGTCTTCTCGCTCAAGGCCTACCCGCCCTCGACCGCGCCGGGCATCTTCGACCACTTCGACCTCGACTTCGACAGCGTCGTCACCCACTCGTTCACGCCGATCGAGCAGTTCGAGGCCCTCGCCCGCATCCGGCGGACGGTGCGTCAGATGGGGGCGGCCGACGACGCCGCGGCGTCGCTCCGCGGTCAGCTGATCGACGCGGCCGACGACCTCGCCTCGGGACGCATCTCTTTCGGGCTGCACCATGCCTCGATCGCGGTGTTCGCCCGCGACGAGGAGGAGCTCGACGAGGCGGCCGCGCAGGTGCGGGCCTCCGGCCAGCGCGCTGCTTGCGTGCTCGTGCGCGAGGACATCGGCGCCCGGGCGACCTGGTTCGCCCAGCATCCAGGCAACCATGGCTATCGCGCCCGCGCGGCGATGGTCTCGTCGCGGAACTTCGCCCACTTCACCGCGCTCCACGCCGCGCCCGGAGGCCTTCGGCAGCCGGAGACGCCGTGGGGCGAGGCGGTGACCATCCTTCCGACTGTCTCGTCAAGTGCTTACCGCTTCAACTTCCATCTCGGCGGCAAAGCCGGCGAGCGCACCGTCGGCCACACGCTGGTGCTCGGCCAGACCGGCTCGGGCAAGACCCTCGGCACTGCCTTCCTGATCGCGCAGGCGCGACGGACCGGCGCCCGCGTCATCGTCTTCGACAAGGACCGCGGCCTCGAGATGCCGGTCCGCGCCATGGGCGGCGCCTACAGTGCCGTTCGGCTCGGCGAGGCGACGGGGTTCAATCCGTTTGCTGCAGAGACCGACGACCGCGGCCGCGCCTGGCTCTCGGACTGGCTGGCGGCAATGCTCTCCCGTGAGGGCGCGCTCACCGCGATCCAGAGCCAGGCGCTCACCCAGGCGGTGGCGGCGAACGCCGAGACTGACCCGGGCTTGCGCACCCTCGCGTCGTTCCGCCGGCAGTTCCGCTCGGTCGACGATGACGGCGCGCTCTACGACCGCATGGGCGACTGGGACGCGGACGGCAGCTTCGGCTGGCTCTTCTCCGGCGCGGGTGTCGACAGCCTCTCCTTCGACAATCCGGTGACCGGCTTCGACCTCACCGAGATCTTCGACACCGACGCCGTCCGCACCGCCTGGCTCTCCTACGTCTTCCGCCGCATCGAGCGGACGGTCGAGGACAGCCGGCCGACGCTCCTCGTCCTCGACGAGGCCTGGAAGCTCCTCGACGACCCCTACTTCGAGCGCCGTCTGAAGGACTGGATGCTCACCATGCGCAAGAAGAACGTCGCAGTGGTGCTGCTGACCCAGCGCGTCGCCCACATCCGCGAGAGCAAGGCCGGCGGCTCGATCCTCGAATCCGCGGTGACGACGATCCTCTACCCGAACTCGCGCAACACCGCCGAGGAGCTGGCGCCGCTGGCGCTCAGCGACCGCGAGCTCGACTTCGCCTGCGTCAGCGCGCTCGAGGCGAGGCTGGCGCTGATCCGCTCCGGCGGCGCCAGCGCCATTGTCGACATGGACCTCCGGTCTCTCGGGCCCCTGGTGAAGGTGCTCGGCGGCGGCGCCGGCGAATGGGCCTCCGAGGGCTGGCACGAGCGCCCCGACTTCTGGAAGGAGATTGCCTGATGCGCCCGAGATTGAGGTGGCTCTGGATCGCGCTGGCAGCGGCAGCGCTTGCCGGCTGCGCCGGCTACACCGACAAGACCAGCCCCTGCGTCTGCAACTGGGCGCCGATCGGCGATGGGACGGTGCCGGCATGACGCGACGCATCCGCAAGGTGGTGGCGCTGGCGGCGGCAGCAGCGATTGCCGTTCTCGCGGCTCCGGTCGACCGCGCCGCGGCCCAGGGCGTGCCGGTCTACGATGCGACCAGCGTTGCCAAGCTGATCGAGCAGATCGCCACCCAGGCCGAGCAGCTCGCGACGATGAAGTCCCAGCTCGAAAGCCTGACCGGCGCCCGCGGCATCGGTGCCTTCCTGAACGCGCCCGAGGACATCGCGGCGCGGGCCGCAGCGACCAACCTGACCGGCATCGTCGACGGCGCCATCACCGGCAGCCCGATCCTCGGCAACACCGCGCGCCTCGCCTCGGCCATCGAGCGGCTAAAGGGCAACTACCAGCTCGACCTGCTCGGCCCCTACGCCAGCTCGGACATCGTCCAGTATCGGGCCCTCGCCAATCTCGGCGGCTCGTCGCTCGCGGCGATGGCGACCGGCGAGGACAGCTACAGCCGCGCGAACGAGGCGATGACCCGGGTCAACCAGCTGGTGCCGCGGATCGACGCCAACACCGACGTCAAGGCGGCGATCGACTTCAACACCCGAGTCCAGATCGAGCAGATGCAGGTCATGAACGAGCTCCTGCGGGTGCTCTCGGCCCAGGCCAACGCCACCGGCGCACAGGCGCTGTTCATGACCCGCGAGCAGATGGCGTCGCGGGAGTTCATGAAGGTCGGAGCGGGAGGGATAACCCCATGAGGACGAGGCAAATAGCGGCGGTTGCCGCAGTCTTGATGACGGCCGGTGGAGCACAGGCGGCCGGCGGCTCCTTCGCGTGCAAGGACGGCTTCGGGACCATGAAGGAGGTCAAGGCGCAGGTCGGTGGGAGCTCAGGCTTCATCAATATCGTCAGCCTGTATGTCGCTCGTTGGGACGCACAGAAAGCGCGGCAGCTGTGCTCGGCTTACGCCGCGGGAGAGCCCGTCACGATCAGCTGTCTGGACGGCCAACGGGATTGGAGCGCGATCAAGGCCTCAATTCCGCCCGACTACTTCGGCGGCAGCAACCAGCAGCTCGCCGACGCCTACACCGCCGAGGTGGCAAAGGGGACGGGCCACCTGGAGGCCTTGCAGTACTGCCGCGGCGTCGGCGCGGTGAAGTAGCTGCTGGCGGAGGACGAGAATGGCCACCTACATTCAGGACACGCTCGATCTGGTCGATGGCGCAGTGGCGACCTATGCCCAGAGCGTGTTCGTGGATATCGGCGGCCCGATAGCGACGACGATCCGTCTTGGCGGTTTAGTGTCCCTCGCATTCCTCGGGATCAACGTCATGATGCAGTGGGTGCCGCTGCGGGTGACCGACTTCGTGAAGTGGGGCGTGCGCTACCTGATCATCTTGGCGGTGGCGAGCTCCTGGGGCCAGTTCCTCCCCTTCTACGACATGCTCACCAATGTCCCGAGTTCGGTCGGCGCTGCCCTTCTCGACGTGTCGGCAACGACGACCTTGAACGGCGCGCTGGACGAAATGGTGACGTCGATCTTCGACTTCTCCGATCGGGCGGCCGACGAGAGCGGCTTCTTCTCGATCAGCCTGCTCTCGATTGTCCTGG
>NZ_JAGOID010000050.1 GCF_017995835.1 Amaricoccus sp.
GCGCCGTGCGCCTGATCGCCAGCTCCTGGCACAAGCCCCCCGTCCTCTCGCCGCTCGTCGCCAGCGATGACGATCTCGACCGCCTCGCCCGGATCGAGGGGCTGACCTCGGGGCGACTCGCCGCCGAGCGCGGCGGCCTGCCCGATCTCGACGCCCGCGAGCTTGCCTACAGCGCCCGCGAGCGCGCGCTGCGCACCTGGGGCGACGTCACGGTCAACGCCGCCTTCTCCTATGCGCGCACCGGCGGCAACCGCTTCAACGACGAGCGGCGCGGCGCCTGGTACTGCGCGACCGAGACGCTCGTCTCCATCGAGGAGGTGGGCTGCCACAAGACGCGCGAACTGATCGCCGCCGACTGGCTGCACGAGACCGCCACCTATGTGGAGCTGGTCGCCGATTTCGTTGGCGCGTTTCCCGACCTGCGCGGCGTGCGCCCGTCGCCACCCTGTCTCGGTTCCGACCCCGACACGGCCTACCCGCTTGGCCAGGCGCTGGCGCGCGAGCTGCGCGCCGGCGGGGCCCGGGGCCTCGTCTATCCGTCGGTGCGCAAGGCCGGCGGCGCCTGCCTCGTCGCCTTCGAGCCGCAGATCGTCCAGAACGTCCGCCCAGGCGCCCGCTGGGAGATGACCTGGAGCGGAGCGCCGGCCTTCGCCGCGCGGACCGTGTGATGACCCGCCGGATGATCGCGCCGCTGGCGTTCGGCGTCGCCGGCGTGGCGATCCTGATTTGTCTGGGCGTGTGGCAACTGCACCGCCTGGAATGGAAACGCGCCATCCTTTCGGGGATGGAGGCGCGCATGAGCGCCCCCGCGAGCGACGTCCCGGCCTCCCCGGCCGAGGCCGAGCACGAGTATCTGCATGTCGCCGTCGCCGGCACGCTGGAGCCGGGCGAGGTTCACGTCTACACATCGGCCCCGCCCCGGGGCGTCGGCTATCGGATCATCGCCCCGCTGCGGCTCGGGGACGGGCGCAGGGTGCTGCTTGACCGCGGCTTCGTTCCCATCGCCGACAAGGAGGCGCCTCGTCCGCCGGAGCGGATACGCGTCGAGGGCGCGCTGCTCTGGCCGGACGAGACGGACGGCTGGACCAGCCCGCCGGACCTCGAAAAGAACATCTGGCTTGCCCGCGACGTCCCCGCCATGGCCGCGGCGCTCGGGACCGAGCCGTTGATGATCGTCGCATCCGCCACCGACGACCCGGCCGGGCCCGAGCCGCTGCCAGTCGGAGTGAACATCGCCAACAACCATCTGGAGTATGCGATCACCTGGTTCTCATTGGCGGCGGTCTGGGCAGTGATGACAGGCTATCTGCTTTGGCGTATCAAGCGCCGCACCGTCTGAAGGAACTGGAATGCGCTACGTCTCGACCCGCGGCGCCGCGCCGAAACTGGGCTTCGAGGAGGCGATGCTCGCGGGCCTCGCCCTCGACGGCGGCCTCTATGTGCCGGAGACGTGGCCCACGCTCTCGCACGACGAGGTCGCCGACCTCGCCGGCTTCACCTACGAGGAAACGGCGTTCCGGCTGATGCGCCCCTTCGTCGGCGACGCCTTCGGGGATGCGGAATTCCGCGGCATCATCGCCCGGGCCTATGCCTGCTTCGATCATGTCGCCCGCGCGCCGCTGGTTCAGGTCGGCCCGAACGACTGGATCATGGAGCTCTTCCACGGGCCGACGCTCGCCTTCAAGGACGTGGCGATGCAGCTCATCGGCCAGCTCTTCGAGGCGAGCCTGAAACGGTCGGGCCGGCGGATCACCATCATCGGCGCGACCTCCGGCGACACCGGCTCGGCGGCGATCGAGGCCTTCCGCGGCCGCGAGGGGGTTGACGTCTTCATCCTCTTTCCCGATGGCCGGGTCTCGGACGTGCAGCGCCGGCAGATGACGACGCCCGCCGAGGCGAACGTCCGCGCGCTCGCCATCGCGGGCGACTTCGACGACGCGCAGGCGCGCGTGAAGGACATGTTCAACGACCACGCCTTCCGCGAGAGCGCGCGGCTTGCGGGCGTGAACTCGATCAACTGGGCGCGGGTGCTGGCGCAGACGGTCTACTACTTCACCGCCGCCGTCGCCCTCGGCGCGCCGCATCGCAAGGTCAGCTTCTCGGTCCCCACCGGGAACTTCGGCGACGTCTTCGCCGGCTATGTGGCCAAGCGCATGGGCCTGCCGATCGACCGGCTGGTGATCGGGACGAACCGGAACGACATCCTCCATCGCACGCTGGAGACCGGACGGCACGTCAAGGAGGGCGTGACGCCCTCGATCTCGCCGTCGATGGACATCCAGGTCAGCTCCAACTTCGAGCGGCTGCTCTTCGAGCTCTACGACCGCGAGGGCGCCGCCGTCGCCACGCTGATGGCGGAGCTGCGCGACAAGGGCGGCTTCGCGCTCAGCCAGGGCGCGCTCGACCGGCTGCGCGCCGATTTTGACAGCGCCCGCGCCTCGGAGGAGGAGACCGCCGTCGCCATCGCCGCCGTCCATGACGCCACCGGCATGGTGATCTGCCCGCACACCGCCGTCGGAGTGCACGCGGCCTGCCAGCGCCGCGGCGACCCGAGGACGCCGATGGTCATCCTCGCCACCGCCCATCCCGCCAAGTTCCCCGACGCGGTCGAGGCGTCCTGCGGCCTGCGGCCCGGCCTGCCGCCGCACATGGCCGACCTGATGGACCGGCCTGAGCGCGTGACCCGCGTCGCCAACGACCTCGCCTCCATCGAAGCCCTCATCACGCGGGAACTCGCATGAACGCCCAACTCCACACGCTCCCGAACGGCCTGCGCGTGGTCGCCGAGCCGATGCCGGGCTTTCTCTCCGCCTCGGTCGGCGTCTACGTCGCCGCTGGCGGCCGCCACGAGCGGGCGGAACAGAACGGCGTCGCGCATTTCCTCGAGCACATGGCCTTCAAGGGCACGCCCTCGCGCACGGCGCGCCAGATCGCCGAGGAGATCGAGGACGTCGGCGGCTACATCAACGCCTATACCGGCAAGGAAATGACCGCCTACTACGCCCGCACGCTTGCGGCGGACGTGGGCCGCGCCGTCGACATCCTCGCCGACATCCTGCTCCATCCGCTCTTCGACGCGCCCGACATCGAGACCGAGCGCGGGGTCATCCTGCAGGAGATCGGGATAAGCCTCGACACGCCGGACGACGTGATCTTCGACTGGCTTCAGGAAGTCGCCTATCCCGACCAACCCTTCGGCCGCGGCATCCTCGGCGCGCCGGAGCGCGTCTCGGCCTTCGGCCGCGACGACCTCGCGGGCTTCGTCGCCGAGCGCTACGGGCCGGACCAGCTGATCATCGCCGCAGCGGGCGCCGTCGACCCCGACGCGCTCATCGCCGCCGCGGAGCGCAATTTCGGCCGCCTGGAACGACGATCGGCCGTGGAGGTGACCCCTGCCCGCTTCGCGCCCGGCGAGCGGCGCGTGTCGCGCAAGCTCGAACAGGCCCATGTCGCCATGGCCTTCGAGGCCCCGGCCCTGCGCGACCCGGCGGTCTACGCCGCGCAAATCTACACGGTCGCGCTCGGCGGCGGGATGTCCTCGCGGCTCTTTCAGGAGATCCGCGAGAAACGCGGCCTTTGCTACACGGTCGGCGCCCATGGCGCCGCCTATGCGGACACCGGCCACATCACCATCTATGCCGGCACGGGCGGCGACAAGCTGCGCGAACTCGAGGAGGTCGCGATTGACGAATTGCGCCGTGCCGCCGACGGTTTCGCGCTCGCGGAGATCGACCGGGCCCGCGCGCAGATCACCGCGAGCCACGTGATGAACCTCGAAAGCCCGGCCGGCCGCGCCGAGCGCCTCGCCCGCACCCTGGCGACCTGGGGACGGCCCCTCCCGATCGAGGAGACGCTCGCCCGCGTCGCCGCCGTGACCGCGGACGACGTGCGCGGCTTCGCCGAGACGCTGGTCGCCCGCGCCGCGCCGGCCGTGGCGCTGCTCGGCCCGATCCGCAAGGCCCCGTCCCATGCGGCGCTGGCCCGGAGGATGGCCGCCTGACGTGCTGACGTTCCGTCGCCACGTCAGCCTCGCGATCGAGACGCCCCGTCTCGTCCTGCGCCTGCCCGAGATGGCCGACCATGTGCCCTGGGCGACGCTCCGCCGCGACGGAGAAGCCTTCCTGCGGCCATGGGAGCCGACCTGGTCCGCCGACCACCTGACCCGCAAGGCGTTCCGCACCCGGGTCTACTGGGCGCAACGGGCGCGGGACGAAGGCCGCGCCCTGGCGCTGTTCCTCGTGCGCCGGCCGGACGCGCGGCTCCTCGGCGCAATCACCCTCGACAACATCCGGCGAGGCCCCTCGCAGTCGGCGCAGGTCGGATACTGGATCGGCGCGCCATTCGCCCGGCAGGGCTACATGACCGAGGCGCTGGACGCCGTCGTGCGACACGCCTTCGAGGCGCTCGACCTCGGCCGCATCGAGGCGGCCTGCCTGCCGGAGAACGTCGCATCGCGCGGGCTTCTGGAGCGCTCCGGCTTCGTCCACGAGGGGGTGGCGGTCGGCTACCTGCAGATCGCCGGGCGCTGGCGCGACCACGTCCTCTATGCCAACCTGCGCGCCGACCGCCGCAGCGGCACAACCAACTTGCAGGCATCCGAACCATGGCCGAGTTGAACGCAGCAGACCCCGACTTCCTCGCCCGGCTGGAGACGGCGCTGGGGCCGGGCTCCGTGCGCCCGCCGGACCCGCACCACCTGGAGGAGCCGCGCGGCCGCCGACACGGGCGCGTCGCCGCCGTGGTTCTTCCCGGCGCGACGGAGGAGGTCGCGCGCGTCGTGAGGCTCGCCGCGCAGGCCCGGGTCGGCGTCGTCCCCTTCGGCGGCGGCACCGGACTTGTCGGCGGGCACACGCCGATGGAGGGCCCGGCGCCAATCCTGCTCTCGCTCGAGCGGATGAACCGCATCCGTGAGATCGACACGACCGGCGCGGTCGCCGTCGTGGACGCGGGCTGCGTGCTCGCCGACGTGCAGGAGGCGGCGCGCGACGGCGGCCGGCTGTTCCCGCTCTCGCTCGCGTCCGAGGGCTCGGCCCGGATCGGCGGGGTTCTCGCCACAAACGCCGGCGGGGTTGGCGTCCTGCGCTACGGCAATGCCCGCGATCTCTGCCTCGGCGTCGAGGCGGTGATGGCCGACGGCAGCGTGATGCACGGGCTCTCCCACGTGCTCAAGGACAACCTCGGCTACGACCTGCGCCACCTGCTGGTCGGGTCGGAAGGCACGCTCGCCGTCATCACCGGCGCGAGCCTTCGGCTCTACCCGCTGCCGGCGGAGACGGCGGCCGCCTGGGCGCCCGTTCCCGGCCCGGCGGAGGCGCTGGCGCTTCTCGCGCTCCTGCGCGCGCGGCTCGGCCAGGCGATCTCGGCCTTCGAGCTCGTCCATCGCAGCGGGCTCGACTTCCTCGCCGAGACGATGCCGCACGTGGCGATCCCCCGGGCGGAGCCATCCGACTGGATCGTTCTTGCCGAGGCGGCCGACGGGGCCGGCGCCGAGGTTGGCGAGCGGCTCGAGGAGGCGCTCGCCGCCGCGCTGGAGGCGGGACTCGCGACCGACGCCCTCGTGGCGCAGAACGAGGCGCAGCGCCGGGCCTTCTGGACGGTGCGCGAGACCATCCCGGAGGCGAACCGCCTGATCGGCTCCGTCTCGAGCCATGACGTGTCGCTGCCTCCGGGGCGGCTGCCGGATTTCCTCGCCGCCGCCGACGCCGCGATTGCGGCGATCGACCCGGGCCTGCGGGTGAACTGCTTCGGCCATCTCGGCGACGGCAATCTGCACTACAACGTCTTTCCCGCCGCCGGCCGGCCACGCGGCGACTACGACGGGGTAAAGGACGCGGTGAAGCGCGTGGTGCACGATCTCGTCCACGAGTTCTGCGGCTCCGTCGCGGCCGAGCACGGCGTCGGCCGGATCAAGGTCGAGGACATGGCCCGCTACGGCGACCCGGCCAAACTCGCGGCGATGCGCGCGATCAAGCAGGCCCTCGATCCGCTCGGCATCCTCAACCCCGGCGCGGTGCTTCCACCGGCGTGATACGGCTTCCGTCTGAAGACTTCGGCGTCAAGGGTTTACGGCGGATCCTTCGATGCACACTCCATGCACGACGTATGCACAACGCATATGCCAAGCAAAAGAGTCGGAATTGACTCGTTAATGCGCGAGGCATTCAGGCGGGTTCGACCGGCTGGCGCCGGGCGCCAGGCGTGACGGGTTCAGCTGATCGCCTCGGGCCCGCAGGAGAGCGGGACGTCGGAGACGCCGGACATCAGTTGCAGGGCTCCGGTCTCGATGCCGTCGCGGGTCTCGAGAATCAGGATCTGCTCGCCCATCCGGGCGTGGCGGAAGCAGGACGTGCCCTCACCCTCCCAGTGAAAGCAGTAGAGCGAGTTCGTGTATTCCCAGGCGCCTTGCAGACACGTGCCGTCGTAGAATTGCAGGCCGACGCGGTTCGAGCCCGCCTCGTAGCGCTCGAGCGCCCAGAGTTCGCCGCCGATGGTGTAGGTCAGGGTGCGGCCGGCGGACATGGCGGTCCACTCGTCGACGGGGATGTCGGCGAGGCCATCGGCGGGCGGTCCGCCGGCGCCGGTCTCGGCGGCGAGGGCGGGAGCGGCTATCAGCAGGGCGGCGAGGGCGAGGCGCGTGCTCAGGCGCATGGGGCGAAGCGTCCGTTTGCGGGTCCGCGGGCGGCCCCGTCGGGCCGCCCTCCACGGTGCGTCGTCAACCGCCGAGCGCCCGCGACCACCAGCCGCGACGCTTGGGGTTCTCCGGCGCCGGCTCCTCCGATCCGGTCGTCGCCGGCTCGGGAACCCTCTCGGGCTCGGCCGGACCGGCCGTCTCCGGCTCGATGGGCGTGGTCACGTCCGGCGCGGCCGATGCGGTCGGCGCCGGCTCGGCGGGCGTGGCGGCTTGCTCCGGCTCCGGCTCCGGCTCCGGCGTGCCGGATGCGGCGTCGGCGGGTGGCGCCTCCGGCGCGGTCACCGGCTCCGTCTCCGGCTCCGTCGCGCCCGCCGGAGTTGGCGGAATCACCGCGGCGCGCGCCCGCGGGCGACCGCGGCGCTGCGGCGCGTTGGCTTCGGGGACCTCGACGATCTCCGACTCCGGCTCCGCGGCCTCGATCACCTCTCCGAACGGAGAGGGCGGCGGCGCGGTCGGGGCCGCGTCCTCCTGTTCGGCCGACTCGACGTCGCGGCTGCGGACCCGGCGCCGGGACCGGCCGCGGGCGGGTTTCTCGGTCCCGGTCTCCGGCTCGGCGGAGCCCTCGGTCGCCTCGGCGGACCCAGCCGCCGCGACGGGCGCGGCCTCGGCGGCGTTCTCCGCATCGCCCTCGCCGGCGGTCTCGGCTGTCCGGTCGACGCCGTTCTCCCCCTCGCCCCGGCCGCCGCGACGGCGACGGCGACGGCGACGCTTGCCGTTGCGCCCCTCCGACCCGGCGGCCTCGGCGGCGGTCTCCTCTGCGGTCTCCTCGGCATCCTCGATCTCGGCCTCGACGTCGGCCTCGATCTCGTCCGCCTCCGGATAGGCAACCTTCGGCAGGTTCAGGGCCGGCGCCGCCGGAACGATGCGGGAAGCGGTCTTGAACCGTTCCAGCCGGTAGTCCGGGCTGATCAGCGAAGGATCGCCCTCGATGCGCACCGAGAGGCCGAAGCGGCCCTCGATCATCGCGATGTGCTCGCGCTTCTGGTTCAGGAGATAGTTGGCGATCTCCACCGGGCAGGCGATCAGCACCTCCCTGGAGCGCTCGCGCACGCCTTCCTCCTCGACCTCGCGCAGGAGCGCCAGCGCCATCGAATCGTCGGAACGCACGCGGCCGGTCCCGTGGCAATGCGCACAGGACTTCGTCGTCGCCTCGATCATGCCGGGGCGCAGGCGCTGCCGGCTCATCTCCAGGAGGCCGAAGCCCGAGATGCGCCCGAGCTGGATGCGGGCGCGGTCGCTCTTCAGCTTCTCCTTCAGCTTCTTCTCGACGGCCGCGTTGTTCTTGCGGTCCTCCATGTCGATGAAGTCGATGACGATGAGCCCGGCGAGGTCGCGCAGCCGCATCTGCCGCGCCGCCTCCTCGGCCGCCTCGAGGTTGGTCTTGAGCGCGGTGTCCTCGATCGAGGACTCGCGCGTCGCCCGGCCCGAGTTGACGTCGATCGCCACCAGCGCCTCGGTCACAGCGATGACGATGTAGCCCCCGGACTTCAGCTGGACGACCGGGTTGAACATCGCGGAGAGATAGCTCTCGACCTGGAAGCGCGAGAACAGCGGCAGCGGGTCGGCGTAATGCTTCACGTTCTTCGCGTGCGAAGGCATGAGCATCTTCATGTAGTCCTTGGCCTCACGGTAGCCGCGTTCGCCGTCGACGAGGATCTCGTCCATCTCGCGGCTGTAGAGGTCGCGGATCGCCCGCTTGATGAGGCTGCCCTCCTCGTAGATCGGGGCGGGGGCGATGGACTTCAGCGTGAGATCGCGGATCTGCTCCCACTGGCGCAGGAGGTACTCGTAGTCGCGCTTGATCTCGGTCTTGGTGCGACTCGCGCCGGCGGTGCGGATGATCAGGCCCGCGCCCTCGGGCACGGTGATCGAGGAGGATATCTCCTTGAGCTTCTTGCGGTCGGCGGCGTTGGTGATCTTGCGGGAGATCCCGCCGCCCCGGGCGGTGTTCGGCATCAGCACGCAGTAGCGTCCCGCGAGGCTCAGGTAGGTGGTGAGCGCCGCGCCCTTGTTGCCGCGCTCCTCCTTCACGACCTGCACCAGCAAGATCTGCCGGACCTTGATGACCTCCTGGATCTTGTAGCGCCGCATCCGCGGCTTGGCGCGTGGCGCGACGCGCTCGTCGGCGACGTCGTCGCCGCCGAGGCTCTCGTACTCGCTCACGCCGGAATCCTCGGCCGGCTCCTCCTGGACGTCGATCTCGACCTCGCCCGAAGCGGCGTTGGGGGGCGGAGCGTCGTCGAACTCCGCGGCGGCCCCGGGCGCCGGGGCCTCGGCGGCGACATCCGCGGCGACATCGACGGCGGCTTCGGCCGGCGCGTCCGCTGCGTCCTCGGCCGGCCCGGAGACCGACGCGACCGGCGCCTCGACCACGGCGGGCTGGGACGCCTTGCGTCCGCCGCGCGCGCGGCCGCGGGACTTCGGCTTGGCGAGAGCTTCCTCCTCCAGCCGGGCGGCCTCGGCTTCCTCGCGCAGGAGCGCCTCGCGGTCGGCCTTGGGAATCTGGTAGTAGTCCGGGTGAACTTCGGAGAAGGCGAGGAAGCCGTGACGGTTCCCGCCGTAGTCGACGAAGGCCGCCTGAAGCGACGGCTCGACGCGCGTCACCTTGGCGAGGTAGATGTTACCGGCGAGTTGTCGCTTGTTCAGCGACTCGAAATCGAACTCCTCAACCTTGTTTCCATCCACCACCACCACGCGGGTTTCCTCCGCGTGGGTGGCGTCGATCAGCATTTTCTTGCTCATGGCGTCTTTCGTGGACGCGCCTCGGGGGCGGCTCGGCAAGAGCCGCCCGCGGGTGCGTTCGTTTGGTTGGAATTGGGCGGACGCGCCCGACGCCCGAACGCGCCCGACCCTGCTTCGGGTCCGGCGTCGCGTTCGTTCTGCATCCTGCGCGTTTCACCGCGGTTCTACTCCAGCGCCCCACCCGCAGGTCGCGGGAAGCGACGCCTTGTACTGGCCCGGGGCCACGCGCCCCGGAAGGTCATGTCTGGCGCAAGCGCCTGTCGCCGATGTGCCGGGTTCGCGGATAACCATGTCTCGTGTCATCCAAATACCGCGAGCCTGCGACGAATACGATCATGGGTCGCGCCTCGCGGCGCGGTCCATCCGTGCAGCATAGTCGTGAACGGCCTGCGGTGACAATCGGCTTGTGCCAAGAATTCGAGCGTTTCCGCGGTTTCACCGGCTGGCGCGGTTGCGAACGGCGCCACGTCCGCCTGCCTGCCGCCGACACGGACGCAGCGGCCGGCGACGGTCGGAGGCGGTCCGCGGCGGTAACGGATGGTTTTTTGACCTTTCGCCCCCCTGCCTGTAGATTGCCCGCAAAACCCCTGAGGCTCGAATCGTGCTGCGCTTTGTCCTGCGATTTTTCGGCTTTCTCTTCAGCTCGCTCGCGATCGGCTCCATCATGGCCCTCGGCGTGCTTGCCGGGGTGTTCTACATCTACGGCCGCGATCTGCCCGACCACGCGCAGCTCGCCCGCTACGAGCCGGCGACGCTCAGCCGCATCTATTCCGGCGAGGGCAAGCTCATGGACGAATTCGCCCGCGAGCGCCGCATCTTCACCCCCGTCGACGAGATCCCCGAGCAGATCCGGAACGCCTTCATCTCGGCCGAGGACAAGAATTTCTACCACCACCACGGCTTCGATCCGCTGGGCATCGCCGCCGCCATTTACCAGGCGAGCCAGGGCGACCGGCTGCGCGGCGCCTCGACGATCACCCAGCAGGTGATGAAGAACTTCCTCCTGACCGGCGACCGCTCGGGCGAGCGCAAGATCAAGGAAATCATTCTGGCGACGCGACTCGAGGGGACGCTGACCAAGGACAAGATCCTCGAACTCTATCTCAACGAGATTTTCCTCGGTCAGAACAGCTACGGCGTCACCGCGGCGGCCCAGATCTATTTCGCCAAGTCGCTCGAGGAGCTGACGCTGGCCGAGACCGCCTATCTCGCCGCGCTGCCCAAGGAGCCGTCGAACCTCCACCCCGTGCGCCAGAAGGAGCGCGCCATCGCCCGCCGGAACTACGTCATCGACCAGATGGCCGACAACGGCTACGTCACCCGCGCCGAGGCCGACGCCGCCAAGGCCGAGGATCTGGTGACGGTCCAGAGCGGCGCCATCGTCTCGGCGCGGCGGGCCATGCCGCCGCGCGACTACTTCACCGACGAGATCCGCCGCCAGCTCTCCGCCTCGCTCGGCGACGAGGAGCTGTTCACCGGCGGTCTCTCGATCCGCGCGACGGTCGATCCCGAGTTGCAGGCCACCGCCGCCCGGGCGCTGCGCGACGGGCTGGAGAAGTTCGACCGCGACCGCCGCGTCTATCGCGGACCCGCCGGCAAGGTCGCTCCCACCGGCTTCGACCCGACCGACGAGGCGAACTGGCGCAGGGCCCTCGCCGAGACGCAGGTTCCCCGCGACATCGAAGGCTGGCACGCCGCCGTCATCCTCTCGATCGGCGAGAACTCGGCCCGGATCGGCATCGAGGACGTGCCCGAGGACGAGGACGGTCATTTTCTCTCCTTCGCCGACGTCCAGTGGGCGCGCCTGCGGGATGGCGTCCGCTTCCGCGAGTCGCGCGGCCCCGACGACACCTGGGACGTCGGCGACGTCGTCCTCGTCAAGGAGATCGAGGACGGCGACGGCAAGCGCTGGTCCTACCGGCAGGTGCCCGAGATCCAGGGCGGCTTCATGGCGATGGACACGCAGACCGGCCGCGTGCTCGCCATGCAGGGCGGGTTCTCCTACCAGTCGAGCGTGTTCAACCGCGCCACCCAGGCGCTGCGCCAGCCCGGCTCGTCCTTCAAGCCCTTCGTCTACGCCGCCGCGCTCGACAACGGCTACTCGCCGGCGACGATCGTGGTCGACGCGCCGATCGAGGTGGTCTCGGGCGGCGAGTTGTGGCGACCGCAGAACTCCAACGAGAAGTTCTACGGCCCCGCGCCGATGCGCACGGGTCTCGAGCAGTCGCGCAACCTGATGACCGTCCGCATCGCCCAGCAGGTCGGCATGGACATCGTCGCCGACTACGCCGAGCGGTTCGGCGTCTATGACGACATGCCGCAGCTCCTCAGCTACTCGCTCGGCGCCGGCGAGACGACGCTCTTCGACATGGTCGCCGCCTACGCGATGTTCGCCAACGGCGGCCTGCAGGTCGCGCCGACCCTGGTCGACCGGGTGCAGGACCGCTACGGCCGCACGATCTATCGCCACGACACCCGCCCCTGCGAGGACTGCGTCGCACCGGACATCTCCGCCGCCGCCCAGCCGATCGTGCGGGCGAACGCCGAGCGGATCATGGACCCGATCACCGCCTTCCAGATCACCTCGATGCTCCAGGGCGCCGTCGCGCGCGGCACCGGCGCCAACACCGTCGGCAAGCTCGGCCTCAACCTCGCCGGCAAGACCGGCACGACGAACGACGCCAAGGACGTCTGGTTCATCGGCTACTCCCCGCGGATCGCTGCGGGGTGCTTCATGGGCTACGACAACCCGCGCTCGCTCGGCGACAGCGCCTTTGGCGGCACGCTCTGCGCGCCGATCTTCAAGGAGTTCATCGAGGTCGCGATGGCCGGACAGGGGCCGGTCAAGTGGGACGCGCCGCCGGGCGGCTACTGGATCAAGGTCGACCGTCGCTCCGGCCAGCGCCTGTCCGACGACGCCTCCGGCGCCGGCGTGCAGGCCGAATACGTGCGCGACGGCCAGGAGCGCATCGCGGTCGGCGCCTACGCCCAGACCGTCGACGGCGGCTGGCGCATGGGCGAGGACGTGCCGCTCTTCGCCGCGGGCGAGAACGCCTCGACCGAGATCGAGCGGGTCCAGGTGCGCGGCGCCACCCGCGCGCTGCCGAGCAAGCCCAAGGCCGGCGCGTTGTCGAGCGGCGGGCTCTACTAGTCGCAGCCCGCGCGGCGCGGGCGGTTCCGTCAGCGGAGATAGCCGCCGAGTTCGCAGACGACGGTCCATTCCGCGTCGTTCACCGGCTGGACCGAGAGGCGGGAGTTGCGCACCAGCACCATGTCGGCGAGGCGCGGCTCCGCCTTGCAGGCGTCGAGGGTGACGGGCGCCGGCAAGGGCGCGACGGCGCGCAGGTCGACGCAGTCCCACTTGCCGTCCGAGGCGGTCGAATCCGGGTGGGCCTCGGCGACGACCTCCACGACCCCGACGATCGCCCGCTCGCCGCCCGAATGGTAGAAGAACCCGAGATCGCCCTTGCGCATCGCCCTCATGTTGTTGCGGGCCTGGAAGTTGCGCACCCCGTCCCATTCCTGGCCGGCGTCGCCCCGGGCCACCTGCATGTCCCAGGACCAGGTCTCGGGCTCGGACTTGAACAGCCACCGGGCCATCTTGGCGCTCCTCCCTGCCGCACGGCCGCGACCGTCGCAGGCGACGCGACCGGGCGCAAGGCCGCCTCGATCAGCCCCTGTCAGCCCACCACCTTCTTCCAGGGACGGATGGCGACGCTGGCGAAAAGACCGGCCCTGGCGTAGGGATCTCCCGCCGCCCAGGTTTCGGCCGCGGCGCGGTCGGCCACGTCGAGGACGAGAAGCGAGCCGGTCATCCCGCCGGCGTCGTCCTGGAACGGGCCGGCCAGCACGACGACGCCGGTGTCGCGGAGATAGTCGAGATGCGCGGCGCGGTTGGCGGCGCGGATCTCCTGCCCCCCGGGCCTGTCGTCGCAGATGATGGCGAAGAGCGGCATTCATTCCTCCTTCAGGGGGCGGGCGAGCAGGGCTTCCATCGCCTCGGCGAGCGTCGCGCGCCGGTCGAGCACGTCGGCCACCGCGGCGGCGATCGGCAGCTCGACCCCGTGGCGGGCCCCGAGTTCGCAGGCGGCGCGCGCGGTCGCAACCCCTTCGACGGTGCCCTCGGGTCGCGGCAGGCCGGCCCCGAGCGCCCGGCCGAGCGCGAAGTTGCGCGAGAGCGTCGAGCCGCAGGTCAGCGCGAGGTCGCCGAGGCCGGAGAGGCCGGCGAGCGTCTCGGCTCGGCCGCCGAGCGCCGCGGCGAGGCGGGTCATCTCGGCGAAGCCGCGGGTCATCAGCGCCGCGCGGGCGGACTGGCCGAGCCCCGCCCCCTCGATCAGGCCGCAGCCGATGGCGACGACGTTCTTGATCGCGCCGCCGAGCTGGGCCCCGACGACGTCGTCGGTGAGGTAGAGCCGCAGGCGCGGCGTGGAAAGCGCGTGCTGGAGCCGCGGCCCGAGCTGCGCGTCGGCGCAGGCCAGGGTGAGCGCGGTCGGCAGGCCGCGGGCGATCTCGGCGGCGAAGCCCGGGCCGGTCAGCACGGCGAGCGACCTGTCCGGCAGCGCGGCGGCGGCGATCTCGGTCTGGAGGCGGAAGCTCCGGGCGTCGACGCCCTTGGCGCAGAGCACGAGGGGGCCCGGCGGCAGGTCCGCGCCGTGTCGGGCGAGGAACGGTCCGGTCGCCTGCGCCGGCACGACGAGCAGGATCGCCTCGGCGCCGGCGAGCGCGCCGAGGTCGGTCGCGGCCTCGACGCCCGGCGGCGGCTCGGGCGGGCGGCGACCCCAGAGCACGGTCTTCCGGCCGGCCGCCGCCTCGACGGCGGCAAGCGCCGAGCCGAACGCCCCCGCGCCGATCACCCCGATCACGCCTTGGCTCCCTTGCGGCCCGAGCCGAGCAGCGGCGCCGCGGCGGCGTCGAGCGGCCAGCGCGGCCGCGCCGCCAGCGTCATGTCGTCGGGACCGCGGAGCGCGAGGCGCTCGGCCGCGGCCCAGGCGACGATGGCGCCGTTGTCGCCGCAGAGGTCGAGCGGCGGCGCGACGAAGCGCGCGCCGGCCTCGGCGGCGACCGCGGCGAGGCCGGCGCGAATCGCGGCGTTGGCGGCGACGCCCCCGGCGACGGCGAAGGCGAGGGGCGCGCCCGGCCGGTCGGCGGCGAAGGCGGCGAGGGCGCGGCGCGACTTTTCCGCCAGCGTCTCGGCGACGGCGGCCTGGAAACCGGCGCAGAGGTCGGCGCGGTCGGCCCGGGTCAACCCGCCCTGCGCCCCGACCAGCAGGTCGCGGGCGCGGCGCGTGGCGGTCTTGAGCCCGGAGAACGACAGATCGCAGCCCGGGCGGTCGAGAAGCGGGCGCGGCAGGTCGAAGCGCGCGGGATCGCCCCGGGCAGCCTCGGCCTCGACCTCCGGTCCGCCCGGCTGGGGCAGGCCGAGCAACTTGGCCACCTTGTCGAAGGCCTCGCCGGGCGCATCGTCGATCGTGCCGCCGAGGCGACGGAACGCCTCCGGCCCGTCGACCGCGAGGAACTGGCAGTGCCCGCCGGAGACGAGGAGCACGAGATAGGGAAACGGCAGGTCCTCGACGAGCCGCGGCGTCAGCGCGTGCCCGGCGAGGTGGTTGACGCCGACGAGCGGCAGGCCGCGGCCGGCGGCGAGGCCCTTGGCGAACATCACGCCGGCGAGGACGCCGCCGATCAGGCCGGGCCCGGCGGCCACGGCGACCGCGTCGATCGCGTCGAGGCCGAGGCCGGCGTCGGCGAGCGCCCCGGCGGCCACAACGTCGAGGCGCTCGGCATGGGCGCGGGCGGCGATCTCCGGCACGACGCCGCCGAAACCGGCGTGGAGGTCGCGCTGACCCCGCGCGGTCCGGCCGAGAATGCGGCCGACCGCCGCGCCCGGCCGCGCCGCCACGACCGCCGCGGCGGTGTCGTCGCAGGTGCTCTCGAGGCCGAGGACGAGGATCTCGCGCTCCAGGACGGACTCCGCGGTTGCGTGGCGTAGAGACCGGGCGTAGCACCCGTGGCTCGGAGTGCGCAAGTGAGGGGGCCTGCCGGGCATGGCGCGAAGGCTGCTGGTCACGCGACCGGGCGCACAGGGACGGGCATTCGCCGCCGCGCTGGAGGCGGCCCTGCCCGGCCGGTTCGACCCGCTGCTCGCGCCGTTCCTCGCCATCGCGCCGCGGGCGGCTCCGATCGACCTCGCGGGCGCGCAGGCGCTGCTGTTCTCGTCGGCGAACGGGGTCGAGATCTTCGCCGCCATGAGCGCGGAGCGCGGCCTGCCCGCGCTCTGCGTCGGCGACATCACCGCCGAGACGGCGCGAACCGCGGGCTTCGCGGTGGAATCAGCGGGCGGCGACGTGGAGGCGCTGGCGCGGCTGGCGCTCGCCCGCGCCCGGCCGGGGGCCGGGGATCTGGTGCATGTCCGGGGCGTCCACGCCGCCGGGGATCTGGTCGGACGACTTGCCGCGGCCGGCCTCCCGGCGCGGGCGCTCCAGCTTTACGACCAGGTCGCGGTCCCGCCGACCCCCGAGGCGGCGACGCTGCTCGCGGCGGGAGCCATCGAGGTGGCGACCGCCTTCTCGCCGCGCTCGGCCGCGCTCTTCGCGGCGGCGGCGCGGGCCGCCTCGTGGCCGCTTTCGCAGATGACGCTGGTGTCGCTCAGCGCCAACGCCGACGCGGCGCACGATGCGCCCGAACCCGGGCGGAGGGTGATCGCGCCCCGGCCGGACCGCACCGGCATGATCACTGCTCTGGCCGGGCTCTGAGGGCTGCGGTCTGCCTTGTTCCGTCGGGGGGCTTCCCCTAGTATCCGGGCCCGGAGCCTCGCGGACGCCAGGTGCGGCGGGGCGTGTGCGGGGTGCAAGGACAGATGGCGAGAAAGAAATCCGAGGGCCCGACCACGGGCGCCGTCCCGCCGGCGGGCGCCGACGAGGCCGGGGTGGCTCCCGCCGACGAGACGACGATGACCGGAGCCGATCCGTTCACGCCGGAGGCGCAGCGTGCCGAAACCCCGCCCGAACCGGATTCGGAGACGCCGGTCGAGTTCGATCCCGCCCTCGGCGATGCGGCCCCGGCCGGGGTGAGCGAGCCCGTCGGCGAGGTGGTCGACTCCGGATCGCCCTGGCCCGCGACTTCCGTGACCGGCGAGGTGCCATCCGCGACCGCCGAGGATGTGTCGGTCACGCCGTCGCCATGGGGCGAGGACCGCGACGCGGACGCGCCGGCGGAACGCGAGGCGGAACCCGCCGACGGCTCGCCGCCCGCGGCGGCTGGTCCCGAACCGGTGGTCGTCGATGAGGAATTCCACGAGGAGGGCTGGTCCTTCGCCGCCAAGGCGCTTGCGACGCTGCTGCTCCTCATCGTCGGCGCCGGGATCGGAGTCTGGGCTGCGCCCCGGATCGCCACGCTGCTGCCCTCGGGCATGTCCGGCGTCTCCGCCTGGCTGACGCCGGGCGCGAGCGAGGCGGAAACGCGGATCGCCGCGCTCCAGACCGAGGTCGAGGGGCTGCGCGGCCAGATGGCGGCGCTGCCGGACGCGAGCGCCATGGAGACCCGCGCGGAAGGCGCTGTTGCGGCTCTCCGGTCCGAGATCGCCGCACAGATCGACGGCGTACGGCAGGACCTGGCCCGGCCTGAGGCGGGGGACGTCGGAGACCGCGTCGGCAAGCTCGAAACCGCGCTCGCTGGCGCCACGACCGAACTTGCAACGCTCAAGCAGCAGATCGAATCCGGCGCCTCCGGCCTGAGCGCCGACGCAGCTGCGGGCCTCGACACCTACCGGGCCGAGTTGCAGGGCCTCAAGGCCGAGGTCGGACGCCTGTCCGGATCCGTCTCCGGTCTCGGCGCGCGCTTCGACGAGGCGAACGCCGCTGCGGAAGCGCGCGCGAGCCAGGCCGAGCAGCAGGCCGCGACCGTCCAGGAAAACGCCACGGCGGCGCGCGACCGGGCGGCGGCGCTGGCCGACATCGCGGCGATTCGGGCGGCGCTCGCGGACGGCGAGCCGTTCCAGCCCGCGATCGACCGTCTCGCCGCGGCCGGCGTCAGCGTGCCTCAGGGACTGGCGGGCGCCGCGGCGGACGGGGTCGAGACGCCGGCCGAGCTGCGGGCCGGCTTCGGGCCGGCCGCCCATGCCGCCATCCGCGCCAGCATCGAGGCCGGGGCGAACGAAGGCTTCATCGGTCGCGCGCGCGCCTTCCTCGACGCGCAGATCGCGGGCCGGTCGCTGGCCCCGCGCGAGGGGATGGACCCCGACGCCGTGCTGTCGCGGGTCGAGGACGCGCTGAAGCGCGACGACCTGGCGGCGGCGCTGACGCAGGCCCAGCAGCTGCCGAGCGAGGCCAAGGCGGCGTTGGAAGGCTGGATCGCGGCCGCGCAGCAGCGTGCCGACGCGGTGGCGGGACTGGCCACGCTCGAGGCCGGCGCTCCGGCGACGAATTGAGGGGAGGCGCGCGATGCTCTGGTCCTTGCTGAAGATCGCCGTATTCGTCGTCGTCGCCGCGGCGCTCGCCTGGGGGGCGTCGTTCCTGCTCGACACGCCCGGCGGGGTCACCATCTCGTTCGGCGGCCGGGAGTTCGCCGTCACCCCGCTCGGGTTCGTCGTCTGGCTGATCGTGCTGGTGATCGCCGCGGTGATCCTGCTCAACGTCGTCGGGCTGATCGTCGCGGTGATCCGCTTCGTCTTCGGCGACGAGACGGCGCTCAGCCGCTTCTTCAGCCGCGGAAGGCAGCAGCGCGGCGTCGACGCGCTGTCGACCAGCATGCTCGCCCTCGCCTCGGGCGAGCCCGATCTTGCGATGCGCAAGGCGCAGAAGGCCGAGCGGCTGCTCGGGCGGCGCGAGATGACGGCGCTCGTCAAGGCGCAGGCGGCCGAGATGTCCGGTGACCGCAAGAAGGCGCTCGACAGCTACACGAGCCTCCTCGCCGACGACCGCAGCCGCTTCGCCGGCATGAACGGCGCCATGCGGCTGAAGCTCGAGGAAGGCCAGAACGACGTGGCGCTGGCGCTGGCCAAGAAGGCTTTCGCGCTCCGGCCGGACAACAAGCCGCTGCTCGGCACGCTCTTCGAGCTGCAATCCTCCGCCGGCGACTGGGCCGGGGCGCGCGAGACGCTCGACGCGCTGATGCACGCCCGGCACATGCCGCGCGACGTCGGCGTCCGGCGCGACGCCATCCTGTCGCTCGCCGACGCCCGCAAGGCGCTCGCCGAGGGCGACACGGCGCGTGGACACGCGGCGGCCAAGCAGGCCAACAAGCTCGCGCCGACGCTGGTTCCGGCGGCGGCCCTCGCGGCCGAGGCCTATGCGGCGGAGGGGGCGAGCCGCAAGGCGACGAAGGCGCTCACCCGCGCCTGGGCCGAGGACCAGCACCCGGACCTCGCCGCCGCCTTCGCGGCGCTGGAGACGAACGAGACCCCGACCGCCCGACGCCGGCGCTTCGAGACGCTGACCGCGGCTGCCCCGAACCGCGCCGAGAGCCGGCTCCTCGCCGCCGAGCTCGCGATCGCGGACGAGGACTTTCCCGGCGCGCGCAAGGCGCTCGGGGACCTCGCCGAAAGCGAGCCGACGACACGAAGCCTGTCGATCATGGCGGCGATCGAGCGTGGACAGGGAGCGCCGGACGCAGTGGTGCGCGGCTGGCTCGCCAAGGCCGTCACCGCGCCGCGGGGGCCGCAGTGGGTCTGCGGCAAGTGCCACCACGTCCATGCCGTCTGGACGCCGGTTTGCGGCGAATGCGGCGCCTTCGACACGCTGGATTGGCGCTCGCCGCAGAACGAGGAGACCGGACAGATCTCCATGCTGCCGCTCATCGTCGGCGCCGAGGACGCGCCGAACGTCGGGCCCGACCCGCAGCCCCAGCCCCAGCCCGCGGCAAGCTGAGGCGGCGCGGCCGCCGCACCGCTGCCGCGGAACCACGACGAAAGCCGGCCGCCCTCCGGGGCGGCCGGTCTTGTTCTTGGGATGCGATCGCGACCTGCCCTGCCCCTCTGATGCCGGCGAGTCTGCCAAGCCACCCGGCGCAACACGGGCTAACACGCGTGATAGATATGGTAACTACCTGAATACAAACGATAAAAGCTAAAGATCAAAAAAGGCCCGCGGGTCGTTTCATGAGCCCGCCGGTATGATCCGCATGCAGAACCCGCCGGTTGCGGGGCACGAACGGAAGCGGCCGCCCCTCGGGGCGGCCGTTCCGTTTTCCGGGAAGGGATCGTCCGGAAGGGCGATCAGCGCTTCGAGAACTGGAAGCTCCGGCGCGCCTTGCGCTTGCCGTACTTCTTGCGCTCGACGACGCGGCTGTCGCGGGTGAGGAACCCGGCGGCCTTGAGCGACGCGCGGAGCGACGGCTCGTAGAGCTGCAACGCCTGGGAGATGCCGTGCTTGACCGCCCCGGCCTGGCCCGAGAGGCCGCCGCCCTTCACGGTGGCCATCACGTCGAACTCGCCGACGACGCCCGCGACCGAGAAGGCCTGGCCGATGACCATCTGCAGCACCGGACGGGCGAAATACTCGTTCATCGGCTTGCCGTTGACGGTGACCTTGCCGGAGCCCGGCTTGATCCAGACGCGGGCGACCGCGTCCTTGCGCTTGCCGGTGGCGTAGGAGCGGCCGAGCGCGTCGCGCTGCGGCTCGCGGACGGGCGCGGCCTCGACGGCGGGGGTGGCGACGCCGACGGCGTCCTTGAGCTGGTCGAGCGAGGAGAGAACGTCGGCCATGATCAGGCGCTCCGGGTGTTCTTCGGGTTCATGCCCGCGAGGTCGAGGACCACGGGGCTCTGCGCGGCGTGCGGGTGCTCGCCGCCGGCATAGATCTTCAGGTGGCCGAGCTGCTTGCGCGACAGCGGCCCGCCGGGGAGCATCCGCTCCACCGCCTTCTCGATCACGCGCTCCGGGTGCTTGCCCTCGAGGATCTGGCCGGCGGTGCGGTGCTTGATCCCGCCCGGGTAGCCGGTGTGCCAGTAGTAGCGCTTGTCGGCGCGCTTGTTGCCCGTCAGCTGCACCTTGTCGGCGTTGATGACGATGACGTTGTCGCCCATGTCCATGTGGGGGGTGAACGACGGCTTGTGCTTGCCACGCAGCCGCATGGCGACGAGCGACGCGAGGCGGCCGAGCACGACGCCCTCGGCGTCGATCAGGATCCACTTCTTGTCGATGTCCGCCGGCTTGGCGCTGAAGGTCTTCATCGGATGCCTCTCGTGTCGGCGTGTTCCCGGCGGACAGCGAAACGGCCGATCCGCAGCCAGGCGCGGCTTATGGCGGAGATTCGTTTGCGCGTCAACGGTGCCAGCGCGGAAATTCCGCTTCCAGATCAGTCGGCTGCGTTTGGGGTATGTTGATACCCCAAAACCGGCGCCCGGCTCGGCGCGATATCCTCGATCACGCCCGTGAGCTTCAGCACGGCATAGACCGCCAGCACGACGAGGATCGTCCAGACCGCCTGCCGCGCCCGCGTGGAGCGCGTGAGCCAGGCGACGCCGACGAGGATCGCGATGGAGAGAACGATGAAACGCAGCATGGCCGCCCGACTAGCCCCGCGAGCGCCCGGCGGCAAGGCGGGCCGTTGCCACGAGGGGGCGGCTCACCTTATGTGGTGCGACCCGCAGCCAGCCCGACACGATGCCCCAGGACGCGCCGCCCCCTCTGCCGCCACCGCGCAGCCCCGAGCGGCTGGCGGTTGACGTCGCCCTCCACCTCGCGGCGCTCGGGCTGTTCGCGTGGCTGGCGATCGATCTCTTTCGGCCGTTCCTGCACATGGCGCTGTGGACGGCGGTGATCGCGGCGGTGACGCATCCGGCCTACCTGTGGCTGCGCGCCCGCACCCGGCTGCGGCCGGGGGTGTGCGCCGGGCTGGTCACGGCGGCGGCGCTTCTGGTGGCGCTCGGACCGCTCGCGGTGCTGACGGTCAGCCTCGCCGAATCGGCGGCCTGGCTCGCCGGGCACGCGCGCTCGCCGGATTTCGCCCTGCCCGACCCGCCGTCCTGGCTGCTGGATCTGCCGCTCGTGGGTCAGGCGGTGTCCTCGAACTGGGAGCTCGCCACCACCAATCTCGAGGGCTTCGTCGGCCGCTATGGCCACCTGCTCCTCGGGGCGGGCGAACGCGCCGCGAGGCCGGCGCTGCATTTCGCCGAGACCGCCGGCGTGATCCTCGCCTCGGTGGCGCTGTCTGGTTTCCTGCTCGTCCCGGGCGACAGCCTCGGCGCGGCGCTGCGGCGCGCCACCACCCGCTTCGTCGGCGAGCGGGGCGCGCGTTTCGTCGACGTCGCAATCAGCACGGTGCGCAACGTCGCCCGCGGCGTGATCGGCGTCGCGGCGATACAGGCGTTGTTCTTCGGGACCGGCGTGATCGTCGCGCATGTGCCGGGCGCAGGGTTGCTGACGCTCGCCGCCCTGATCTGCGCCATCGTCCAGATCGGGCTCGTTCCGCTGACGATCCCGCTTCTCGCCTGGGCCTGGCTCACGCAAGACACGACGACGGCGGTGGCGATGACGGCCTGGTTCGTTCCGGTGGCGTTTCTCGACGTGCCGCTGAAGCCGCTGATGCTCGGGCGCTCGCTGTCCACGCCGGCGCTGGTGATCTTCGCCGGCGTCATCGCCGGCACCGTCGCCTACGGACTGATCGGGCTGTTCATCGGCCCGATCCTGCTCGCCATCGTCTACGAGACGTTCCGGGCGGAGCTGCGGAACGCCCAGCCGCCTGAGGCGTGACACGATCTAGATCGCCACGTACCAGTCGCGGCGATGGTTTATGGCGATGCAGGCGTTGAGCACGATCGCCCCGAGGAGCGACAGCAGGACCGCGCGTAGCGGCAGCATGACGAGGGCGGCGACAAAAACGCCGGCGTCCACGACCATCTGGGTGTAGCCGGCCCGGAAGCCGGTTCGGTCCTGGAGCCAGACGCCGAGCACGCCGATGCCGCCGAGGCTCGCCCCGTGCCGGAACAGCGCGAGCAGGCCCGCGCCGGAAATCATGCCGGCGAGCACCGCGCCGGCGACCTGATCGACGTGGCCGAAGTTGACGAGGCGCGGCTGCATCGCGGTCAGGAGCGAGACCAGCGCCACCGAGAGCAGCGTCTTGATGGTGAAGCCCGGACCCATGCGGGTCCAGGCGAGCCACATGAACGGCAGGTTGAGCGCGAGAAACACCACACCGAACGGCCATCCGGTCGCCATCGAGACGAGCAGCGCGATGCCGGCGGTCTGGCCGGTGACGAGCCCGAGATGCGCGAGGAACGCGATCCCCAGCGCCCCCATCGAGGCCCCGAAGATCACGCCCTGCGCGTCGGCGAGCGCCCCGTGCCGGGACGCCCGCTCCGGCTCGGGTCGCATCGGCGTCAGCCGAGCGCCTTCTGGAGGTTCTGGTCGACCTTGTCGAGGAAGCCGGTCGTGCTCAGCCATTTCTGGTCCGGGCCGACGAGGAGCGCGAGGTCCTTGGTCATGTCGCCGGCCTCGACGGTCGCCACGGTCACCTTCTCCAGCGTCTCGGCAAAGCGGGCGAGTTCGGCGTTGTCGTCGAGCTTGGCGCGGTGCTTCAGCCCGCCCGTCCAGGCGTAGATCGACGCCACCGAGTTGGTGGAGGTCTCCTGCCCCTTCTGGTGCTGGCGGTAGTGGCGCGTCACCGTGCCGTGGGCCGCCTCGGCCTCGACCGTCTTGCCGTCGGGCGTCATCAGCACCGAGGTCATCAGGCCGAGCGAGCCGAAGCCCTGGGCCACCGTGTCGGACTGCACGTCGCCGTCGTAGTTCTTGCAGGCCCAGACGTAGCCGCCCGACCACTTGAGCGCCGAGGCGACCATGTCGTCGATCAGGCGGTGCTCGTAGGTGATGCCCTTCTTCTTGAAGGCGTCGGCGAACTCCTCGTCGAACACCTGCTGGAACAGATCCTTGAAGCGGCCGTCATAGGCCTTGAGGATGGTGTTCTTGGTCGAGAGGTAGAGCGGCCAGCCGAGGTTCAGCGAGTAGTTCATCGAGGCGCGGGCGAAGTCGATGATCGACTGGTCGAGGTTGTACATCGCCATCGTCACGCCGCCGACCGGGGCCTTGAAGACCTCGCGTTCGATGGTCACGCCGTCCTCGCCGACGAATTTCAGCGTCACCGTGCCCTTGCCGGGGAACACGAAATCGGTGGCGCGGTACTGGTCGCCGA
>NZ_JAGOID010000001.1 GCF_017995835.1 Amaricoccus sp.
ATGTGAGGCTTGCCGCCGGGTGCTGCGCCCGGCATCGTCCGCGGCCATGCCGCAGGCCGCTTCGCCCTCCCCGCGCCCTCTCGCCGTCCTGACCGGCGACATCATCCGCTCGTCCCGCCTGGCGCCCGAGGCGCTCGACGCGGCCATGGACGCGCTCGCCGGCGGGGCCGCCGCGATGTCGACCTGGGAAGGGGCCGAGCCCGCCCGCTTCGACCGTTTCCGCGGCGACGGATGGCAATGCCTCGCCCCGGCCCCACCGATGGCGCTGCGGGCGGCGCTCTTCCTGCGCGCCCACCTGCGCGCCACCGACCGCGACGCCGATACCCGCATCTCGGTTGGCGTCGGCACGGGCGTCCTGCATCCCGACGGTCTCGCGGCGGCGAGCGGCACGGCCTTCGAGGTCTCCGGGCGCGGCCTCGACCGCATGGCCCGCGCCCAGCAGATCGCCATCTCCTGGGCCGACCCGCCGCCGGCGGCCGCCGTGATCGGGGCGGTCTTCGCCCTCGCCGACGAGGTCTCGCGGCTCTGGACGGCGAAACAGGCGGCGCTTCTCGTCGCGACCCTCTCGCCGGGGGACGAGCCGCAGGAGCGGCTCGCCGCCCAGCACGGGGTCTCGCAGCAGGCGATCGCCAAGCACCTCAGCCGCGGCGGCGACTGGGCGCTGCGCCGGGCGCTCGCCGCCCTGGAGGCGGAGGGATGAGACAATCCGTCCCGGTTGTTTTCTCGGTTACAACCTCATCAGATTGTAATTGTCTGCACAACCGTAATCAGTTGTATTGCCCGATGCCGGCCGGGGCGGCGCCATGCTAGAGACCGCCGTCGCCCTCGTGCTCGGCCATCTCGTCGCCGACTTCCTGCTCCAGAGCGACCGGATGGCGCGGACGAAAGCGCGGCCCGCCTCGCTCGCCGCCCATCTCGGCGTCGTCGCCGCGGCGAGCTGGATCGCCCTCGGCATGCCGCCCGCGCCGCTGCCCATCCTCGCCGTCGTCATCACCCACGGGCTGACCGACATGGCCAAGGCCCGGCTCGCGCCGCGCGGCTTCGCCGGCTTCTCGCTCGACCAGGCCGCGCATCTCGCCGCCATCTGGATCGTCGCCTCGCTCTGGCCGGGGACCTGGGCGCAGGGGCTCTGGGCGCAGCCCTTCCTCATCGAGCGCCTCCCCGGCCTCGCCCGCCTGCCCGAGGCGATGGCGCTCGGCGCGGGGCTCGTCTGCGCCGTCTGGGCCGGCGGCTATGCGGTGCGCGAGCTGATGCACGGGCTCAAGGACTTCCCCGACGACCCGGAAAAGGACATGAGCCTGCCGAACGGCGGCCAGATGATCGGCCGGCTGGAGCGGCTGATGATCCTGATGCTGCTCGTCGCCGACCAGCCCGACGGCATCGGCCTGCTGATCGCGGCGAAGTCGATCCTGCGCTTCAACGAGCTCGCCAAGGACGCTTCCGACCGCCGCGCCAGCGAGTACGTCATCATCGGCACGCTCGCGAGCTTCGCCTGGGCGATCGGCGTCGGCTTCGTCACGCAGGCGGCCACGCACGCCCTCGCCCCTTGAGGCGCCGCCGCCGAGAGCCTACCTTGTGGGGACGGTCAGGAAAGAGAGCGCAATGTTCGGCATCCCCGGCAATCCCCCCATCACGCTGACGCCCTCCGCCGAGGCGCAGATCGTCCGGTTGATGGCGAAGGGCGCGCAGGGCCTGCGCATCGGTCTCAAGAAGGGCGGTTGCGCCGGCATGGAATACACCATGGAGTTCGCCTCCGAGGTCAGCCCCCACGACGCGGTGGTCGAGCAGAACGGCGCAAGGGTGATGATCGCCCCCATGGCGCAGATGTTCCTGTTCGGCACCGAGATCGACTACGAGTCCGGCCTGATCGAGTCCGGGTTCAAGTTCAAGAACCCCAACGTCGTCGACGCCTGCGGCTGCGGCGAATCGATCAAGTTCGACGCCCGCTGATCCCGCGCGATCCCGTGGCGCCGGCACGGGAGACGTGCTAACCTTCAATCGTTGATTGCGTCGTCTGCCGTCCAATTGTCGGGTTGAGACTTTGCCCAGCACTGCGCCCGACCCGCCGCGGCGCGAGGGGTTTGGCGCGAGCTATTGCGAACTCTCGCGGGAGACATTCCATGCCTCGCACCAACGCGTTCCACGTCCTTTTTCCCACCACCGACCATCCCCAGCTCTGGCGCCCGCTGCGCGACCGGATGACCGGCCCCGGCGGTTTCTACAACGTCGGCAATGCGCTCGGCCTCGCCGGCGGCGTCGCGCTGGCGGTGGCCGCCTCCGGCCCGACGCTCAGTGAGGGCGCGCGCGCGGCCTGGGACCACCTCGCCGGTAGCGCCAGCGCGCTCAGCATAACCGTCGCCATGCTGATCTTCTTCTGGGGCGGCGAGGCCTATCACCGCGCTTGGGCGAACGGCTTCCCGCCGGACGCGCGCCTGAACCGCTGGGGCGATCTCCTTTCGGCGGTGGGAGCGCTCGCGCTCGGCCTCGGGCTCTTCCTGATCGGCGAGGCGCTGCTCGCCGCCACTGCCGGCCTCCTGCATGCGGCCGGAAAGCTCGGCAGCGCCCTCAAGGGGCCCGATCCGGCCGCGCCGGCGGCGCGCTGGCCCGATCCGTTCCGCGCCGCCGTGGTGGCGAGCCGCCTGCCGGCAATCGCCCTCGTCCTCCTCGCGATCGGCGGCGCGCTCGCCGCGCCCGGCAGCCCGGCCCCGGCCGAGTTGGCCGCCCCGGCGCTGCTGCTGGTCTGCTATCTGCTCTGGATGCGCGCCGACCTCCTGCTTCTGCGCAGCTGAGCCCTTCCTCGCCCTCGGAGCGATCGGCCGGCGTTTCTCCGGGCCAGGGCCCGCCGGTCGGCCCTGACCCTTCCCCTCCGCGGGCGCCTCTGCTACCCGGACCCGGCATCCCGCACACGCGTTCCGGAGTTCCCGCCATGGCCCGCAAGAAGCTCGTCGCCGGCAACTGGAAGATGAACGGCCTCCGGGCCTCCACCGGCGTCCTCGACACGCTCGTCCGGACGCTGCCGTCGCCGGCCTGCGACGTGCTGATCTGCCCGCCGGCGACGCTCGTCGCGGCGCTCGCGGGGCGCGGCTGGCCCGTGGGCGGACAGGACTGCCACGCGAGGCCCTCGGGGGCCCATACCGGCGACGTCGCGGCCGAGATGCTGGCCGACGCCGGCGCGACCGCGGTGATCGTCGGCCATTCCGAACGCCGCGCCGACCACGGCGAGACCGACGCCGACGTCGCCGCCAAGGCCGCGGCGGCCTGGCGCGCCGGGCTCGTCGCGATTGTCTGCGTCGGCGAGACCGAGGCCGAGCGCGACGCGGGCCACGCCCTCGACGTCGTCGGCCGCCAGCTCGCCGGCTCGATCCCCGACGGCGCCACCGCGGCGAACCTGGTCATCGCCTACGAGCCGGTCTGGGCGATCGGAACCGGCCGCACCCCGTCGCTGGCCGAGATCGGCGAGATGCACGGCTTCCTGCGCGCCCGCCTCGCCGAGCGCATCGGCGCCGAGGCCGCCGGGGTGCGCCTCCTCTACGGCGGCTCGGTCAAGCCGGGCAACGCCGCCGAGATCTTCGCCGTGGCGAACGTCGACGGCGCCCTCGTCGGCGGCGCCTCGCTCAAGGCCGAGGACTTCGCCCCGATCGTCGTGGCCGCCGCCTGACCTGTGGATAACTACGGGATTAACACTTTATCTCAATGATAACAGATAGATAGTCAGCGTCCCACTGTGGGACGGGCGCGATCGAACCGCTCGCGCGGCGCGTGGCGTCAGTGTATCCTCGTGCGATCGGCGCGGGGGCGGCGGCCATGGCGGACGAAGCGAAGAAGGGGATCCTCGGCGACCTCGCGGCGCTGTTCCAACAGTGGCAGGTCGTCGTCGCCGCGATCGCCGCGGCCACGGCGCTGTGGTTCGGCTTCGACGACCAGCGCCGCAAGCAGCTCGACCTCAACCGCGCCGCCGTCGACGAGGCCAAGGACGCCGAGCACCTCGCCGCCTTCCGCGCCGACCCGCACAGCACCCTCGTCGAGTTCCGCGCCACCTATCCCGAGCACGCCTTCTGCGCCGCGCTCGGCTACTACGTCGCCGAAGCCGGCCGCCTCGCCGACGACGAGACGGCGCGGGCCAGCGTCAAGCCGATCGGCGACGCCATCGGCGCCCAGATCGAGCGCCTCGCCGCCCAGGGCGGCAGCTCGCTCGACGCGCTCCAGACCCTCGCCGTGGCCGCCGCCGGCGACGGCGGCGCCGCCTCCGACTGCCCCCGCCTCGGCCCCGACCTCGCCTGGTACGCCCGCCCGCTGATGTGGACCGACTGCCGTCTGCTCCTCGCCACCTTCGCCCAGGCCCAGTGCCAGGCCGAGGCCACCCGCCTCGCCGCCGCCGCCCTCGCGCCGCCGCCCCCGGAGGCCGTCGTCCTCCCCGACGGCTGGATCGGCATGGCGCCCACGCCGCCGTCCCCGTCGGCCGAGCCCACGCCGCAGGTCGCGCCGCCCGCCCCGGCGACGGACGAACCGGCCCCGACCATGGCGCTCGGTCCCGGCGACGCCTGCGGCGCGGCCCCGCCGACCGTCTTCATCCAGTTCGTCGCCGAGGCGGACCGCCCCCGCGCGGCGGCCGCCCGCGACCTCCTCCTCGCCGCCGGCTGGCCGGTCGCCGAGGGGCTCGACCTCGTCGCCGCCGCCCGCACCGCCGGAGACGTCCGCTTCTACTGGCCCGAGCAGGCCGCCTGCGCCGCCCGCCTCGCCGAGGCGCTCGGCTCCGCCTTCGGCTCCCCCTTCGCGACGCTCTCGCTCGCCGGCCGCTACCGTAACCTGCCCCGCGGCCGCGTCGAGGTCTGGCTCCCGGCCGCCTGAACGCTCAAGGGGCGGCGACCCGGTCGATCGCGAACGCGGCGTGGTCGAGTTCGAAGTCGAGGACTCGCTCCCAGACCTGCGCCAAGGTCCGGACCTCGAGCGTTCCGATGCGCAGGAAGCCCGTGCCGAAGCGCGGCTTCTCGAACACCGGCTCCAGCCCGGAGGCACGCGCACCACTACCCGGTCGTTGAGCGGATTGAGGTTCACGATGCTCAGCCGCCGCGGCGCGCCCTGCAACCGCCCGGCGTCGATCACGATGGTGTCGGGGTCGAGGTCGAGCCCCGGCACCGAGCCCGGCCCGGCGGCCACGGCGAAGTCCTCGCCCTCGAAGCCGCAGACCACGACCTGATCCGCCCCGGCGCCCGCCGCGACCATGGCGCCGCCGAAAAGCAGCAATCGGTCCGCCGCGTCGCTCGCCTGCGCCACCACGTTGTCCGCGACCTCGATCCGCAGCGGTTCCGACGCGGCGCCGAAGAGCGCGAACCCCGCCGGCCATTCCCGCTCCGGCGTGGCCGGCGTCGCCGGCGCCGCCGCGCATCCGAGGCGCGGGTCGTAGCCGGAGAAGGCCGGCGCGACCGCCGGCCATGCCGGCGCCGCCGCCGGGACCGCCTGCTCGATATCGAAGACCTCGCGCCCGACCGGCATCGGATCGTCCACGGGAGCGACCAGGATCTCCACCGGCCCGGCGCGCAGCGTCGCGCCGAGATGCGGCCCGAACACCGGGGCCACCCCCGGCGGCAGGCGCAGCCGGATGCGATCCTGCGCGGCCGTGAATCCCTGCACCATGATCTGGATCGTCACGCCCGGCGGCGCGCCGAGGAACACGCCCGGCTCGATCACGATGCGGTCGGGCGCGCCGTCGCCGACCACCGCCTCGTCCTCGCCCACGACGATCTGAAGCGACGGCGCGCGCAAGGCGCAGACCACGACGACATCGGCGCCGAGCCCCGCCGTCACGGTGGCGCTCGCGGCGGGAGCGACCACGAAGATCGCGTCGTCGCCCCCGAGCGCATGGAACCGCACCCACGACGGCGCCAGACCTGCCGCAACGCGGTCCGGCCCGTCGGTGAAGGACCAGTCCACCGGCCGCGTCTCGGTCGGCCGGGCGAAGCCCTCCGCCGAGGTCGGGCAGACGCCCTGCGCCGCGGCGGCGCCAGCGGCGAGAAGCAAGGCGAGAACGGCGACCAGGCGCATCGGACCCCTCGCGAACGGCCTCGCCGGATCCTGCCCGTGCGCGGCCGTACGATCAAGCCCGAGCGACGACCGCGCCCGCGCCGATCGGACCCGGCCCCGATGCCGCCGCACCAGACCCGCGAAATTCGGCGGCAGGCGCCCCGATGCGCCTGACTCCGGCCGGCGGCTGGGCTAGAAGCGGCGCGACCGAAGGAGAGGACGATGGACGAAACGCGCGCCGCGGCGCTGGAAGCAAAAGCCTGGCCCTTCGAGGAGGCGCGCAGGCTCCTCGCCCGTTGCGAGGCCAACCCGCCCGCCAAGGGCCACGTCCTCTTCGAGACCGGCTACGGACCCTCCGGCCTGCCGCATATCGGCACCTTCGGCGAGGTGGCGCGCACCACCATGGTCCGCCGCGCCTTCGAGGCGATCTCCGACATCCCCACCCGGCTGATCTGCTTCTCCGACGACATGGACGGGATGCGCAAGGTTCCCGACAACGTCCCCAACCCGGAGATGCTGCGCGAGCACCTCCAGCGGCCGCTCACCGCGGTCCCCGACCCGTTCGGCGAGTACGAGAGCTTCGGCGCTCACAACAACGCCATGCTCCGGCGCTTCCTCGACACCTTCGGCTTCGAGTACGAATTCATCTCGGCGACCGACTTCTACAAGTCCGGGCGCTTCGACGCGATCCTGCTCCGCGCCGCCGAACGCTACGACGCGATCATGGAGGTCATGCTCGCCTCGCTCCGCGAGGAGCGCCAGCAGACCTATTCCTGCTTCCTGCCGATCTCGCCCAAGACCGGCCGCGTGCTCTACGTGCCGCTCAAGGAGGTGAATGCGGCAAACGGCACCATCACCTTCGACGACGAGGACGGCGAGGAGACGACGCTCCCCGTCACCGGCGGCCAGGTGAAGCTGCAATGGAAGCCCGACTTCGGCGCCCGCTGGGCCGCGCTCGACGTCGATTTCGAGATGTTCGGCAAGGATCACGCGACCAACGCCCCGATCTACGACCGGATCTGCGAGATCCTCGGCGGCCGCGCGCCGCAGCACATGATCTACGAGCTGTTCCTCGACGAGAAGGGTCAGAAGATCTCGAAGTCCAAGGGCAACGGCCTCTCGATCGACGAGTGGCTCGCCTATGCGAGCCCGGAGAGCCTTGCGCTCTTCATGTACGGCAAGCCGCGGACGGCCAAGCGGCTCCACTTCGACGTGATCCCCAAGGCGATGGACGAGCACGACGCCCACCTGCGCGCCTGGGAGGCGCAGGAGACCGCGGCGCGGCTGGAAAACCCGGCCTGGCACATCCATGCCGGCCATCCGCCCGCCTCCGACATGGCGGCGGCCTACTCGATGCTCCTGAACCTCGCCAGCGTCGCCAACGCCGAGGACAAGACCGCGCTCTGGGGCTTCATCCGCAAGTACGCGCCGGAGGCGAGCGCGGAGACGAACCCCGGCCTCGACGCGGCGGCGGCGCATGCAGTGCGCTACTACCAGGACTTCGTGAAGCCGGCGAAGCGGTTCCGCGCCCCCGACGCCCGCGAGGCGACCGCGCTCGCCGAATTGCGCGACCGCCTGCGCGCCTGGGACGGCCCCGCCGACGCCGAGGCGATCCAGAACGAGATCTACGCCATCGGCAAGGCGCACGGCTTCGAGCCGCTGCGCGCCTGGTTCGCCGCCATCTACGAGACGCTCCTCGGCGCCGGGCAGGGCCCCCGCTTCGGCGGCTTCGTCGCCCTCTACGGCCTGCGCGAGACCGCCGACCTGATCGACTCGGCCTTGGCCGGCAATCTCGTCGCCGCTGAGCCTGCCGCGCAAAGCTGACCCCGTGCGGCCCGTCGCGGGCGCCAACCCCGTGGACGCAGAGTCCCGCTGATTTCGACAGTTGGCGAGATTGGCACGCGACGGCCGCGCCGATGGATGATACCGGCGGGCTCATGAAACGACTCGCGGACCTTTTTGAGCCTTAGCACTTTTATCGTGTGTACTCAGTTAGTTACCCTACCTATCACGCGTGTTAGCCCGTGCTGCGCCGGGTGGCCTGGTAGACTCGCCGGTATGAGGCGTGACCTAGGCGTGACCGGCCATCCGTTGACAGGGGCCAGGCCCCGAACCAAACCTCGCGGACCCCCGTAGGAGCCCGAGCCGCATGATCCTCCTGAGCGTCGTCGTCGCCGCGCTGACGGCCGGAATGGCGGCAACCCATGTCGCGAGCCCCGAAGCGGTGCCGCAATACGTGATCTGGTCCGGCGTCGTCATGGCGCTCGCGACCTGGCGCGCGGCCGGGATCATCACCTACATGCGGATGTTCGTGGCCGGCTATGCCGTCGCCTTCTCCGCCTTTGCCGTCGGCTTCATCGTCTTCGGCAACGGCGGGCTGCCGGACTGGACGCCGGGCTGGATGCAGACGCTGCAACCGCGGCCGTTCCTCGCGCTCGCCTTCACCGTCTTCGCCGTCGCCGCGACGCTGATGGCGCGGCTGCCGCTGATCCGCGAGACGATCGGCCTTTCCGAACACTACTTCTCCAGCCGCGACCCGAGCCGGCTGCGCTATCTGCCGGGCCTCGGGCTGACCGAAGGCGGCATCGGGCGGGCCTTCCTCATCGGCATCATCCTGATGAACTTCGTCCAGACCTACCTGCTCATCCTGTTCAACACCTGGCAGGGGGCGCTGTTCGACAGCTTCCAGAACATGAACGAGGCCGCCTTCTGGCTCCTCATCACCACCTTCCTGTTCCTCGCCGGCCAGTGGGTGGTCTTCGCCGTGATCGAATACCTGCTCGGCCAGTACATGCTGATCCGCTGGCGGCGCCACATGTCGCGGGAATACGTCGCCGACTGGCTGGAGGACGAGCGCCACTACCGCATCCAGTTCATCGGCGAGATCGCCGACAACCCCGACCAGCGCATCTCCGAGGACATCCGCACCTACGTCACCAACACCTACTCGATCTCCTCCTCGCTGTTCTCGACCTTCCTCAGCCTCGCCGCCTTCGTGCAGCTCCTGTGGGATCTCTCCGGCCGCTTCCGCGTCGAGGCGGGCCATCCCTTCCTGGAATGGCTGACGGCCGTGCCCGGCTTTCTGGTCTGGGTCTGCCTCGCCTACGCGGCCTTCGCCACCGTGGTCGGGCACCTGATCGGCCGGCCGCTGATCCAGAAGAACTACAACAAGGAGCGCACCGAGGCCGACTTCCGCTTCGGAATGGCGCGCATGCGCGAATTCAGCGAGCAGGTGGCGCTTCTCCGCGGCGAGAAGGCCGAGCGGAACTCGCTCTACGACAAGTACGACCGCCAGGTCGAGGCGACCTACAGCCTCGTGCGCACCACGCGCGACCTGCGCGTCTTCAGCTTCTCGATCAGCCAGATGACCGACGTGCTCCCTTACGTCCTCGTCGCGCCGGCCTATTTCGCCGGCGTGGGCTCGCTCGGGGGGCTGCAGCAGACCGCCGGGGCGTTCTCGCGCGTGCAGTCGGGCTTCTCGATCTTCCTCGACCTCTACGAGACGCTGGCGCTCTACAAGGCGGCGGTGAACCGCATCAACGGCTTCCGCGCCGCGCTGGTGCAGGCCAGCGCGACCGCCGGAACCCGCACGATCGCCGTCGAGGCGGGGGCGGGCGCCGACCTCTCCGTGCGCGACCTCGCGCTGCGGCTGCCGGACGGCCGGACCATCGCCCGCGTCCCGGAACTGGATCTCGCGCCGGGCCAGAGCACGATCCTGACCGGCCCCTCCGGCTCGGGGAAATCGACGCTCTTCCGCGCGATCGCCGGGATCTGGCCCTTCGGCGACGGCCGGGTCGTGTCACCGAAGGGCGAGCACGCGATGCTGCTGCCCCAGCGCGCCTATCTGCCGCTCGGCACGCTGCGCGGCGCGCTCGCCTATCCGGCGACCCCGGACAACGTGGACGAGGCCGCGATGACGGACACCATGCGCGCCGTCGGCCTCGGCCACCTGATCCCCCGCCTCGACGAATCCGGCCTGTGGAGCCAGGCGCTGTCGGGCGGCGAGCAACAGCGCGTCGCCGTGGTGCGCGCGCTCCTCGCCCGACCGGACTGGCTGTTCCTCGACGAGGCGACCGCGGCGCTCGACGAGTCGATGGAGGAAGACGTCTACCGCCTGCTGCGCGAACGCCTGCCGGACACGACCATCGTCTCGATCGGCCACCGCAGCACGCTGCTCGCCTTCCACGAGCGCCATCTCGACATGGAGCCCGACGCCGAGGGCGTCTTCACCCCCGACGACGTCCCTCCCGCCGCGGCGCCCGCCTGAGCGACGCCGCACGCTAACAGCCCGTAAAGAAGTGGCAAGGCTGATTCCAGCCTGTCTCCAGCCGCATTCCAGCCAAAGTTTTCCAAGCGTTTCCAACAGGATGACTACTCCCGGCAAACGCCGGCCAGTCAACCGGAATCACGCCCGGTCCGGGCGTCGGCGCCGTCGGTCGTCGCGTTTACCCCTCCTTAATCGAAGCCATGCTATCCGCCCGCCCCTTGTCCACGCGGCCCACAGCCGCGTGACGGCGACGGGAGCGTCCATGCCAGCAATCCACGCCACCGCCCTCGATCTGACCCCGCCCCGCTTCGTCGAGGGGCTCGCCGACTGGTCGCGCGGCGACGGCGCGGCGGAAGCCCCCTCCTGCGAGGGCTGGTCCGCCGCCCGGATCGTCTGCGGCGATCCCCTGCTCGGCGACTGTCTCGAGATCCGCATGACCAGGCGCGAGGAACGCCTGCGCTACATGGGCGAGCTGCCGGTCCGCCCGGGCTCGGCGGTCGAGATCCGGCTCCGCCTCCGCGCGCTGGCCGGACCCCTGCCCCGCGCCCGCGTCGCCGCCCGCCCGGGCGGCGGCGCCGGCCGCATCCTCGCCGACCTTCCGGCCCGCGGCCCCCTCGCCGACCTGCCCGCCGACGGCGCGGCCGTCGAACTGCGCCTCGTCGTTTCCACCACGCCCGGTCCGCGCATCGACCTCGTGTGGAACGCCCGCGCTCTCTACGCGCATGTCGGCCTCGACCTCGTCGGCCGCCCGGGCGGCGTCGTGCGCATCGCCGACATCGCTGCCTGCGAGATCATCCCACCCTCCTTCCCCGGGTTCGAGGTCGGTCTCTAGCTGGCCGCTGAAATAGCTGCTCTGCGAGAACGACTTCCCGGATGTCTGTGCATTGCGGACTTCCGGGATCGGCGTCACTCTCGTCGCGGAGCCCATCCCTTGGTCATGTTGCGAGCAGCTTGGGGAGTCTTGCGAGGTTGCAGGCGGCCATCGCGAGGGTGAAGCGGGCCCGGACGCGTTCTACGCCGCGATAGACGGTCTGGGTCATGCCGCCCACGGTCTTCGCCCAGCCGAACGGTTCCTCGATCTTCTTGCGGCATCGCTGCTGCATGGCCCTCGTGACGGGGAGTCCGGCCGTCGATGCCGGAATGGCGGGCCTTTTGCGCGACATGCGGGGTGACGCGGGCTCGTCGGAGATCGGCGACGAAGTCGGCGCTGTCGTAGCCCTTGTCGGCCCCGAGCGTCCGGCGACGGGTCGAGCCGGGGGAATGGCGCCGGATCATGGCGAGCGCCGCCTGCCGTTCGGCATGGCCGTCGGCCCGGGTCAGCTCGGCCGGGACGATCAGGCTGTTGCCTTTCGGCGCATTCCTCGGACCAGTGGCGGAATGCGCCTCAAACCCAACAGGGTATGGCCCATGAAGCAGAGCAAGGCGCCCGTGCCGAGTGATACCCGCGAGTCTACCATGCTACCCGGCGCAACACGGGCTAACACGCGTGATAGATAGGATAACTACCTGAGTACACACGATAAAAGCCACAAAGGTCAAAAAAGGGTCCGCGAGTCGTTTCATGAGCCCGCCGGTATGATTTCCTGTAAAGCCGCGCGTCCGGATCGGTGGTCGAGGCATGGGTGGCGTTCGAGCGCTTCTCGCCGCGGAAGTCGACTTCGGCATTGACGATTTCGCAAAGGTCGATCCGCCGCCGGCGCACGAGGCCGTCGGTCAACTCGCGCCGGCAGGCTGTAGCCGTTGTCGGCGACGGCCTTTTGGGCCTCGGTGCGGACGATGAAGCCGGGTGGGATCTCGATCACGGTTTTGGCCGGGAGTTCAAGGATTAACGGGGATTCGTCGAATGCACGACGCATGCACGACGCATGCACAACGCGTATGCCAAGGGAAAGAGTCGGGATTGAGAGGTAAACGGCTGGGCCGGGCGGGCGGTCCGATTCATGGCGATGGCGCCTTCGGCTTCCAGATGGCGTCAGCGGAGGCAACCGGGCCCTCATCCCCATCTGCGAGCAGTGCGCCACTGTCGCCCCGCAATGTGCGATCCGGGGCGCAGGGAGCCTGCGCTGTCCCGCCTGCGCCGCGCCGCCTATCCGCCGGCCAGACGCGGGCCGGTGTCCTCGACAAAGGTCGGGTCGGACTTGCGGGCGAAGCCGGCGCGCCACGAGCCCGACAGTTCCCCGAGCCCCGCCAGCCGCTGCGCGAGCCCGGGGTCGAGCTTGGGGTCGAAGCGGGCCGCGATCACCGCCGGCAGCGGCCAGTCGGGCTGCGGGCGCTCCAGCAGCGCGATCGCGTCGCCGGCCGCAATGAAGCCCTCGCGCAGCACGCGGTAGTACCAGCCGGTGCGGCCGGACTTCTGGAACCGCGCCGCCATGTCCGCGCGCCCGACATGGGCCGACAGCTTCCAGCACGGCTGGCGTCCCTGCGTCACCTGGACGACCGCCTCGCCGATGCGGATGACGTCGCCGATGCACAGCATCTCCTCGGTCAGTCCGCGCGTCGAGACGTTCTCGCCGACGCCGCCTGGCACGAACCTGGCGGCGACATCCGGCATTTCCCGCTCCCAGAACGGATAGTGATCCGCCGCATAGTGGTGGACCGCCTTCTCGGGGCCGCCGTGATGCGCGGGGTCGGCCTGCTCGTCCCCGCAGATGCCGGTTTCCGTCAGCCATTGCCGGCCGACGACCGCGAGCTTCACGATCCCGCTCGGCGGCTTGCCGTGCCAGTGCGCGGCGACCCTGCCGACGAAGATCGCGCCCACGCTCAGGTCGTCGGGAAACTGCATGCCGCGCCCTCGCCAGCGGCCTCGGCTACCGCCGGCGCCAACCATCGCCCGCCGGCCTCGCCCTGTCCAGCACCCCGGCCGGCGGCGTTCGCTCCGGGGCCCGCGCCCGTGCCAGAATACGCAACGGCATCCTGGGCGTCGGAGCGTGACCTGGCCAAGGCGTTCCGGCAGTCCGGATTCGGAGTGGACGTCGGCCGACGCGAAGCGGCGCGCGGCCGGGGGAGACCATGAACGGGCGTCCGGTTTGCAATGATGTTCGGCGTGCCCTAGGGTCCGGCAGCCGGCCGCCCAAGGAGAGAGGCCATGCCCCCCGACCTGACCGGGCCGCGCGAGGCGGCCGCGCCACCGGAGGATTTCAGCGACGCCGCCGCCACCTTCGGCGACCGCCTCTGCCATGCGCGGGAGGCCATGGGCCTCAGCCAGTCGGAACTGGCGCGCCGGATGGGGGTCAAGCCCCAGACGCTGCGCAACTGGGAAGAGGACCGCGCCGAGCCGCGCGCGACGCGGCTCCAGATGCTCGCGGCCACGCTGAACGCGCCGATGGTCTGGCTCCTGAGCGGGGACGGGCCGGCGCCACGGTGGGCGGCCGCGCCGCAGACGCGGCCCGCAGCGGCGGACGCAGCCGCGTGCCTGCGCGAGCTGCGCCGGATTCGCGCCGAACAGACGCTCCTCGCCGGGCGCATGGCGCGGGTGGAGAAGCGGCTCGTCGCGGCGCTCGCAGGGAATGACGGGAGCGCATCGTGACCGACGCCGATCCCCGGCTCAAGCGGCTGCGGCTCCGGGCGTGGCGGCGCGGCATGCGCGAGACGGACCTGCTTCTGGGACCGTTCGCCGACGCGGAGCTCGGGCGGCTTTCGCCGAGCGAACTCGATGCGTTCGAGTCCCTGTTGCACGAGAACGACCAGGACCTATATCTGTGGATCAGTCGCAACAGTGGACAACCGGGCCATTTCGACGCAATCGTGGGACGTATCGCCGCGTTCCATGGCATGGCCTGAAGGCAGGCGACGGGTAGGCCGATCTTAACGGGTTGTACAGGAATCTGGGCAACGGTCCGCGCACTGGGTCATGCGGAGAGAGATCATGAGCGTGCACGCCTCGGTGGCGAAGGTTCCCGGACCCGTCCTGGACGGCGAGTTCCTCGGATCCTATCTTGAAACGCTCTCCATGGTCGAACGGCTGCACCGCCTCCTGCTCGACGTGGTCAAGGACGAATTCGAGCGCATCGGGATCATCGACATCAACTCGGTGCAGGCGCTCCTGCTCTTCAACGTCGGCGACAACGAGGTGACGGCCGGCGAACTGAAGACGCGGGGCTACTACCAGGGCTCGAACGTCAGCTACAACCTCAAGAAACTGGTCGAATGCGGATACATGCATCACCAGCGCTGCGAGGTCGACCGGCGCGCCGTACGGGTGCGGCTGACCGAGAAGGGCCGGCACATCCGTAGCGTCATCGCCGAACTGTTCCAGCGCCACGCCGCCGGCATCCTCAGCCGCGAGGTGCTCGGCGACATGCGGCTCGCCGACATCAACGCGAGCCTGCGCCGGATGGAGCACTACTGGACCGACCAGATCCGCTACATCTACTGATTCTCGGGCCGAATCGGGGCAAGCGCGGCGGTCGCGACGGACAGGCGTCCGGAGGGTGTGCCGTCGGGGACCGGTTCGGGAAAGTTTCCTCAACCATAACGCGTTCCGGCTGACTATTCCCCTGCAATGGTGGTATCCTGCATGGAAACAGGGCCCGGTGCGAAGCGATTCGTCGGGAACCCCATAAAACACTGGGCAGCATGCAGGATTCGGCAGGCGATCGGATGGGTACGAGTCACGGTATGAGTTCCAGTCACGGCGCCTTCGACTTTCCGATCGGAGACGAGCTCCGCGGCGATCGCGCCACGCTCGGAAAGTCGCTGCTCGACGTTCAGCGCGACCTGCGGATCAAGGCGGTCTACGTTTCCGCCATAGAGAACACCGACCCGAGCGTGTTCCCCAACCCGAGCTTCGTGCCGGGCTACGTGCGCGCCTATGCCCGCTATCTCGGGCGCGACCCCGACGAGGTCTATGGGCGTTTCTGCGCCGACAGCGGCTTCCGCCACCCGGTCGGCCTCGGCGCGACGCCGCCCGCGGGGCGCAAGTCCGGCCGGCAGGACACGCCCGGGGCGAGCAGGATCGGGCTCCCGAGGTTTCCGCTTGCCGAGCCGCGGCGGCTCGGCCTGTCGGCGGCGGGGCTTTCGGCGTTCGGATCGCTTGCCGTGCTCGCGGCCGTGGTCGGCGCGCTGGGCTGGGGCGGCTGGACCGTGCTCCAGAACATCCAGCGCGTGCAGTTCGCCCCGGTGGAGGAGACGCCGACGGCCCTCGCCGCCGTCGCGCCGGTCGCCGCTCCCGAGACCCCCTCGCTGGGCGAGCCGGAGTTGACCGAACTCGCGAAGCCGGTCGCCGCGACGGCGCTGACCGAGCTTTACCGCAGCCAGGAACTCGAGGTGCCGATCCTCGCCCCGCGCGACGGACCGATCGCAGCACTCGATCCCGACAGCGTGGGCCTGCTCGCCTCCGCCGAGGCGGCCGCGGCGCGGTCGGGGGCGGTCGCGTCCGGGAGCGGGCCGCGCGTCATCGCCGAGGGCGGCCAGCATCAGGGCGCCGCCGCGACGCCTTTCGGACCGCAACCGGCCGGCGCGCCGGCGGTTCCGGCCACCGACGTCGCCGCAGCGGAGCCGGCCATCACCATCGTCGCCGAGCGCGCCGCCTGGGTGCGGGTCTATCTCGCCGACAAGACGGTGGTCTTCGAGCGCATCCTCGAGACCGGCGAAAGCTACGCCCTGCCGCCCGATCTCGTCGAGCCGAAGATCTGGGCCGGCAATTCCGGCTCCGTTTACGTCCGGCTCGGGCAGGAGCTGCGGGGGCCGCTCGGCAGCGGGACCCGCGCGGTGCGCGACGTGCCGCTGGAACCAGCCGCGATCACCGAGCGCTTCGGCGTCGTGGCGGATGTGCCGGAATCGATCGCCCGCGCCTTCGAGCCTGCCGAGCAGACGGCGGCCATCATCCGGTAGGCCGCCGCGCGCGCACGTAGTCGCGCGGCGCGGCGCCGAGCATCCTGCGGAACATCGTCGTGTAGGCGGAGACGTTGCTGTAGCCGGCGCGCATGGCGACGCGCGACACCGGCTCGCCGGCGGCGAGGTGCGGCAGGCTGGCGAAGATGCTGGCCTGCTGGCGCCAGGTGGCGAAGCCCGCGCCGGTCTGCCGGGCGAAGAAGCGGGTGAAGGTCCGCCGGCTCATCGCCAGCGCCGCCGCCCAGTCGTCGATCCGCGCTTCCGTCGAGGGATCGCGCATGAAGCCGCGACAGAGCGCGGCGAGGCGCGGGTCGGACGGGAACGGCAGGCCGAGCGGACGCACCGGCAGCGCCGCCGCCTCCTCGGCGAGAAGCGCATAGACCAGCGTCGCCTTGCGGTCGCCCTCCGGGGCGTCGCCGAGCCGGATCGCCTCCTCGATCAGGCTGCGGGCAAGCGGCGAGATCGCCCGCACGCTGGGGGCCTCGTCGACGGGCTCGTCGGCGCGCGGGGGCAGGTAGAGCGAGGTCACGTCGACCTCGCTCAGCATCTCGACCTCATGCTCGAGCCCGTGCGGAATGCGCAGCGCATGGCCGGGCGGCACCATCCAGCGGCCGCGATCGGTCGTCACCGCAGCGAGCCCCGCGAGCACGCACAGGAACTGGGTGCGGTCGTGGCTGTGCCGCGGCGCGCGGTGCCCGGCGGGGGCCTGCTCGTCGAGGAGGTGGAGCACGGCGTCCGGGCGCTCCACGCGCTGCATGCGGGGCGTCGCCTGGGACATCCTCATTGGCCCGATCGCGAAGAAGATAGACCACAGCACGAAAGACGGGCGGCGGCAACCGCGCTATCACACCGTTTCGCGCGGACATTCGCCCGCGCCGACGCCGTGCGGGCGAATCACGTATCCGGAGTAACCGAGATGGCCGACGCGCTTGCCGGCGGGAGCGCCCGCTACGAGAGGACCGCGGTGTCGATCCTCGTGGCCGTGAGCTTCTGCCACATGCTGAACGACATCATGCAGTCGCTGCTGGCGTCGCTCTATCCGGTGCTCAAGGCCAACTACTCTCTCGACTTCGTGCAGATCGGACTGCTCACCTTCGCCTTCCAGGTGACGGCCTCGCTGCTGCAACCGATCGTCGGGCTCGTCACCGACCGCTGGCCGATGCCCTATTCGCTGCCGGTCGGCATGGCGAGCACCTTCTTCGGGCTGATCCTGCTCGGCCATGCGCATGACTACACGATGCTGGTGCTGGCGGCCTGCCTGATCGGCCTCGGTTCGGCGGTGTTCCATCCCGAGGCGTCGCGGGTGGCGCGGCTGGCCTCCGGCGGGCGGCACGGCTTCGCGCAGTCGTTCTTCCAGGTCGGGGGCAACCTCGGCCATGCCATCGGGCCGCTGCTGGCCGCCTTCGTCGTGCTGCCGCTCGGCCAGCCGAGCGTCGCCTGGTTCGCCGGCATCGCCATGGTCGGGATGGTCACGCTGACGCGGGTGGGCGGCTGGTACGCCGCGCACCGGCGGGCGAATGCGGGCGCGCCGGCGGCGAGCAAGGCCCTGCCCCTGCCCGCGCCACGGGTGCGCTTCGCGCTCGGGCTCCTCGTCCTGCTGACGGCGACGAAGAACGTCTACATGGCGAGCCTGTCGAGCTACTTCACCTTCTACGTGATCGACCAGTTCGGCCTCTCCACCCGCGACGCCCAGCTCTACCTGTTCCTGTTCCTCGGCGCGGCCGCCGTGGGTGTGTTCGCCGGCGGCCCGATCGGGGACCGGTTCGGGGCGCGCTTCGTCATCTGGCTCTCGATCCTCGGCGTGATCCCCTTCGCGCTGATGCTGCCATATGCGTCGCTGTTCTGGACCGCCATCCTCGTCGTGCTCATCGGCTTCGTCTTCGCCTCGGCCTTCCCGGCGATCGTCGTCTTCGCCCAGGAGTTGGTCCCCGGGCGGGTGGGGCTGATCGGTGGCGTCTTCTTCGGCTTCGCCTTCGGCTTCGGCGGGCTCGGGGCGGCGCTGCTCGGGGGGTTCGCCGACAGCCACGGCATCGCGTTCGTCTACAGAGTGGTGTCGTTCCTGCCGCTGCTCGGGCTGCTCACCATCCTGCTGCCGCACGTGCCGCGGCGGCTGCCCTGACGTCGCCGAGGAACCGCCGGAAGGCGCGCTTCAGTTTCCCGCCGGAGCGGCAGGAGCGGCAGGGGCGCCCTCGACCGCCTCCTTGATCGCCTCGCCCGCGGCCTCGGCGGCGTCGCCCGCCTTCTCGACCGCTTCGCCAGCGGCAGTCGCAGCGCCCTCGGCCACGCTCTCGACCGCGGCGCCTGCGTTCTCGACCGCCTCGCCGACGGCAGCCGCAGCGCCCTCGGCCGCAGTTCCCGCCTTTTCGGCCGCGGCCTCGGGCTCCTTGGCGCCGAAGCCGAAATAGAGCGCCAGCGCGATGAGGACGGCGCCCGCGATCAGGATCAGAATGCGCATTGCGCTCTCCCAGACATTTTGGCGCGGCGCACCTGCGCGCGCCAATCGCGCGAACTGAACGCCGAGCCCGTGGCGATGCAACAGAAATCACGGCGCGCCGCCAACGACGCCGCAAGGCGTGGCGCCGTCGCCGCGCCCCCTTCACTTGCACGCGCGATTGCACTATCCTACGCGCTCCGGGGCGCAGTGTGCCCCGGTTTTTCATCCGGGAAACGATACGAAGGACCTGAAAACCATAGCTCGCAGACCTCACAACGCGCCGCCCACGCGCGACACCGGCCCCCGCGTCAATGACCGCATCCGCGCCCCCGAGATCCGTCTCATCGGCGCCGAGGGCGAGAACATCGGCTTGATCACGCCCGAAAGGGCGATGCTCCTGGCCGAGCAGGCAGGCCTCGACCTCGTCGAGATCTCTCCGAACGCGACGCCGCCCGTCGCGAAGATCATGGATTTCGGAAAATACAAGTACGAGACCCAGAAAAAGGAATCCGAGGCCCGCAAGAAGCAGAAGGTCATCGAGATCAAGGAGATCAAGTTCCGCCCCAACACGGATACGCATGACTACGAGGTCAAGATGCGGTCCGTGATGAAGTTTCTCGAGGGCGGCGACAAGGTCAAGATCACGCTTCGCTTCCGTGGCCGCGAGATGGCCCACGCCGACCTGGGCCGCAAGCTGCTCGAGCGCGTCGCCGGGGACGTGAGCGAGCTGGGCAAGGTCGAGGCCATTCCCCGGCTCGAGGGCCGGCAGATGGTCATGATGATCAACCCCGTCCGCCACTGAGCCGGACGGGCGACCGCGCCCGTGATCGGATGCCTTGCGTTCCGCGATCCCGCCCCCGCGCCACGGCTCTCGCCGTGACGGAGTCCTGAACGTGTCCCGCCGCGGCCGCCCCCTCGCCGAGGCGCTCGCCTTCGCGCCTGCGGCGCTGTCGCTGGGGCTCGTCCGCGCGCTGCCCTGGCGGGCGCGGCTGGGCTTCGGCGGCTGGCTCGGGCGGCGGATCGTGCTCGGCCTGCCGAAGCTCCGCGGCCGGGTCGACGCCAACCTGCGCTACGTGATGCCGGAGCTTGACGCGAAGGAACGCCGCGCGATTGCGGCCGAGGTCGGCGACAGCTTCGGGCGGACCTTCGTCGAGACCTTCTGCATGGCCGACTTTCAGGCCGCCCGCGCCTGGATCGCGCCGACGGGTCCGGGCGCGGAAGCCGTCGCCGCCGCGGCGCGCGAAGGCCGCCCGGCGATTGTCGTCAGCGGCCATCTCGGCCAGTGGGAGGCGGGGCGCGCCTGGGCGAAGGCCACGCACCGCGAGGCGGCCGCGGTCTACCGTCCCCTCAACAACCGCTGGCTGGAGCCGATCTACCGCCGCCAGCTCGAGATCGGCGGGCGGCCCATGCTGCCCAAGGGCGCCGCCGGCCTGCGCGGCCTGGTCGCGCATCTGCGCTCGGGCGGGCTCGCCGCGATCCTCGTGGACCAGTACGACCGGCGCGCCCCGCGGCTCGACTTCCTCGGCCGCCCGGCCCCCACGGTGACGCTCGCCGCGGACCTGGCGCTGAAGTTCGGCGCGCCCCTCATACCCGGCTGCGGCATCCGCCAGCCGGACGGCGTGAGCATCGCGATCCAGCTCGACCCGCCGGTGCCGCACACCACGCCCGCCGAGATGATGCAGGTCGTCAACGACAGCCTCGCCCGCCACGTCCGCGCCCATCCCGGCCAGTACCTCTGGCTCCACCGCCGCTGGACCAAGGACCTCGGCGGCCAGCCGTAGTTCCCTCGCCGCCGGTGATCCGGACGCGTCCCCTGCCCTACCCCTCGATCGGCAGGGCCGTCTCCACCAGCCGGGCAAGGAAGGACGCCGCGATCGGGGTCACCGCGTCGTTGTAGTCGTAGGCGGGATGGTGCAGGCCCGCGCCCGGGCCGGCCCCGACGAAGACATAGGCCCCCGGCCGCGCCTCCAGCATGTAGGAGAAGTCCTCCGACCCCATCTCGGGCCGGCGGTCCGCGTCGACGTTCGCCGCGCCGACGACCTCGCGTGCCACCCGGGCGGCGAAGGCCGCCTCGTCGGGATCGTTGCGCGTCACCGGATAGCCGAACTCGTAGTCGAGCTTCGCCTCGACGCCGAAGGCCGCGCCGATCGCCGATGTCGCCGACGCCACCGCGTCGGCGATCAGCTCGCGCTCGGCCGCGTCGAGGGTGCGCACCGTGCCCGCGAGCCGCGCCGTCGCCGGCACCACGTTGGTCGCGTCCCCGGCATGGATCACCGTGAGCGACAGCACGCCCGAGCGGATCGGGTCGACGCGCCGCGCCGGGATCGCCAGCAGCGCCTGGCCGAGCGACAGCGCCGCCGCCACCGGATCAACGCAGTCGTGCGGGTGGGCGGCATGGCCGCCGCGCCCGGTCAGGGTGATGTCGAACTGGTCGGCGGCCGCCATGATCGCCCCGGGCCGGGTCTCAATCCGGCCGAGCTCGACGCCCGGCGAGTTGTGGAGGCCGAAGACCCGCGAGACGCCGAAGCGCTCCATGATCCCCTCTTCCACCATCACCCGCGCGCCCCCGGACAGCTCCTCCGATGGCTGGAAGATCAGCGCGACCGTGCCGGCGAAGTTGCGCGTCTCGGCAAGGTAGCGCGCCGCGGTCAGCAGGATCGTGGTGTGCCCGTCATGCCCGCAGGCGTGCATCACCCCGGGATTGCGCGACTTCCACGGCCGGTCGACCGCCTCCGCGATCGGCAGCGCGTCCATGTCGGCGCGCAGCCCGACGACCGGCCCCGGCGCACGTCCGCGGATCAGCGCGACGATCCCGGTCCTGGCGATGCCTTCGTGCATCTCGTCGACCCCGATCTCGCGCAACCGCTCCGCGACGAAGGCCGCCGTCTCGTACAGGTCGAAATCGAGCTCCGGCATCTCGTGCAGCCGACGCCGCCAGGCGGTCGCATCGGCCTCGAACGCCGCGATCCGGTTGATCACCGCCATGTCTGTCTCCCCCTCGGCCGGGTCGTGACGACCGATCGCTGGTCGTGCCCGTATAGCCCCCGGAGACTGGGATCTCCCGGGCGAGAGTCAAGCGGCGAGCACACAGACACAGCCAACACGCGGAAGGTCGGAGCAGGCAAGGCCCTCATACCGGCGAGCCCACCAGGTTACCCGGCGCAACACGGGCCAACACGCTCTAACACGCGTGATAGGTAGGGTAACTATCTGAGTACAAACGATAAAAAAGCGAAAGGCCAAAAGGGGCCGCGAGTCGTTTCATGATCCCGCCCGGTATCAGGCGGGAACCAGGCGCTCGAGAAGCGCGGGCAGCGCGGCATAGTCGTCGAGCATCGCCTCCGGCTCCATCGCGGCGACGGCCTCCCCCTCCGGTCCGAAGCCGACGAGGACGCAGGGCACCCCCGCCGCGAGCGCGGCCTCGCGGTCATTGGCCGTGTCGCCGACCAGCACGGACCGCTCCCGCGTGCCGCCGGCGCGGGCGATCGTCTCGAGGAGATGCAGCGGATCGGGCTTGCGCACCGCGAGGCTGTCCGCCCCAAGCATGGCGCGAAAGCGCTGGCGGATCCCCAGCGCCGCCAGCAGCGTCTCGGCCAGCGCCGCGGGCTTGTTGGTGCAGATGGCGAGACCCCAGCCGTCCGCCTCCAGCGCGTCCAGCGCCGGCACGACGCCGGGATAGAGCCGGGTGTGACGGGCGATGTCGGCCGCATAGGCTTCGAGGAGGCGCGGATAGCCGGCCTCCACGCGGTCGGCCTCCCACCCGCCAGTCGCGCGCGCCATGCCGGCCCGCAGCATCGCCCGTCCGCCGGCGAAGGCGTGGACCTTGTCCGCCTCCGGATCGAGCGGCGCGCCGAAGCCCGCCTCGGCGAGCGCGGCATTGGCGGCGGCGATCAGGTCGGCCGAGGTGTCGGCGAGGGTGCCGTCGAGGTCGAACACGGCGAGGCGCATGGGCTCCTTCTGGCGCCTCCACGCGGCCGCAGCAACCTGGCGAAACAATATCTGAAGCCTTGCGGCCTTTCCCTGCCCCGCGAGCGCAGGCTAGAAGCCTGCGGAAACCGACTGCGCCGGAGACCGCCCATGCCAACCGCCGTCATCCTGCTCGCCGCCGGCGAGGGCACGCGCATGAACTCGGACATCCCCAAGCCGCTGCACCGTCTCGCCGGCGCGCCGCTGATCGCCCATGCCCTCGCCGCCGCCCGCGCGCTCGGGCCCGAGCGGATCGTCGTCGTCACCGGCCACGGCGCCGAGGCGGTCGAGGCCGCGCTCGCCGGGATCGCCCCCGAGGCGGTGGTCGCGGTGCAGGCGGAGCGCAAGGGCACCGGCCACGCCGTCCTGCAAGCGGCCGGGGCGCTCGGCGACTTCGCCGGCGACGTAGTCGTGCTCTATGCCGACACGCCCTTCGTGCAGGCCGACACGTTGCAGGCGATGCTCGACGCGCGCATCGGCGGGGCGGCCGTCGTCGTGCTCGGCTTCGAGGCGGCGGAGCCCGGCGGCTACGGCCGACTGGTCCGCGGCGCCGACGGCGGGCTCGAGGCGATCGTCGAGGCGCGCGAGGCGACCGCCGCCGAGAAGGCGATCACGCTCTGCAACTCCGGCGTCGTCGCCGCGGACCGGGCGCTGCTCTTCGGGCTTCTCGGCGAGGTGCGGCCCGACAACGCCAAGGGCGAGTACTACCTTACCGACGTGGTGGGTCTCGCACGCCGCCGCGGGCTCGCCGCCGCCGCCATCGTCTGCCCGGAGGCCGAGACGCTCGGCGTGAACTCCCGCGCCGATCTCGCCGGCGCCGAAGCCGCCTTTCAGGCGCGAGCCCGCGCCGAGGCGATGGCGAACGGCGCGACGCTGACGGACCCCGCGACGGTATGGTTCGCCTTCGACACCGTGATCGGTCGCGACGTGGAGATCGGCCCGAACGTCGTCTTCGGCCCCGAGGTCACGGTCGAGAGCGGCGCCACGATCCGGGCCTTCTGCCACCTCGAGGGCTGCCACGTCAGCCGCGGGGCGGTCGTCGGCCCCTTCGCCCGCCTGCGTCCGGGCGCGGAGCTCGCCGAGGACGTCCACGTCGGCAACTTCGTCGAGGTCAAGAACGCCATCGTCGAGGAAGGCGCCAAGGTGAACCATCTCACCTATATCGGCGACGCCCGCGTGGGCGCGCGCGCCAACATCGGCGCGGGGACGATCACCTGCAACTACGACGGCGTGTTCAAGCACCGCACCGAGATCGGCGCCGGGGCCTTCATCGGCTCCAACGCCGCCCTCGTCGCGCCGGTGCGCATCGGCGCGCACGCGGTCGTCGCGGCCGGCTCGACGATCACCGAGGACGTCCCCGAAGGCAGCCTCGCGCTCGGCCGGGCGCGCCAGTCGGTCAAGGCCGGGCTCGGGCAACGGTTGATGGAGCGGCTGCGCGCCGCCAGGGCGCGGGGAGCTCACTGAGATGTGCGGCATCATCGGAATGCTGGGCAACCACGAGGTCGCCCCGCTGATCGTCGAGTCGCTGAAGCGGCTGGAGTATCGCGGCTACGACAGCGCCGGGATCGCCACGATCCACGAGGGACGCATCGCGCGGCGGCGCGCGCTCGGCAAGCTGATCGCGCTCTCCGACCTGCTCGTCGAGGATCCGATCCGCGGCCGCGCCGGCGTCGGGCACACCCGCTGGGCGACGCACGGCGCGCCCTCGATCCGCAACGCCCATCCCCACGCCACGGGCCGGGTGGCGGTGGTCCACAACGGCATCGTGGAGAACTTCCGCGCGCTCCGCGCCGAGATGGAGGCCGAAGGCCGGACGTTCGAGAGCGAGACCGACACCGAGGTGGTCGCGCACCTCGTCGACCGGGGGCTCGGGAACGGCGGCGATCCCCTGTCGGCGGTGCGCGCGGCGCTGGCGCGGCTCGAAGGCGCCTTCGCGCTGGTGTTTCTGTTCGAGGGCGAGGACGACCTGCTCATCGTCGCGCGGCGCGGCTCGCCCCTCGCCATCGGCTATGGCGACGGCGAGATGTACGTCGGCTCGGACGCGCTCGCGCTCGGGCCGCTCACCAACCGCATCGCCTATCTCGAGGAGGGCGACCACGCCCGCATCACCCGGACCTCGGCGGAGATCTTCGACGCTGCGGGCACGCCCGTCCGGCGCGAGATCCAGTCGATGCCGGCCGAGGCGTTCAGCGCCGAGAAGGGCCCCTACAAGCACTTCATGGCCAAGGAAATCCACGAGCAGCCGACCGTCCTCGGCAATGCGCTCGGCAAGTATCTCTCGCCCTCGCGCGACCGGGTGGCGCTGCCCGAGGGCATCGACCTCGCGGGCGTCGAGCGGCTGTCGCTCGTCGCCTGCGGCACGGCGCACTATGCCTGCCACGTGGCGCGCTACTGGTTCGAGAGCATCGCGCGGCTGCCGGTCGAGATCGAGGTCGCCTCGGAGTTCCGCTACCGCGAGCCGCCGCTCGGCTCGGGGGCGATGGGGATCTTCGTCAGCCAGTCGGGCGAGACCGCCGACACGCTCGCCGCGCTGCGCTACGTCCGCGCGCAGGGGGCGCGGGTGGTCTCGGTGATCAACGTCCCCTCGTCGACCATCGCCCGCGAGAGCGACCTCGCCCTGCCGATCCTCGCCGGGCCGGAGATCGGCGTCGCCTCGACCAAGGCCTTCACCTGCCAGCTCCTCGTCCTCGCCGTCCTCGCCATCGCCGCCGCCCGCGCCCGGGGCGCGATCGACGCGGCCGAGGAGGCGAGGCTCGCCGCCGCCCTCGGCGGCCTGCCCGGGCTCATGGCCCAGGCGCTGGCGCAGGAGCACCAGGTCGCCGAGGTCGCCCGCAGCGTCTCGCGGGCGCGCGACGTGCTCTTCATCGGGCGCGGCTCCATGTATCCGCTTGCGCTCGAAGGCGCGCTGAAGCTGAAGGAGATCAGCTACATCCACGCCGAAGGTTATGCGGCTGGCGAGCTGAAGCACGGCCCCATCGCCCTCGTCGACGAGGAGACCCCGGTGGTCGCGCTCGCGCCTTCGGACGCGCTCTTCGACAAGACGGTCTCGAACATCCACGAGGTGATGGCGCGGGGCGGCCAGGTGGTGCTGCTCTCCGACGCGGCCGGCGCCGCCCACGCCGGCGAGATCGGCGAGGCGCTGATCCTGCCCGCCTGCGACCCGTTCGTGGCGCCGATCCTCTACGCCGCGCCGGTTCAGCTCCTCGCCTATCACGCGGCCGTGCTGAAGGGCACCGACGTCGACCAGCCGCGCAATCTCGCGAAGTCCGTCACCGTGGAATAGAGCGCCCGCTGGGCATCGCGGCCGAAACCGGCTATGCCGCGCCCGTTCCGCGAGACGAGGCGCGCCCTGATGATCCTCTACCCCGCCATCGACCTCAAGGACGGCCATTGCGTCCGCCTGCTGCGTGGCGACATGGCCGCGGCGACGGTGTTCGGGACCGACCCGGCCGCGCAGGCCCGGACCTTCGTCGCGGCAGGCTGCCGCTGGCTCCATCTCGTCGACCTCGACGGAGCCTTCGCCGGCGCGCCGAAGAACGCCGCCGCGGTCGAGGCGATCCTCGCCGCCGTCGACGTCCCCGTGCAGCTCGGCGGCGGCATACGCGACATGGCGACGCTGGAGCGCTGGCTCGCGCGTGGCGTGCGCCGGGCGATCCTCGGCACCGCCGCGGTGCGCGACCCCGCCTTCGTCCGCGCCGCCGCCGCCGCCCATCCCGGCCGCATCGCCGTCGGCATCGACGCCCGCGACGGCCGCGTCGCGATCGAGGGCTGGGCCGAGACCACCGCCACGACCGCGACCGAGCTTGCGCGCCGTTTCGAGGACGCCGGCGTCGCCGCGATCGTCTACACCGACATCGAGCGCGACGGCGCCATGGCCGGCCCGAACGTGGCGGCGACCGCGGCGCTCGCCCGCGCCGTGGCGATCCCGGTGATCGCCTCGGGCGGCGTCTCCTCGCTCGACGACCTGCGCGCGCTGAAGGCGAGCGGGGCGCCCCTCGACGGCGCCATCTCGGGCCGCGCCCTCTATGAAGGCAGGCTCGACCTCGCCGCCGCCATCCGGCTGCTGGAGGACTGAATGAGCGTCGAGACCTGGGCCGCCTTCGCCGCCGCCTCCGCCGTTCTCCTCCTCATTCCCGGCCCGACGGTCCTCCTCGTCGTGTCCTACGCGCTCGGCCGCGGCTGGAAGGTCGCCGCGCCGGTCGCGACCGGCGTCGCGCTGGGCGACCTCACCGCCATGACCCTCTCCATGCTCGGCGTCGGCGCCCTGCTCGCATCCTCCGCCGCGCTCTTCACCGCGCTGAAATGGATCGGCGCCGCCTACCTCGTCTGGCTCGGGATCAAGCTCTGGCGCGCCGGCGCCGCGTTGGACGCCGAGGCCCGCACCGACCCGGTCTTCCCGGCCCGGATGCTCGCCCATGCCTGGATCGTCACGACGCTCAACCCGAAGTCCATCGTGTTCTTCGTGGCTTTCCTGCCGCAGTTCATCGACCCTGAACGAGCGTTCTGGCCGCAGATGGCGATCTTCGAGGCGACGTTCGTCGTGCTCGCGTTCCTGAACGCCTTCGCCTACGCGATCCTCGCCGCCCGCGCGCGCCGCCTCGCGGCAAGCCCGAAGGCGGTCCGTCTCGTCAACCGCGCCGGCGGCGCGGCGCTGATCGCCGCTGGCGCGGCGGCCGCCACGATGCGCTCCACCTGACCGTGACCGCGCTGACCCGCCTCCGCACCGCGCAGTCCGATCCGGCTCTGGGTTTGTCTGATGTCATATGAAATCCACTTCGCACCCGACCGCAATGCGGTGGATTGAATCACCCTCCGCCGCAAACGCGCTCACAAGTCCCGGCTTCCGCGAACCGGGTCGGGTGTGCTAGCGAATCGTCGCTGCTGCGGAGATTGCCGATTCGCCTGATTCGTTTTCTCCTGACCGGGCTCGTCCTGGCGCTCTCGGTCTGCGCGGCCGCGGCCGCGGAGGGCGAGGGCTCGTGGTACCGGCTCTACCCGTTGCGCGGCCCCTGCGCCGGCAACTGCGCCACGGCGGTCTATGCCGGCTGGTATGTCGACAACTCGATGGGCCAGGTCCTCGTCACCAGCCCCGAAACGCCGTTCACCTGGGACTACGAGGGCGACTACCTCGTCGCCACCACCATCTCGCGCCGCATCGCCACGCTCTGGCGCCACGTCGACGTCGAGCCCGAGCTCGGCATCGGCCAGCGCTGGAAGGAGCAGGACGAGACCGAGGTCTGGGGCGCCTTCTTCTTCCGCTGGCGCGGCTTCCCGTGGGACGGGACCATCGTCACCACCGCCGCCGTCTCGACCGGCTTCAACTACGCCACCGACATCTCGGAGAAGGAACAGGATCGCGCCAACGACGGCGAGGGGTCGCGGCTGATGCACTTCTTCGCGCCCGAGATCACCTTCGCCCTGCCGAGTCGCCCGCAATACGAGCTTCTCTTCCGCTTCCACCACCGCTCGGGCATCTTCGGCCTCGTTTCCGACGCCTGGGGCGGCGCGCAGTACGGCACGATCGGCCTGCGCATCCGCTTCTGAAGGGGCTCCCGCGGGAGGATCGGGCCGGACCCGGAGGCACGGCCCGATCGGCGCTGACCGCGTCAGCTACGATAGGGCGGACCGGCGCGCTCCATCACCGCGGCGTAGTCCTTGAGGATCTGCACCACCTTGGCCTTGCGCTCGCTCTCGGCGGCGATGCCGTCCCAGAACACCTCCGCCGCCGCCTGCACCGTCGCCCATTCCTCGGCCGGAATCGTGGTCAGCTCCAGGTCGCCCGAGGTGCGGTAGTGCGCCTCGCCCCACCAGTACCAGTGCTGGCGGTAATAGTTCGAGCTGTCCATGCTGAGCAGGTAGAGCTGCTTCAGATGCTCCGGCACCTCCGCCCAGCGCTCGGAGTTGACGAAGTATGAACCGATCCAGCCGCCGTTGATGTTGTTGGTCAGGTAGTATTTCAGCACGTTCGACCAGCCGACCGAATGGATCTCGGTCGCGCCGCACCACCAGATGCCGTCGAGCTCGCCGGTCTGCATGGCGACCTCGACATCCTCCCAGGGCAGCGTCACCGGCACGACGCCGAACTGGGTCAGGAACCGCCCCGCGGTGGGGAAGGTGAAGATGCGCTTGCCCTGCAGGTCGGCGAGGCTCTTGACCGGCACGGTGGTGCCGAGGTTGCACGGATCCCAGGCCCCGGCCCCGAGCCAGGTCACGCCGGTGTCGGCATAGGCCTCCTGCCAGATCTCGTTCAGGCCGTAGTTGTGGAACAGCGCCGGCACGTCGAGGCTGTAGAGCGTCGCGAAGGGGAAGTACGCCCCGAACACCGCGACGTCGGCGGGCGAGCCCATCGAGTCGTCGTCCGACTGCGCGGCGTCGATCGTCCCCTGCTGCACGGCGCGGAACAGCTCGCCCTGCGGCACCAGCTGGTCGGCGAAATAGAGCTCGATCTCCATCTCGCCGTTGGCCGCCTTGTTGAACGCCTCGATCGAGGGCTGGATCACGTATGCGCCGAGCGGCGCGCCGGCATAGGTCTGGAGGCGCCACTTTATCGGCGCCTGCGCCTTGACGTAGGGGGCGGCGAGGGTGGAGGCGCCGATCGCGCCGGCGCCGGCGAGGCCGGCCCGTTTCAGGAATCCGCGGCGGTCAGTCATGGTCGTTCTCCTTCTCCCTGTTGTTTCTTCTGTCGGTCGTCAGCGAAGGTCGAAGTTCTCCGGCAGCCAGAGGGCGATCTGCGGGAACACGATGATCAACCCCAGGCAGAGGATCATCAGGGCCGTGAACGGCACGATCGAACGGTAGATGTCCGGCAACGTCACTTCCGGCGGCGCCATCGCGCGCATCAGGAACAGGTTGTAGCCGAAGGGCGGCGTTATGTAGGCGATCTGGCAGGTGATCGTGTAGAGAATGCCGTACCAGACCGGGTTGAAGCCGAGCTGGATGACCAGCGGCACGTAGAGCGGCGCGACGATCACCAGCATCGCGGTGTCGTCGAGGAACATCCCCATGATGATGAAGGAGAGCTGCATCATCAGCAGGATCTCCCAAGGGCTGAGCCCCCAGCCCTCGACGAAGAGCTTCGCCAGCGCGCGGCCGGCGCCCAGCCCGTCGAAGACCGAGCTGAAGCAGAGCGCCGCGAGGATGATCCACAGGAACATCGCGCTGATCGCCAGCGTCTGGCGCACGATCGCGTCGACGATCTTCCACGACAGCCGCCCGCGCCACCAGGCCGCGACGGTCGAGGCCAGCGCGCCGACGGCGCTGCTCTCCGTCAGGTTGGTGATCCCCATCAGGAAGATCCCCGTCATCGAGAAGAAGATGGCGAAGGGCAGGATCCCGGCGCGCAGCAGCCGCAGCTTCTCGGCCAGCGGCACGTTGCGCTCCTCCGGCGGCAGCGCCGGGCCGAGCTCGGGCTGGAGAAGGCAGCGGATGTAGATGTAGGCGACGAAGACGGCGGCCATCAGCAGCCCCGGGAACACGCCCGCGAGCCACAACTCGCTGACCGGCTGGCGCGCGATCATCGCGTAGAGCACCAGCACGACCGAGGGCGGCAGCAGGATCCCGAGGGTCGAGCCGCCCTGGATCACCCCGGTGACCATGGTCTTGTCGTAGCCGCGCTTCAAGAGCTCCGGCAGCGCCACCGTCGCGCCGATGGCCATGCCGGCGACCGAGAGCCCGTTGATCGCCGAGATCACCACCATCAGCGCGATCGTCCCGATGGCGAGCCCGCCGCGCACCGGCCCGAACCAGACATGGAAGGTGCGATAGAGATCGTCGGCGATGCCGCTCTCGGAGAATACGTAGCCCATGTAGATGAACAGCGGCACCGTCAGCAGCGGATACCAGTTCATCACGGTGATGGCCTGGTTGAACGGCAGTTCCTGCCCGCCCGTCCCCCAGAGCAGCAGCGCGCCGACGACGCCGACGAAGCCGATCGCGCCGAAGACCCGCTGCCCGCTGAGGAGCAGCACGAGCATCGACGCGAACATGGTGATGGCGACGGCGCTCGGGCTCATTCGAACTCGATCCCCCGCACCCGCGCGAGATCGCGGAAGAAGAACGCCACCGTCTGGAGCAGCATCAGGACGACGCCGAAGGTCATGATCAGCTTGATCGGCGCCATGTAGGGCCGCCAGCTCGTCGCGGCGCGCTGGCCGTACTCGAGCGCGTAGACGCTCGACGACACCCCGCCCCAGATCATCACCACGAGGTAGGTGACGAGGCAGACCGAGGTGATCGTGTCGGTGAAGGCGCGCCGGCGCGGCGTCCAGCGGGCATAGAGCAGGTCCATCCGCACATGCGCGTCGACCTGCATGCTCCAGGCCCCGCCGAGGATGAAGTAGGCCGCGAGCAGGAACTGCGACATCTCCACCGCCCAGAGCGGCGGCCGGTTGAACCCGGTGCGCATGAAGGCCGACCACAGCAGCACGCCCATGATCGCAAAGACCATCCACATGGCGATGCGCCCGAAGAAGCGGCTGACCGCCTCCACCCAGCGCACATAGGTCACCACTGCCTTGGGCAAAACACACCGTCCACGCGACCCGGCGGCGTCCCCGCGCCACCTGCGGCGTCCGGCCCCCCTCGCAATTCTGATCCTTCGGTCAAAAAACCCGCCCGTCAAGCGCCGCAACGGGAATTGCCGAACTCCCCGGCGTCGGACCGACCGGAGGTTGCGACCTTCCGCCGAACCACACGCTGCGCGCCCGGCCTCGCGCGCGGCGGCCTCGCGCGCGGCGGCCGGAGCGCCTGCGGACGGGGCGACGGGGCGACGGCTCGCCGCAGGTCGGCGTCAGGGGATTCGAGCCGCACAAGCCCGCTTCCGCTTGATCCGCCGCGGCGCGCGCCCTATCAGGCCCCGTCCCTCCGCGAGCGCCCCGATGTCCAAGACCGCCCTCCTGCCGCCGATCCTCGCCATGGCGGCGATCGTCGTCGCCTCGAACATCCTCGTGCAGTTCCTGTTCGGGCAGTGGCTGACCTGGGGCGCCTTCACCTACCCGCTCGCCTTCCTCGTCACCGACGTGACCAACCGCCTGCACGGCCCCGCCGCCGCCCGCCGCGTCGTCTACGCGGGCTTCCTCGTCGGTCTCGCGTGCAGCTTCGTCGGCACGCAGATCGAGGGCCCCTTCGGCCCGCTCGTCACCAGCCGCGTCGCCGTCGCCTCGGGCGCGGCCTTCCTCGCCGCCCAGCTCTTCGACGTGACGGTGTTCAACCGCCTGCGCCGCGGCAACTGGTGGCGCGCGCCCTTCGTGGCCAGCCTCGCCGGCAGCGCGCTCGACACCGCGCTGTTCTTCACCATCGCCTTTTCCGGCGCGCTCTCGACCCTCGCCCCCGGCGTCGACGTCGCCTGGGCGAACGAGCCCCTGCCGCTCCTCGGCCGTGGCCCGGTCCTGCCGCTCTGGGTCAGCCTCGCCGCGGCCGATTTCGGCGTGAAGCTCGCCATGGCCTCGATCACGCTCGTCCCCTACCGCCTCGCCACCGCCCGCCGCCGCGCCTGATCCGCCGGGGGCCGGAACCGCCGCCCGGACAATCGGATGACACGCAGCCCCGTCCGGCGCTATCATCGCCGCCATTGACCGCCCTGCCCTTGCCCCGGGGGACGCCATGGACATCGCCGCCACTCTCCTCCCGCTCCTCACCGCCGGCGCGGCGCTCGCCGCCCAGGGCGCGGTCGGCGAGTTCGCCAAATCGGGCGGCAAGGCCGCCTTCGAGGCGCTCAAGGCCCGCCTCGCCGGCGAGCACAAGGTCGCGGGCCTCGACGCCCTCGACAGGCCCGGCTTCGTCGCGGCGGTGAGGTCCGAACTCGCCGCCCCGGACATCGCCGAAGACCCCGAGATCGCGAAGCTCGCCGCCGCTCTCCGCGCCGCCATCGAGGCCCTGCCGCCCGCGACCCTCGCCGCCTGCGCCGTCGACATCGAGACCATCCGCTCCGACGCCGACCTGCTGATCGAAGGCAACGAGGGGGTGCGCGCCCGGCTCGCCGAATCGAAGGGTCCGATGACCATCAAGGGCAACACCGCGCCGGGAAAACCCTAGGCGGTCCGGGCGCCGCCGAGCCCGTTCCGCAAGCCGCCGTCCATATCGAAACGGCGAACGTCCAAGGCGACCTGAACATCACGCCGGTGATCGACTTCGGCGCGGCGCTGAAGTCGGCCGCCGAGTCCCAGGGCTTCCTCGCCCCGGGCGACGCCGCCGACCTGCGCGAGCGCCTCGTCCGCGCCGAGCAGGCGCTCGACTCGGTTCGTCGCGAGCGGCCGGACCTGAGATCCGACGTCGACCGCGCCATCAGCGCCGTCAACGCCGACGATCCGGCCGCCGCCCGCGCCGCCTTCGCCGAGGCGAACGCCGCGCTCGACGCCGAGGACGCAGCGCGACGGATCGAGCGCGCCCGCCTGAAATACGCCGAGGCGACCCTGCTCTACCCCTTCGAAGCCTCGAAGGCCGCGCCCCTGCTCGCCGAGGCGGCCGAACTCGCCCAGACCGGGGTCTGGTACTGGATCGAACTCGGCCGGGCGAAGCAGGACCTCGGTTCCCTCGACGGCGCCGAGGCCGCTTTTGGGGAGGCGGAGCGCGCCGCGCGGGCGCAGGCGCAGGACAGGGACCGCTCCGCGGCCCTCGACGGCCTCGGCGACGTCCGCGTCGCGCAGGGCGACCTCGCCGGCGCGCTTGCCGCCTACGCCGAGGGCCTGACCATCCGGCGCGACCTCGCCGCCCGCGACGCGGGCAACGCCGGCTGGGCCCGCGACGTCTCGGTGAGCCTGAACAGGGTCGGCGACGTCCGCGTCGCGCAGGGTGGCCTCGCCGGCGCGCTTGCCGCCTACGCCGAGGGCCTGACCATCCGGCGCGACCTCGCCGCCCGCGACGCGGGCAACGCCGGCTGGGCCCGCGACGTCGTGGTGAGCCTCAGCAAGATCGGCGACGTCCGCGTCGCGCAGGGCGACCTCGCCGGCGCGCTCAAAGCCTACGCGGAGGGCCTGACCATCGCGCGCGACCTCGCCGCCGGCGACGCGGGCAACGCCGGCTGGGCCCGCGACGTCTCGGTGAGCCTGAACAAGGTCGGCGACGTCCGCGCCGCGCAGGGCGACCTCGCCGGCGCGCTCAATGCCTACGCCGAGGGCCTGACCATCCGGCGCGACCTCGCCGCCCGCGACGCGGGCAACGCCGAGTGGGCCCGCGACGTCTCGGTGAGCGTCGACAGGGTCGGCGACGTCCGCGTCGCGCAGGGCGACCTCGCCGGCGCGCTCGCCGCCTACGCCGAGGGCCTGACCATCGCGCGCGACCTCGCCGCCGGCGACGCGAGCAACGCCGCGTGGGCCCGCGACGTCTCGGTGAGCCTGAACAAGGTCGGCGACGTCCGCGTCGCGCAGGGCGACCTCGCCGGCGCGCTCAAAGCCTACGCCGAGGGCCTGACCATCGCGCGCGACCTCGCCGCCCGCGACGCGGGCAACGCCGAGTGGGCCCGCGACGTCTCGGTGAGCCTGGACAGGGTCGGCGACGTCCGCGTCGCGCAGGGCGACCTCGCCGGCGCGCTCAAAGCCTACGCCGAGGGCCTGACCATCCGGCGCGACCTCGCCGCCCGCGACGCGGGCAACGCCGAGTGGGCCCGCGACGTCGTGGTGTCGCTGGCGAAGATGGCGCAGGTCGATCCGGCCAACGCCGTCGCCTGGTGGGCCGAGGCCGCCGAACGGGTCGCCGCCATGGAGGCGCGCGGCGTCCTCGCGCCGAGGGACCGGTGGATGCTCGCCGAGACGAAGGCGCAACTCGCCGCGGCGCAGGCGCGCCGCTGAGACGGGTCCGGCGGCAGCATTTCCGCCCGGTCCGTTCGCCATGGCCTGCTCCGCGCAGCCCCCGGCTGCGCCCATCCGATTTCTCCCCGGATCGCATCTTGCCGGGCGCCAGTGGCGCCCGCGCGATCCGGTCGGCTCGCGCCGCAAGCGCGGGCCGAGGGGCCAGCCGCTATCCCCAAGGCCCGCATCGGCGCGCGGCTGCCCTGGCTGGCGCGGAACGCGCCTGCCCAAGCGAGGGCAGTCGCGTGCCGATTTCGCCAACGGTCGAAATCGGCGCGAACCCCGCGCTGCGGTCGAGCGGGAGGTTTAACCGGCCGTAAAGAAGTGGCAAGCCACATTCCAGCCCGATTCCAGCCGCATTCCAGCCCGGTTTTTTCGAGCCTTTCCAGAGGGATCGCCGCCCCCCGGACCGACGCCTTCACATCAGTTCGCGAACGTCCGTCAGCCGCCCGGTGATCGCCGCCGCCGCCGCCATGGCGGGGCTCAGCAGATGCGTCCGCCCCCCGCGCCCCTGCCGACCCTCGAAGTTGCGGTTCGAGGTCGAGGCGCAGCGCTCGCCGGGCGCGAGCTGGTCGGGGTTCATGCCGAGGCACATCGAGCACCCCGCCATCCGCCAGTCGAAGCCCGCCTCGATCAGCTTCTGCGCGATCCCCTCCTCCTCGGCCTGGGCGCGGACGAGGCCGGAACCGGGAACGATCATGGCGCGAATCCCGTCCTTTACGCGCCGGCCTTCCATCACCTTCGCCACCTCGCGCAGATCCTCGATCCGCCCGTTGGTGCACGAGCCGATAAAGACCGTGTCGATGGCGATGTCCTGCAACCGCGTGCCCGGCGTCAGCCCCATGTATTCGAGCGAGCGCCGCGCCGCGTCGACCTTGCCGCCTTCGAAGTCCTCCGGCCGCGGCACCACCCCGGTGATCGGCAGCACGTCCTCGGGCGAGGTGCCCCAGGTGACGACCGGCGCGATCCTCTCCGCGTCGAGGAGCACCACCTTGTCGTAGTGCGCCCCCTCGTCGCTGAAGAGCCCCCGCCAAGCCGCCTCGGCCATCTCCCAGGCCCCGCCCTTCGGCGCCTTGGGCCGCCCCTTCACATAGGCGAACGTCACCTCGTCCGGCGCGATCAACCCGGCCCGCGCCCCGCCCTCGATCGCCATGTTGCACACGGTCATGCGGCCCTCCATCGAGAGACCGCGGATCGCTTCGCCCGTGTATTCGATGACATGGCCGGTGCCGCCGGCGGTGCCGGTCGCGCCGATGATCGACAGCGTGACGTCCTTGGCCGTCACCCCGGTCCCGAGCGCGCCGCGGACCTCGACCTTCATGTTCCTCGCCTTGCGCTGGATCAGCGTCTGGGTGGCGAGCACGTGCTCGACCTCCGAGGTGCCGATCCCGTGCGCGAGCGCCCCGAAGGCGCCGTGGGTCGCGGTATGGCTGTCGCCGCAGACGATGGTCATACCCGGCTGGGTCCAGCCCTGCTCCGGGCCGATGATGTGGACGATGCCCTGCCGCACGTCGTCGACGCCGTAGTACTCGATGCCGAAGTCGGCGGCGTTCTTCTTCAGGGTCTCGACCTGGATGCGGCTCTCCTCGTCGTCGATGCCGCGGGCGCGGTCGAGCGAGGTGGGAACGTTGTGGTCCGGCACCGCGACCGTCTTCTCCGGCGCCCGAGGCGTGCGCCCGGCCATGCGCAGGCCCTCGAAGGCCTGCGGCGAGGTCACCTCGTGGACGAGGTGGCGGTCGATGTAGAGCAGGCAGGTGCCGTCGGGCGCCTCGTTGACGACATGGGCGTCCCAGATCTTGTCATAGAGGGTCTTGGGGGCGGACTGCGCGGGCATGTGAACCTCCGGAGGTTCGAACGGCTGACGGGAGGGGGCGGGCGGCGCGGACGCGGGGCCTCTGCGTCAGGCGCCGGCGCACAGGCCGCGCCGACGCGGAAAGAACCGCCAGGGCAGCCGCGCGTGGTCGTCCATCTCGATGCGCCGGGTCATGGCGCCCAGATACGCGCGAATCGGCGACGCGGCAAGGTCCGGTCAGGAGCAGGACGCAGCCCCGAGAGGGTCGCCCGGCGCATCAGATCGCCCTCCCTTCGGCGAAGAAACCCGGGTCCGGCCGCGTCGCGCCGGCCGGAAAGCCGCGCCGGCTGTGAATCGGCGGGCTGAGCCGGCGCAGCGTCGCCGGATCTTCGGCGCTTACCGCACCCAGCCGGACGAGCAGCGCGGCGATCGCGCATTCCGCCGCCCTGGTCGCCCCGTCCTCGATCTTGACCGCCACGCCGAGCCCGCGCGCGGGCAGGATCGCAGTGAAGACGCCTTCGGCGCCGGTCTTGACGGCGACGGCGCCCCTGGCGGCGCGCGTCAGCTCGGTGCATGCCCGGCCCTCGCCGGCGACGAGGTCGGGATGGGCGCACATCGCCTCGACGAGCGCCCGCGCCGCGTCGCCGCGGGCGCGGCCGAGGCCGGAGGGATCGGCCATCCGCGCCATCGCGGTCGCAAGACCGGTCACGCTGCATGCGAAGTTCGGCGCCGAGCAACCGTCGACGCCCCAGCCCGGGCTCTCCGCCCCGGTCATTTCCTCGAAGGCGGCGCGGACCGCCTTCTGCACGGGATGGTCGATCTCGACGTATTCGGCGCCGCCGCCGAGATGGCGGCCCAGCATCAGGAAGCCCGCGTGCTTGCCCGAGCAGTTGTTGTGGAGCTGGTCGGTTCCCAGCCCCGCCTCGCGCAGGCGGCGGCGCTCGTCGGCGTCGCTCGGGATCTGCGGGCCGCAGCGCAGGTCCGGCTCGCCGAGGCCCATTTCGGCAAGCCAGGCCGCGACGCGGGTAACGTGGATCGCCGCGCCTTCGTGCGACGCGCAGGCGAGCGCCATCCGCTCGGACGAGAGGCCAGCCCCTGCCCCGCTCTCCAGCAACGGCAGCGCCTGGAGCATCTTGCACGAGGAACGCGGGTAGATCGTCGCCCCCGGATCGCCCCAGGCCGCGACGACGGCGCCGCGGGCGTCTGCGACGACCGCGTGACCGCGATGGCGGGACTCGAGCAGGGCGCCGCGCCAGAGTTCCACGAGGGGCGCTGCCTCGGCCATGGGAAGTCTCTCCCCCAGCGCCGCCGGACCGCGACGCGGCGCGAGCATGGCCCGTGGGCGCGCGCGCGTCAAATCCTGCGCAAGGGGATGAATTCGGGGCTGGAAACCTCACCCCGGGACGCGCTAGATTGTGGTTGGCCTCAATACAACAACAAGCCCGAGGCGTGCGGGGCGGCAACCGTTCCAAGGCAACCGGGCGAGTCTGGTAGTGATCGAGCAGGAGTTCAGCCCCATGCCCACCGGTACGTGGAAAGCCTTGGCCCTCACTCTCGCCGCTCTCGTAACATCGCCGGCGCTCGCCCAGGCTGCCGCCGAGCGCGTCGCGGCGCACAACGACTGGACGGTGTTCCAGACCGGCGCCCCCAGGGAATGCTACATCGTCTCCCAGCCGACGGGCAGCGTGGCCAAGCGCGACGGCCAGAACGTGCAGGTGAACCGGGGCGACATCCGGCTTTTCGTGCGCTTCAATCCCGGCGAGGGCGTGCGCAACGAGGTGAGCTTCACCGGCGGGTATCCGCTGCGCGCCGGCACGCCGGTGCAGTTGAAGGTCGGCTCGGAGAGCTTCAACCTGACCCCCGGACCAGGCGACGCCAGCGGCTGGGCCTGGCCGGCCGCGCAGGACGACGGCGGCATCGTCGCCGCGATGCGTCGCGGCTCGACGGCGACGATCACCGGCGTCTCGGCGCGAGGCACGACCACCACCGACACGTTCTCGCTCTCGGGCTTCACGGCCGCGATCAACAAGGCGGACGAACTCTGCAAGTAGGCCTGCGCGCCGGCGCGCCGTGCCGGCACGCAGGCGGCGCGCAACGCCCGGGCTGGCGCAAACCGCGCTTCGGGACTATGTGAGGGCGCGCGCCTGCTGGCGCGGTCGCCCGGATCCATGCCCATGCACGCCGCTCCGATCGTTCCCGAAGCACTTGCCCTGCCACGGCGCGCGCCGGAGGCGGATGGCCTGCGCTCGCTGATCGGCCTTGCCCGCCCCGCCCTCGTCGCGGCGCTGGTCGAGACAGGCGTCGCGCCGGAGAAGGCGCCGATGCGCGCCGATCAGGTCTGGACATGGATCTACCACCGGGGCGTGCGTGACTTCGCGGCGATGTCGAACCTTGGCAAGGATCTCCGCGCACGGCTCGCCGAGCGGTTCACCCTGGAACGCCCGGAGGTCGTGGCGCGGCAGGTCTCCGAGGACGGCACCCGCAAGTACCTGCTGCGGGTCGCGGGCGGCGGCGAGGTCGAGACGGTCTACATCCCCGAGTCGGACCGCGGCACGCTCTGCGTCTCCTCCCAGATCGGGTGCACGCTGACCTGCTCGTTCTGCCATACCGGCACGCAGCGGCTGGTGCGCAACCTGACCGCGGCCGAGATCGTGGGCCAGATCCTCGTCGCCCGCGACGACCTCGGCGACTGGGGCCGCACGCCGGTCGAGAAGCGGCTGGTGTCGAACGTCGTGCTCATGGGCATGGGCGAGCCGCTCTACAACTTCGATGCGGTGCGCGACGCGATGCTGGTGGCGATGGACGGCGCCGGGCTGGCGCTGTCGCGGCGTCGGATCACGCTGTCCACCTCCGGCGTCGTGCCGGAGATCGCCCGTGTCGGCGAGGAAATCGGCTGCCTGCTGGCCATCTCGTTCCATGCGACGACCGACGAGGTCCGGGACAAGCTGGTGCCCATCAACAGGAAATGGAACATCGCCGCGCTACTGGACTCCTGTCGCGCCTATCCGCGGCTGTCGAACGCCGAGCGAATCACCTTCGAGTACGTGATGCTGAAGGGTGTCAACGACAGCGACGCCGACGCGCGGCGGCTGGTCAAGCTGATCGCCGGCATCCCGGCCAAGATCAACCTGATCCCGTTCAACCCATGGCCGGGCGCGCCCTACGAGCGCTCGGACCCGGATCGGATCGAGGCGTTCGGCCGAATCGTCAACCGGGCGGGCTATGCCTCGCCGGTCCGCACGCCGCGCGGCGAGGACATCATGGCCGCCTGCGGGCAACTCAAGAGCGCCTCGGAGCGCGTCCGCCGCGCCACAACCGCCGCCGGATACGGTGCGTGACGGGATGACTCGGCGAGATTCCGCTTGCCTGATCGCGGCGCATCTGAACTATCCGTAAAGATATCAGGCGTTAACGATGAGGTCCTTAAGGACCCGTTGCGACGAGGGCAGGCAGATGAACGAGCATGGGAAAGGAATGGCGCCGAGGTTTGGACGCCGGGGCCTCCTGGGGCTGGCGGCCGGAGCCGCCTGCCTGGGGACGCCTGCGATCGCGCGGGCCTTCGCGCTGCCGGTAGCGCCGCGCGCGGACCACATCGTTGTCTCGAAATCGAAGCGGGTGCTGGAGTTGCGCGCCAAGGGCGAAATCCTCAAACGCTACCGGATCGCGCTCGGGTTCACTCCCGAGGGGCACAAGACCGCCTCGGGCGACGGCCGGACGCCCGAGGGCCTGTACTGGATCGACCGGCGCAACCCGCGCAGCGAGTATTTCCTCAGCATCGGCATAAGCTATCCGAACGCCGAGGACGAGGCGCGCGCTCGTTCCCTGGGCGTCAGGCCGGGCGGGGACATCTTCATCCACGGCCAGCCGGTGCGGCCCCGGGAGATCAGGGCGGCGCAGGGAAAGAAGGACTGGACGGCGGGGTGCATCGCCGTCGCCAACGACGAGATCGAGGAGATCTGGGCGATGACGCCGCTCGCGACCCCGATCACCATCCTCGCCTGAGCCAGGGCGGGCCGCGCCCCCGCCTCGGCGCCGCGCGTCGGCGTCACGCGCCGACGAGCTGCACCCACCAGAGCTTGCCGCCCGCGTCCTGGTGCCAGCCGAGCCCGAGGCCGCGCCCCGCCGGCGCCATGATGACGCGCCGCGTGTCGGGCACCTCGAGCCAGTACTTCAACACGGTCAGGTCGCTGTCCGCGCCCTCGTAGAGGTTCTCGCCCAGCACCTCGCCGCGATACCCCGCGCGGAAGCCGCGCTCGCGCCAGCTCGTCAGGTCCGAGCCGAAATGCCAGGCGCGCTTCTGCACCGACATGTCGCGAGCATGGGTCTCGGCGGCGGCGTTGAGTTCGGCGGAAAGTTGCAGGGGCGCGAGCCCGTTCTGCGCGCGCGCCGCGTTGACCGCGTCGAGGTGGCGGATCCGGATCGGGTCGGCGTCGGCCGCCGTCAACCGGGGCACGCCGCCCGTCTGCTGGGTCGGGGCGCAGGCGGCGGCGAAGGCGAGGGCAGCAAGGGCGATGCGGGCGAGCATGGATATCCGGGGATAAGCCTTGTGACGGTCGCGAGGACTAGCCGCTTTCACCCGCCCGTTCAAACGCAATCGGGACGGGAATCGGCGATGATTCGCTGAAGCAAGCGTGAGTTGCGGCGGGGCCACGGTTTTACTACGCTTCGGTTCCTGTCCGGACATTTCGGAGGAGAGCGGCATGTCGGAGCCTACCAGCATTGACCGTCGCGGCTTCGTCGTTCTGGCGACGGGCGCGGCCGTCGGCGCCGCCGTCGGCGGCCCTGCCTTGGCGCAGCAGGGCGTGTTCACCGACACGCTCGTCGTCGATCCGCTGCGGCAATACGTGCCGGACAGCGCTGACAAGCCCAGGCTGCAACGCCGGGTGTCGGGCTCGGTCAGCCGCGACTGGCAGGCGTACTTTTCGTCCATCGGCAACAGCGCGATTCTCGTCGACACCAACGACCGGGTCCTGCACCTGTGGTCGCCGGACGGCTTTTACCGGATCTATCCGACCTCGGTGCCGATGACAGGCGACATGACCCGTCGCGGCCGCACCTCGGTGGTGCTGAAGCGGCACGATCCGGAATGGCGCCCGACCGATAACATGATCGCGCGCAACCCTGACCTGCCGCGCTATGTCGGCCCCGGTCCCGACAACCCCCTCGGCATCCGGGCGCTCAACCTCGGCTTTCCGGGGGCCTATCGCATCCACGGCACCAACGACATCCGCAAGATCGGGCGGCAGAGCTCCAACGGCTGCATCGGCCTCTTCAACGAGCACATCCTCGAGGTCTACGACCGCGTGCAGGTGGGGACCCCGGTGTTGCTCATTTGACAACATTCAGGATTTACTCCAGCCCCCCGATTTCATAGATTGAACGTGCGGCGCGATGGGCTAATCTCCGGTCATTAGCTTGTCCGCTCGCAGGTCCGGGTGAGCTAGCAGTTTCGCAGACCCGCACTCTTTAGGAGGAATACGAATGAAGCTTATCGTCAGCACTGCGGCGGCTCTCCTGCTGGCCGGCCAGGCGTTCGCTGGCGCCCTCGTCTTCGAGGCGCCGGCCGAGGAAGAGATCATCGTCGCCGAGCCCGAGCCCGTTGGTGGCTTCAACGCCGCCTGGCTGATCCCGGTGATCGGTCTCGCCGCGGTCGCGTACGCGATCTCGAACGACGACTCCTGATTTGCGAGGGAGGCCCGCCTGACGGCGGGCCGGGCCGGCGCCCCCCAAGTGTGGCGCCGGCGCCCCCAGCAGGGTGCGACCAAAGGCGGCGCCATGCGTCGCCTTTGGTCATTCAGGCATGGCGCTCCAGCGCGATTCGAATTGTCCGGGAGCGCGAATCGCTCGTCGAGCGAGCGCCAGCCGGAATCTCCATCCGACCGCCTGCCAGCACCTGAAACTGCCGCAAGTAGCGATGGGCGACCGGAAATCTGGCGCGCACGACTCCGCGGCAGCGCGTGATCCTACGAGTCGGGCCTCAGCTCCGGCGGCCGGTGAACGGCACGAGGATCTCGAGGTCGATGATGCCCTGTTGCGGGCCGACCCATTGCAGACTGCGCCACACCTGACCGGAGCCGACATCGGCGAAGTGCAGATTCTCGAACGTGCCGTAGTCGCCCGTGCAGGTCTCCGTCACCAGCACGCCCCGGTGGCGCTGCTCGACGACGACCATCTCCTGCACGGCCCCGAACTCGAAGCGGCAGTCATAGACCTCCACCCGTCCCTGCGGCGTGAAGTTCGGGAAGATGTAGGTGCGCTTGACCCCGGCGGGCCACTGGCCGGGCGGAATCGGCGTCACCAGCGGATCGGGCCGGCTCGACGCCGCCGACAGAAGATCCCAGCCCACGCCGCGCACGCCGGTGATGTAGGCGCCGAGCAGGGTGAAGTTCTGCCGCAGCACCGAGGAATAGGTGATGTAGCCGCCGTTCTCGCTCGCCGCAAAGAGCAGCGTCCGGCTCGGATGGTCGAGAAGGCCGACCCGGATCGCCGCAACGTCGGCGCGGGTCAGCGCCTCCCGCGTGACCGGCGTGCGGGTCTTCGGCTGATCCGGGGCGCGTTCGCCGGGCAGGATCTCATCGACCGCCGCGTCGACGATCGGGTTGACCTGCCCGTTCGAGCAGGCCGCCAGCGCCGCGAGGAGGACGGGGGCGAGGAGGCGTCTCATTGCCAGAACGACCCCCAGGCGCGTCCGAGCCGGCCTTTGTCGAAGTCGCGGATGATCGGGTAGAGCGCGTTCGAGGTTTCCAGCTGGGCGCCGCCGTCGCGCGAGACCGAGGTAAGCGAGATCGAGTTGTTCGACCGCGTCTCGAACGGCACGGTCCAGCGGAACGGCACCTCGACGAACACGCCCTTGTCGAAGCTGCCCTCGCCGAAGTCGGACTCGGTGACGTCCGTCAGCGTGAAGTAGCCGCCGACGGCCCAGCCGTTCGGGAAGCGCCGCTGCACGGTGAGCGTGCCGCCCCAGTCGCCGGCAAGATAGCGCCCGGCGTCGACCTGCGCCTCAAGCCCGTAGTAGCCGGTATCCCAGTAAAGCGAGGCGTGCCCCGTCACCACGTCGTAGTCGTAGTAGTCGAAGCCGAACGGATCGTCGAAGTTGCGCTGCGCCACCCAGTTGATGTCGGCGCCGAGACCCCAGCTCTGGTCGACCGGCTTCCACAGGATTTCCGCCCCGACACCGCCGAACATGCGTTCGAGCAGGCCGGCCGATGTGCGCCCGTAGGTGCTCTCGTTGATCTTGAAGAGGTAGTCGACGCTCAACTGCGCGATTTTCGGCGCGTAGTCGGCGTAGTAACGCGGCGAATCGCTCCGCACCGGGTGGAGGTTCGATTCCGACGGCCCCGGGTCGTTCGGGATGTTGATCGCCGGCTGGCTGATGTTCGCGGTGACAGACAGGCCGGGCCGCAGGATGACCTGCGTTTCGAGGTCGATGTTTAGCCCGAGCCGGATCGGGTCTCCGGGCGTGAGCAGCGTCAGGAACGGCGCCGGAACGATGCTCCAGATGAAATCCGGATAGGCGGGCCGATACCAGGCGCCCGCCGGCAGCGCGGGCGTCGCGCCGGCGATTTCGACGCTCTCCCAGCTTTCCTCGCCGGCGTTGGGCCGGTCCACCTCGGCTTCGAAGTCGCGCCGGTCGATCGTGATCGTCGAGGTGCGCAGCCCGTCTTCCATCGGCGTGATGCGGAAGGTCTGCACCGAGGCCGGCATCCCGGCCTGGAGCACGCGCGCCGTGCGGCCGATCGCCTTGGGGTTCTGCTGGAAGCGCACATTGTCGATCGCGACCTCGACGCCGCGCCCGTCCGGATCGGCGTAGAAGCCCTCGAGCTGCATGCCCTCGGCCTTGAGGATCTCCGCGAGCGCCGTGGCCAGCTTGTCGATCGAGGCCGGGTTGCGCGCCCACCCCGTGCCATCGGGCGCGTCCACCGGCACGGGATTGACCGGCAGCGGCCCGGTGCCGAGATCTGGCGGCACCAGCGGCCGCTTGGGGTTGGCGCTGAGCGCGAGGTTCACGCCGACGGTCGTGCCGTACATGTAGTAGGCGCCGAGCGTGATCCCCTCGCGGATGGTGTATTCCGCGCCGACGTTCACCTGGCTCTCCGGGTGGAACGTGTTGGACGGGCTCTTCTGCTCGCGCTTGTAGTCGTCCGAGGAGTACTCGACCTTGAAGGTCAGCCCATCGATCGGCGTCCGCCACTCCGCGCCGCCAAAGAGCGCGACGTTCTGCCCGGTGAAGAATGTGTCCCAGCTGAGCTTGCCGCCCTCGCCGAAGTCGTTCTCGCGGTCGCACATCGAGTCGGAGACCTGGCAGAACGGGTTGGCGATCCCGTTGACCCGGCTGAGCCGTCCCCAGCCGAGGCCGAGCGTCAGCACGAAGTCGCCCGCCCGCTCCGTCGGAACCGTCTTGGTCGCGACCAGGTACTCGCTCGAATACACCCCCGTCCCGAGGAAGTCCCGGAACCCGAGCGCGATGTCCGGCATCCACCAGCGCCAGTCGCCCTCGCGCCACAACGTGAACTGCACGTCGAAGCTGCGATCGAACAGGTCGTAGCTCGGGTCGTAGACCCCGGTGTCCTCGTCGCGCTGGCCCCAGTTGTCGATCGTCGCGTAGCGCACCGCGCCGGAGACCCGGGGCAGGATCTGGAAACTGAAGTTCCGCCGCTGCGTCTCGCCGAAATAGCTGTAGCTGAGCGTCACCTGCGCGTCGGGCTGGTCCTGCGCGCTCGGCATGTCGATGAGACCGGTCATGCCGTAGAGGTTGACGCTCGGCCGGCCCACCACCGGGCCACGCTCCTGCCCGCCCGCGGCTCCCGCGACAGCCATCGCCGTCGCCGCCACGAGCATCAGCGTCGAAACCCCTGCGCCGCCGCGCGGCCTTGCCATTCGCCCTGCCCACGTTTCCCGGAGCGCTTCGGCTCCTCCGATTTGGCCAATGTCTAGGCGCCCTGCTCGGGGATGGCCAGCGCAGAAAGTCCCGGACGGCGGATTTCCAGCCAATGTTGCGCCGGCGCCCGTCATCCTCCGGCGGCGAGGACGGCCCGGAGCCCGGCGCGATAGTCCGGATGGCGCAGCGCCACGCCCAGCGTCTCGCGCAGCCGGCGGTTGCAGACGCGCTTCGACTCGCTCCAGAAGCTCCGCGCCATTGGCCCGAGTTCGGCCGCCTCGAAGGCGATCTCCGGCGGAGGATCCATCCCGAGGAGCCCGGCGGCGAACATGAGCACGTCCTGCGGCGCGGCTGGCTCGTCGTCCGCGAGGTTCCACGCCTCGCCCGGCCGCGGCGTAGCCATCGAGGCCGCCAGCGCCTGGGCGATGTCATCGACGTGAATGCGACTGAACACCTGCCCGGGCTTGATCACGCGCTGCGCCCGCCCCGCGCGCAGGCGGTCGAACACGCTCCGGCCCGGGCCGTAGATCCCCGCGAGCCGGAACACCTCGACCGGCAGGCCCGTCTCCGCCCAAGCTCGCTCCGCCGCAACCCGCCAGCGCCCCCGCTCGCTGACGGGCGCGAGCGGGCCGGTCTCGTCGACCCAGTCCCCCCGCCGGTCGCCGTAGACCCCGGTCGTCGACAGGTAGCCGACCCAGTCCGGCCCCCGCCGCCGCAGCTGCCCGCCAAGTCTGGCGAGGACGGGATCGCCGAGCGCATCCGGGGGGGCCGAGACGAGCACGTGGCTCGCGACGGCAACGGCCGCCTCCAGCGCCGCCGGATCGCCCCAGTCGACGGGCTCGACGCCCTGCGCCCGCAGCTCCGCCGCCCGGGCCGTCGTGCGGATGGTGCCGATCCTCCGCCAGCCCGGCCCGAGGCTTGCGGCCAGCGCCGCCGCCGAGTAGCCATGGCCAAGCGTCAGGAGCACGGGTCGGGTCACGCGGGGCCTCCCATCTCGCCTCCGCCCGCCGTCTTGGGGATCGCGTCCGCGATGCACAGAGCCTTCCTCGCCCTTCTCGTTCTGGCCGCCCCTGCGACCGCCGAGATCCGCGACGCCGCCGGCTGCAAGGCCGCCATCGCCGCCAGCCCGGAAACCGCGCGCGAGGAGGCTTCGATCTGGAAGCGCCTCGGCGGCGGCACCGAGGCGGAGCTGTGCGAGGCCGCGGCGCTCGAGGCGATGCAGGCCTACGGCTCCGCGGCGCTGATCCTCACCAACCTCGCCGAGAACAAGCGCCGCCTGCTCGCCCCGGCGCTTAGGGTCGCCATCTACGAGGACGCCGCCCGGCTGTGGCTCAACGACGCTCGCCCGGACCTCACGCTCGCCATCCTCGACAATCTCGACCGCGTCGCGCCGCCGCGCACCGAGGCGCGCCTGATCCTGCGCGCCCGCGCCCAGGCGGCCGAGGGCGATCACGCCGGCGCCGCCGCGACGCTCGCGGCCGCCGAGCCCGGCGACGCCGAGGCGAAGGCGTTGCGCGCCGCGGCGCTGCGCCTCGGAGGCGATCCGCAGGCGGCCCGCGCCGAGGCGGAAGCGGCGCTGGCGCTCGCCCCGGACCTGCCGGCGGGCCTGTTCGAGGCGGGAGCCGCCGCCGCCGAGACCGGCGACGCCGCCGCCGCCGAGGCGCTCTGGCTGCGCCTCATCGCGGCTCACCCGGACCACCCGCTTGCGACCGATGCGCGTCGCAATCTCGCGGCGGACGGCTGAGCCGCGCCGCCGCCCATTCGGCCGCGTCGCGCACCACCGGATCGGGATCGGCCTTCAGCCGCTCGGCCGCGGGCAGGAGCGCCGGGTCGCCGGAATTGCCGATGGCGTAGAGCACGTTGCGCACGAAGCGGTTTCGCCCGATCCGCTTGATCGGCGAGCCGGCGAACACCTCGCGAAACCCCGCGTCGTCGAGCGCGGCGAGATCGGCGAGGCGCGGCGCGGCCAGCTCCGCACGCGCCAGATAGACCGCCTCCGATGCCGCCCGCGCGAACTTGTTCCACGGGCAGACGGCGAGGCAGTCGTCGCAGCCATAGATCCGGTTGCCGAGCAGCTCGCGCAGGGCCGGATCGACCGGCCCGTCGTGCTCGATCGTCAGGTAGGAGATGCAGCGCCGGGCGTCGAGCCGGAAGGGCGCCGGGAACGCCCCGGTCGGGCAGATGTCGAGGCAGGCCCGGCACGAGCCGCAATGTCCGCGCTCCGCCGCGTCCGGCGGCAGGTCCAGGGTGGTGAAGATCGCCCCGAGGAAGAACCAGCTCCCGAGCTCGCGCGACACGAGGTTGGTGTGCTTTCCCTGCCAGCCGAGCCCGGCCGCCTGCGCCAGCGGCTTCTCCATCACCGGCGCGGTGTCGACGAAGACCTTGATCTCGGCGCCCGTCTCCGCGACCAGCCAGCGGCCCAGCCGCTTCAGCCGGCGCTTCACTACGTCGTGGTAGTCCGCGCCGCGGGCATAGACGCTGATCGTTCCGCGGCCGCGCCGCGCCAGCGCCACAAGCGGATCCTCCTCGGGCGTGTAGACCTCCGCCAGCATGACGACCGAGCGCGCCGCCGGCCAGAGCGCCGCCGGATCCCCCCGCCACGCGGCCCGTTCGGCGAGCCAGCCCATCCGCCCGTGCATTCCGGCGTCGAGAAAGGCCCCGAGCCGTCCCGCCGCCTCGGGAATCGCCCGAGGCGAGCAGAACCCCGCCGCTGCGAACCCTTCGGCGCGGGCGCGTTCCCTGATCCGCAAGGCGAGATCTCCGCCCTCCACCGCCGCCTCCCGACGCGCTTCCCGGGCAAAACGGAGCCCCATCGCGCCGCTCCTCCCCCCTTCAGAAGTCGAGATCGGCGTAGTGGGCGGGCGGGGTGAAGCCCGGGACGAGGTCGGCCAGGATCGAGCGGAACGCCGGCCGCGACTTGATCTTGGCATACCAGTCCTGCAACCCGGAACTGCGCGACCAGTCGACATCGCCGACATAGTCGAGGCAGGAGAGCTGCGCCGCCGCGGCGAAGTCGGCGATCGTCATCTGGTTGCCGGCGAGCCAGCGGCGATGCTCCATCAGCCAGCCGATATAGTCGAGGTGGTAGCGGATGCTCTTCAGCCCGGCCTTGATCTTCTCGCTCTCGGGATAGCCCGATTTCGCCAGCTTCTTGTTCACCCGCTCGTAGAGCAGGTTCGCCGTCACCTCGCGGTGGAACTTGTCGTCGAACCACGCGGCGAGGCGGCGCGCCTCCGCCCGCGCCGCGGGATCCTTGGGCAGAAGCGGCGGCTCGGGCTGGGTCTCCTCGATGTACTCGAAGATCGCCCCGGAATCGGAAAGCGTCAGGTCGTCGATCTGAAGCACCGGCACCTGCCCGGCGGGATTGAGCCGCAGGAAGTCCATCCTCCGCTCCCAGGGCCGCTCCTCGCGCAACTCGACCTCTATGCCCTTCTCGGCGAGGACGAGGCGGATCTTGCGGCAGAACGGGGACAGGGTCTGGTGGTAGAGACGGCGCATTCGCGGCCCTTCGGTCTTTGTGTCGCTCGGTCCGCCCTTGTCCGCCTTTGCGCCGCCCAGATCAACCTCGGCCTGCCGCCGCGGGCGGCGATCTGCCGCCCGGGCGCGCGTTCAGTTCCGCTCGAAGGGCAGGGTCTGGCCGTCTTCCTGCAACACGAAGTCGAATCCGGAGACGACCCCGTCCCCGTTCACCCGGAACTGGGCGAAGCCCACCGGCAGCGGGCCGAGGTTGGCGGCGATCGCCCCGAACCGCCCTTCGGGAACGATGGTGACGGTGAAGGCGTCGCCGTTCCACGGTGCGAGCGCGAGCCGCGCCCCCGTGCCGGAGACGAGGAGCGTCAGCTCCTCGCCCTCGACCGACAGCTCCACCGCCCCGAGCGAGGGGTTGAAGTAGGAGCCGGCGAGGCCGGCGGCGGCGGGCGACGGCGATGGATTCTCCGGCCGGGTGAAGACCTTGTCGAGGCGGGCGGCCGCCGCCTTCGCCGCCGCGAGCTTCGCCGCCGCGTGGTCGACCTCCGGATTGCCGAGCAGCCGGTCGAACGTCCACTCGCCGATGGCGTCCGGCAGGCCGACGTTCTGGAGGTTGGTCAGCACGATCACCGCAACGTCATGGGCGGCCAGGAGACCGATATAGGCGCCATAACCGGTGGTCCCGCCGTTGTGCCAGGTGATCAGGCCGTTCGGCGTCGATTGCTGCAACCAGCCCATCGCGTAGCCTGCGGTCGGCGCCATGCCGATGCGGGGGATCTTCGTCACGGCGAGGTTCTCTTCCGAGACGATGCGCGTGCCGTCGTGCATTCCGCCCGAGAGCTGGAGTCGCACCCAGGGCACGAGGTCGTTGACCGTGGAGTTGATCGCGCCGGCGCCCTGGAAGGCGTACGGGAAGAGCGGCGTGAACGGAACCTCGACCGAGCCCTCGGGCGTGTAGCGGTGCCCGATCGTGGCGTTCTCCGCTGCTTCGATCGCTTCCTCCGTCAGCGAGGTGCGGGTCATTCCGAGCGGCTCGACGATCTCGGTGGTCACCACCGAGGCCCAGTCCGGGGCGCCCATGGCCTCGGCGACGATGTCGCCGGCGAGCATGTGAGTGACGTTGGTGTAGGCGAAGGTGGTGCGGAAACTCGAGACCGGCTCGACGTTGCGCATGGCGTGGACCATCCCCTCGGGCGGGACGCCGAGGAAGCCGAGCGCGTCGTTCGCCGCCGGCGGCATGCCAGAACGCTGCGCGAGGAGATCGAGCACACGGAACTCCTGGGTCACCCAGGGGTCCTTCATCTGGAAGCCCGGCTCGTAGCGATCGACGACGCGGTCGTCCCAGGCGAGCCGGCCCTCGTCGACGGCGATGGCGATCGTCGTGGCGAGGAAGGCCTTGGTGGTCGAGCCGATCTGGAAGATCGTGTCGGTGTCCACGGCCGCGCCGCCCTTGCTCGCCGTGCCGAAGCCCTGGCTCCAGACCAGCCGGTCGCCGCTGACGATCCCCATTGCAACGCCCGGCGCGTCGAACTCCGCCATCCCCTTCTCGATATAGGCCTCGAGATCCGGCACGAGCGCCTCGATGGCGGCGTCCATCGCCGCGTCGGCGCGGGCAGGACCGGCGAACGTCACCGCCGCCGTCAGCAGCGCCGCCGCCGAGACGGCGCGCCCGACGCCCGGCCGCCAATGCTGGATTTCCATCTCTTTCTCCCTGTTTGCGCCGGCGGGATGTTCCATGCCCGGGGGCCTTCTGGCAACGGCGGCGTGGCGGCCTTGCGGGAACGGGCGGCCCGCGCAATGATCGGCGCCTTGCGGCCCTGCGCGGAGGCGTCGCCCATGGATCCCGTCACGCTGCTTTACTACGCCGCCGTCTGTGGCCTGCTCGGCATGGCGGGTCCCTTCCTCGGCGGCCACGCCGGCCGCTTCGTGGCCGGCGTGCTCGTCGGCCTCGCGGCCGCCGCCGCGCTGCCGCCCTTGCGCGGGGCGCTCGGTCTCTGACGCCTTCGACGCGCGCGCCGGGTTCCGCCGGTGTTGTCCCCCACGCCGCCGCCCTTGGCCTTCCCGGCCGTCCGATGCTCCCGCAGCCGAGCATAGACGGCCCCGACGCGGCCTCGCGCGGAGAGCGACGGACTTTCCCGGAATTTCCGCCGCCTTCCGCCGGCGCAATACAGCGGGCCTTCGCTTGCATCGGAGGGGGTTTTGCGACACATAACCGGGCGCGCGGGGACCAAGCGACCGAACCCGCGCACGGGAGCACGGACATGGCGGATGGCGGACTGGACCTGGCGGCGGTGCCGACGCGCGAGCTCGACGTCCGCGAGACCTTCGGCATCGACGTCGACCTCAAGGTCAAGGCCTTCGCGGAGCCGACCGACCGCGTGCCGGACGTCGACCCGACCTATCGTTTCGACCGCGACACCACGCTCGCCATCCTCGCGGGCTTCGCCCACAACCGGCGGGTGATGATCCAGGGCTATCACGGCACCGGCAAGTCCACCCATATCGAGCAGGTGGCCGCCCGGCTGAACTGGCCCTGCGTCCGGGTGAACCTCGACAGCCACATCAGCCGCATCGACCTGATCGGCAAGGACGCCATCCGCCTCAAGGAGGGCGTCCAGGTCACCGAGTTCCAGGAGGGCATCCTGCCCTGGGCGCTCAGGAATCCCGTGGCGATCTGCTTCGACGAGTACGACGCCGGCCGGCCGGACGTGATGTTCGTCATCCAGCGGGTGCTCGAGGTCGACGGCAAGCTGACGCTCCTCGACCAGAACAAGGTGATCCGCCCGCATCCCTACTTCCGGCTGTTCTCCACGGCGAACACGGTAGGGCTCGGCGACACGACCGGGCTCTATCACGGCACCCAGCAGATCAACCAGGGCCAGATGGACCGCTGGTCGATGGTGGTCACCCTCAACTACCTCGCCCACGACGCCGAAGGCGACATCGTGCTGGCCAAGTATCCGGGCTACGACACGCCCGAGGGCCGCAAGACCGTCAGCCGCATGGTCACGGTCGCCGACCTGACCCGCGCCGCCTTCATGAACGGCGATCTTTCGACGGTGATGAGCCCGCGCACCGTGCTCGCCTGGGCCGAGAACGCCCGCATCTTCGGCGACGTCGGATTCGCCTTTCGGCTCACTTTCCTCAACAAGTGCGACGAACTCGAGCGCCAGACAGTGGCCGAGTTCTACCAGCGCTGCTTCGACAAGGAGCTTCCCGAGAGCGCGGTGAGCGTCAGCTTGGGTTGAAATCCGCGCCGGTTTGCTTTGCCCCGAGCGCGGCCTACGTCCGCAGGGGGCCGCTTGCTCGAGGGAGAATGACCATGGGACTGTGGGATTTTGTCAAGAATGCCGGCAAGGCGCTTGGCATAGGCGATGCCGAGGCCGCCGAGGCGCCGCCGACCCCCGAGGCGCTGAAGAAGGAGGTCGGCGATCTCCGCCTCAAGGCGGACGGGCTCCAGGTCACAGTCGATGGCGACACGGTCAAGGTGACCGGCAAGGCGGCCAGCGCCGAGGAACGCGAGAAGCTGATCCTCGCCGTCGGCAACGTCGCGGGCGTCGCCAGGGTCGAGGACGCCATCGAGACGCCGGAGCCGGCGCCCGAGCCGGTGTTCCACACCGTCGTCAAGGGCGACACGCTGTGGAAGATCGCCGAGAAGACCCTCGGCAAGGGCGCGCGCTACACCGAGATCTTCGAGGCGAACCGCCCGATGCTGAGCGATCCGGACAAGATCTACCCGGGTCAGGTCCTGCGCATTCCGGCGAAGTAGGGTCCCCGGGGGCCCGCCGTGACGGAGATCCGCGCGGCGCTCGTCGGCGAAGCCCCCCTCATCCGCGCGCTGATGAAGGGCGAGCGGCTGAATCCGGTGGGCGTCGACTGGCGGAACTTCCTCGTGGCCGAGGACGCCGGCGCGGTCATCGGGATCGTGCAGCTCCGGCCGGCCGGGGTCGGCGCGGTCGAGATCGGGTCGCTGGTGGTCCGTGCGGACAGGCGAAGGGGCGGGCTGGGGCGGTTGCTGGTCGATGCGGCGGTGGCGGCGGCGGGGTCGCGGCGTGCGCTCATCGTCACCGCCTTCGCGCGCGCCCGCTTCTACGAGGCCTGGGGCTTCTCTCCGATCCCGGCGCGCGCGGCGCCCTGGCCGGTGCGACTGAACCTGCTGCTGGGCCAGGCTGGCGGTCTGGTCGCGCTCGCGCGCGGGATGCGCCCGCGCCGGCTCGTCGTGCTCGACCGGCCGCCGGGGGTTTGAGCGTCTCATACCGGCGGGCTCATGAAACGACTCGCGGACCTTTTTTTGACCTTTGTGGCTTTTATCGTGTGTACTCAGGTAGTTATCCTATCTATCACGCGTGTTAGCCCGTGTTGCGCCGGGTAGCATGGTAGACTCGCGGGTATCATATCATCCGGGTCGCGCGGCCGGCGAAAGCACCGTCGGGCGCGTCCTCGCGCATCCGGTCCGGCCCGCTCCGCGATTCTCGCACCCGGATCGGAGGTTAGTCTCCAGGGTCCGCCCTTTGCATTCTACGACCCGATCGGACTATGACTCCGTGAAGTGAACATCCCCCGGAGGGCGATCATGGACGAGGACAAGGACTACAAGGCGATCATCGCGGGCATCTCGGCCTATACCCACCAGTTGCGCCAGACCGCCCCCGACGTGATGAAGGCCTTCGGGGCGATGGCGAAGTCGGCGACCGCCAGCGGCGTCGTCGACCACAAGACCAAGGAACTGATCGCGCTCGCCATCGGGGTGACGCAACGATGCGACGGCTGCATCGGCTTTCACTGCAAGGCGCTGGTCGAGGCCGGCGCGACCCGCGAGGAGGTCATCGAGACGCTCGGCATGTGCGTCTACATGGGCGGCGGGCCGGCGCTGATGTATGCGGCCGACGCGCTGCGGGCCTTCGACCAGTTCGTGCAGGCGCGGGCGACTGCCTGACGCCGCAGGGTCGGCTTGCGCGGCGGCGGGAAACCGGGCAGAGGGCCGGCATGGTCGCGCGCTGGACACGTCGCCTCGTGAGGAGGGCCTGGCGGGCGCTGCGGCTTGCGGCGCTTGTCTTCGTGCTGGCGGCGGTCGGGATGACGCTGGTCTATCGGTTCGTGCCCCCGCCGGTCACCTGGCTGATGATCGGGGAATGGCTGCGGCTCGGGTCGATCGAGCGCGACTGGGTCCCCCTTTCGGCGATGGCCGAGGTCGTGCCGCTGAGCGCGGCCGCGGCGGAGGACGCCAATTTCTGCCTGCACCGGGGCTTCGACCTCGACGGCATCCGCGCCGCCTTCGCCGATTCCGACCGGCTGCGCGGCGGTTCGTCGATCAGTCAGCAGGTCGCCAAGAACGTCTTCCTCTGGCCGGACCGGACCTGGCTGCGCAAGGGGCTGGAGGCCGGATTCACCTTGCTGATCGAGGTCTTCTGGCCGAAGCGGCGGATCATGGAGGTCTATCTCAACGTCGCCGAGTTCGACGAGGGCGTGTTCGGCGTCGAGGCGGCGGCGCGGCGCTACTGGGGGATCGGGGCGGGCGAGCTCGGGCCGCAGCGCGCGGCGCGGCTGATGGCGGTGCTGCCCGATCCCAAGCGCCGCTCTCCGGTTTCGGGCACCAGCTTCATCGCCAGCCGCGGCCGGGCGATCCAGTCCGGGGCCGCGACGATCCGGCAGGACGGCCGCGCGGACTGTTTTCTGTGATACGGTTTCCGCCTGAAGACTTCGGCGTCAAGGGTTTACGGCGGATCCTTCGATGCACGCTCCATGCACAACGTATGCACAACGCATATGTCAGGCAAAAGAGTCGGGATTGAATCGTTAGTGCAGGCGCGAGGCATTCAGGCGGGGGCCCGTATGACATCGCCCCGCGCGTGGGGCGCAAGCCTGGTCCGCTACACTGCGAACCCCGCACGTTCCTCGACCAGAGCTGCCGAGGCTGCGATGACCTGCTCGACGCTGGTCTCGGTTAGCCATGATGACGCAACGATCGCCCGCGCCTTGTCATCGAACATCCGTCCCGCCTGGCCTCGAAGCTCGGGCGCGACGAACAATGGCAGGATCCGGCGGGCATAGCTGTCCGCGTCCTTGGTCAGAATGCCGGCCAGCCCTTCCATCACCCGATAGAGCAGGTTCTTTCCGCCGAAGAGGTTGCCTCGAATGTCGGTCTTCACGAAGCCGGGGTTCAATCCGAAGGTGTCGAATTGCGGATAGCGGCGCGCGGCATCGAGCACCAGCGCCTCGTTTCCTGCGACCGTGTTCATGTGCGCCCTCATGCGGCCGTAGTTCCTGTCCGAGTTGAGGTCGTCGATCACCGCCTTCTGCCCCGAGCCGGGGAAGCCCATGACGAAGACGCGCGGGCGGCGGTTGTCGCTGCCCATCCGGCCCGCCATGCCGCGCAGGATCACAAGGCGGCTGAGATAGCTGATCGCGAGATCACGCTCGATCCCCTCGGCCGTTGCCTCGCGCTTCGGGCCTGCCATGATGCCGGTGGTGAAGACAACGAGATCATAGGTTTCGGCGGGTAGCGTCTCGCCGATCCGGCGGGCCTCGGTCATCAGGCTCAGGTCGGCGGACACGAAGTCGATGCCCGTCACGTCCGGGTCGCGGAACTTCCGCCCGACGATGGTGACTGAAGCGCCCTTGGCGGCAACGGCGCGGGCAAAGGCGCGGCCGATGCCTCCGGTGCCGCCGATGATGGCGACACGCCGGCCGGTGAAGTCGAGGTTGGCCGGGACCGAGTAGGTAAAGCTCTTGTCGCGCTTCATCGTTCAGCCCTCCAGCGTCGGGTAGTCAGTGTAGCCTTTCGGCCCGGGCGTGTAAGTCGTGGCGGGATCACGCCGGTTCAGGATCGCGTTCTTGCGGAAGCGTTCCACCAGGTCGGGATTGGCGAGGAAGGACGCGCCGAAGACGGCCGCTTCAGCGTCACCGTCCTTCAGCAAGCCTTCGGCAGCGTCTTTCGTCAGCCCGCCGCCGATCAGGTAGTTGCCGGCGAAAAGCGGTTTCAGCAGGGCATGATAGTCCGCCTGCGGCTTGCCGAAGAGCGTCACGTTCAGATACGCCATCTCTTCGGCGGGCAACTGGCTGACCAGGTAGCTGTAGGTCTCGACCGGCGTGTCGTCATGGATGTCGTTGAGGTTCATCTCGGGCGACAGCTTCAGTCCGACGCGGCCGGTGCCGGCGACCTCGATCATGGCGTCCAGCACTTCCAGCATGAAGCGGGCGCGGTTCCCGATGCTGCCGCCATAGGCATCGCTGCGGATGTTGCTGCCCGACGACAGGAACTGTTCCGGCAGGTAGCCGGACGCGCCGTGCAGCTCGACCCCATCGAAACCGGCGTCCAGCGCATTGCGGGTGGCGCGGGCATAGCCCGCAACGATCGTCCTGATCTCGTCCTGGCCGAGTGCGCGCGGGGTGACGAAGTCCTTCAGCCCCTCGTCGGTCCAGGCCTGGCCGGCGGGACGAATCGCCGAAGGTGCGACCGGCAGCGCCCCGCCGGGCTGCATCGAAGGGTGAGAAATCCGGCCCGTGTGCATCAACTGCATGACGATCCGGCCGCCGGCATCATGAACCGCTTCGGCCACGGCCTTCCAGCCGGCGATCTGTGCCGGCGTCTCGATCCCCGGCGTGCGGACATAGCCTTTGCCGTCGGCGGTCGGGAAGACGCCTTCGGTGACGATCAGCCCGGCGCTGGCGCGCTGCGCGTAATAGGTGGCCGTCAACTCGCCAACAACCCCTGCGTTGTCGGCACGGGAGCGAGTCATGGGAGCCATGACAAGGCGGTTGGCGAGGTCGATCCTGCCCAGATGGGCAGGGGTGAAGAGCGGGGACACGAGCGAACTCCTTCAATTGCGTGCCCCCTAGATGAATCCTTGCACTGGTGGGATAAACGCTGATCAATGGAAGTTACTGTTCCGGATTCGGGACAATTATGGACTACCTGAACGACATGGCCCTGTTCGTCGAGGTCGCACGAACCGGCAGCTTTCGTGGCGCGGCCGAAGCGGCGGGGGTGCCGGCCTCCACGTTGTCGCGTCGCATTGCGGCGCTCGAGGCGTCCATCGGGCTGCGGCTTCTCAACCGCACGACGCGCAAGGTGGAGCTGACCGAGGCGGGCCGGATCTATCACGACCGCGCCAGGCGGATCGTGGAGGAGGCCCGCATCGCCCACGAGGAACTGGGCGAGTTGGTGGCACGGCCCACGGGGACCTTGCGGGTATCCCTGCCGGTCGACTTCGCCACGATCTGGCTGGCCCCGATCCTGCCCGAGTTCGCCCGCCTCTATCCGGGGATCGACTTCGATCTGGATCTGACGCCGCGCAACGTGGACCTCGTCTCCGAACGGTTCGACCTGTCCATCCGGATGGCCCGACCGACAAGCAACACGCTGATCTCCAGGGTGATCGGGCGGGTCACGGCAGAACTCTTCGCGGCGCCCGTCCTTCTTCAGACCGCCGAGCCGCTGAGGCATCCCTCGGACCTGGAGCGACTGCCTTGCCTTGCCATGGCGAGCCGTGGGACATGGACCCTGCATGCGGGCACGCAGTCCTGCGAGTTGGCTGCGAAGAGTCGCTTTCGGTTGAACAACGTCGCGCTCATGCGCTCCCTTGCGGTCCAGGGGATGGGCGTGGTGCTTCTGCCCCAACGCGCGGTCGAGGCCGAACTTGCGTCGGGCCATCTCGTGCCCGTGCTGCCTGACTGGCGCGGCGCCCCAAGCGCAATTCACGCGGTGACGGAAACCCGCCTGCTTCCCGCCCGGGTACAGCGCTTCATCGACTTCCTTCGGGAGAAACTGAAGACTGAGCGGTGCTGAGCGGCCCGTTTCACTTCATCCGGCGGGCGGGGTTGTCGCGGAACCAGTCGACGATGGCGGGCATCATCGTCTCGAAGGGGCCGGGCAGGAACACGTTGAGGAGCCCCATCCGGGTCGCGCCCTCGTTGCGGAAGTCGTGCATCACCCCCCGCGGGATCACGCAGAGCGAACCCTTGGGCAGGCGGCGCCAGTCCGCGCCGACGAGGATCGAGGCCTCGCCCTCGAGCACGTAAAAGATCTCGTCGTTGTCGTCGTGCCTGTGCGCGCCCGGGCCTTCGCAGCGGGGCTCGAGCCACCATTCGGAGATCGAGAAGCGCCCGCCCGTCTCGGCCCCGTCGGCTTTGAACACCGCCGAAATCGGCCCCATCTCGTAGCGCCGCCCCTCGCCGGGTCCGAGCACCACGGGTTGTTCCGCCGCCATCGCGCTACTCCGTCAATCGCCGCGGCTTGTGCTTGTCGAGGCTCGTCGCGTTGTGCTTGCGGCGGCCGGCATAGGGATTGTCGCCCCCCCGCACGAGAAGCCGGATCGGCGTCCCCGGCATGTCGAAGTCGCGCCGCAGCCCGTTGACGAGGAAGCGCCGGTAATCGTCGGGCAACGCATCGGGGACCGAGGCGAAGAGCACGAAGGTCGGCGGCCGGGTCTTCACCTGGGTCATGTAGCGCAAGCGGATCCGCCGGCCAGAGGGGGCGGGCGGCGGGTGGTCGGCGACGACGAGCGACAGCCAGCGGTTGAGCCGGGCCGTGGAGATGCGGGTGTTCCACACCGCATGAGCCTTCACGACCGCGTCGCGCAGGCGATCGAGTCCGCGCCCGGTCAGCGCCGAGACGGTGATGAGCGGCGCGCCGCGCAACTGCGGCAGCAGCCGCCCGAAGGTCTCCTTCAGCTCCGCGAGTTTCTCCTGGCGGTCGTCCTCGAGGTCCCACTTGTTGACGGCGAGGACCACCGCCCGGCCCTCGCGCTCGGCGAGGTCGGCGATGCGCAGGTCCTGGCTCTCGAAGGGCGCCTGCACGTCGAGAAGGACGACCACCACCTCGGCGAACTTCACCGCCCGAAGCGCGTCCGAGACCGAAAGCTTTTCGAGCTTCGCCTGCACCTTGGCCTTGCGCCGCATCCCGGCGGTGTCGAAGATGCGGAACGGCGTTCCGCCCCAGTCGGTCGAGACGGCGATGGAATCGCGGGTGATGCCGGCCTCCGGTCCCGTCAGCAGGCGGTCCTCGCCGACAATCGCGTTGACCAGCGTCGACTTGCCGGCGTTCGGCCGGCCCACCACCGCGATCTGGATCGGACGCCCCGGGGGCAGGATCGCGGCCTCGCCCTCCTCGTCCACGTCGTCGTCGACATCGTCCACGTCGACCTCGACGATCGCCTGGGCGTCCTCGAACGCAGCCGCCACGGGCTCGAGCGCCCGCATCAGGTCGTCGAGCCCCTCGCCGTGCTCGGCCGAGATCGCCACCGGCTCGCCGAGGCCGAGCCCGAAGGCGTCGTAATAGCCGGCGTCCCCCGCCTTGCCCTCGGCCTTGTTGGCGACGAGGATCACCCGCGCGGCGCGACGGCGCAGCAGCTCGGCCAGCACCCGATCGGTCGCGGTGACGCCGGCGCGGGCGTCGACGAGGAAGAGGCAGACGTCCGCCATGTCGACGGCGCGCTCGGTCAGCGCCCGCATCCGGCCCGGCAGGCTGTCGTCCGTCGCCTCCTCGAGCCCGGCGGTGTCGATCACCTGGAAGCGCAGCGGCCCGAGGCGGCCCGCCCCCTCGCGCAGGTCGCGGGTCACGCCGGGCTGGTCGTCGACGAGCGCGAGGCGGCGGCCGACCAGCCGGTTGAACAGGGTGGACTTGCCGACATTGGGGCGACCGACGATGGCGAGGGTGAATGGCATGGGCCGGCCTTGGGGATCGGCGTGCGTCCGGCAGGCAGCCCGGAACGATCGCCGGTGTTCAGGATGCAGTGCGCGGACGGCCGGGTTGGCCCGGCCCCGCGTGTCCCGCTCTAGCCGAGCCTCCGGCTATTGGAAAGCGCGAAGGCGCCCGTCGCGGGTCACGACATACATCACCCCGCGCGCGATCGCCGGCGCGGCCGCGGCGCCGCCGGGCAGGTCGACCGAGCCGACCTGCGCCCCGTCGTTCGGCGAGAACGCGCGCAGCAGCCCGTCCGAGCTTGCCACCCAGAGCCGGCCGCCGGCGAGGACCGGCCCGAAATGGACGATCGCCTCCTTGCGCTTGGCGTTGTAGTAGAGCGGCAATTGGGTGAGCCAGACCGCCCCGCCGGTCGCCGCGTCGATGCGCGCGAGCGCGCCCTCGTCGGAGAGCAGGAACACCGAGCCGCCGACCGGCCACGCCGGCCCCCAGGAGCCTTCGGAGATCGTCCAGTTGCGCTCGCCGGTAAGCCGGTCGAGCGAGATCGAGCGGCCGCTCTGGTTCGACGCGTAGATGGCGCCGCCGTCGATCACCGGGTCGCCGGTGATGTCGCTGATGCGGTTTCGGACCAGCTCGCGGCGGCCGCCGGTCACGGCCGTGCCCCAGACCTGAAGGCCGGAGCGCGCGAGGACGCCCAGCACCTCGCCCGAGGCGAAGGGGATCACGACGAGCTCGCCGTCGACGGCGGGCGTCGCGCCGCCGAGGATGCCGGGGCCGCCCGCGCCCTGCACCCGCCACAGGATCGAGCCGTCGGCCGCAGAGAGCGCATAGGCGCTGTCGTTGCGCGCCACCACGAAGACGCGGCCGTCCGAAACCGCCGGAGCCGCGCGGATCGGCGCGTCGAGCGTCACCCGCCAGCGTTCGCCGCCGGTCCTGGGGTCGAGCGCGAGCACCTGCCCGAAGCCGGTGGTGACGTAGAGCACGCCGCCTTCGACGGCCATGCCGCCGCCCGGTCCGGAATCGGCGCGCTGCCCCTCGGCGACGACGCTGCGCCGCCAGACCAGCTCGCCCGCGGTGGTGAAGGCCGAAAGCTGCGCCGCGGCGTCCATCGCAAAGACCAGGCCGCCCGCCACGATCGGCGCGGTGATGAGGCGCCGGCGCCGCGCGTCGCCCTCGCCGAGGTCGACGCTCCAGACCTCGCGGGGGTTGGCGGCGAAGGCGAGGTGGACGAAGCGGCCGCGCGCCGCGCCGTTGCGGTGGCTCCAGTCGGCGTTGACGACCGGCGCCGGCAGCGCCAGCGGCCGGGCGGCCTCGGCGACGATCGGCGTGGCGTCGGGGCGCACGGCGATGCGCTCGCCCGGAAGCGGCTGGTCGCGCCCCTGGCATCCGGCGAGCGCCGCGGCGAGCGCGAGCAGGACGAGCGCACGGCGCGCGGCGGTTCCGTTTGTCATCGCACCCGCTCCGCCCAGAACCTCAGCCGCCCGACCCGGCCGGCGCCGCCGCCGCGGCAGCCGGGCCGCCGCCGAGCGCGATCACGAGCTGGCGCGCCCGCTCGGCGAGGGCCGGCGGCGCCTCCGGCGCATCGGCGATCGCCTGAAGGTCGGTGAGCGCCGCGGCCGTGTCGCCCTGCTCGATGCGCAGGAGCGCGCGCTGCTCGAGCGCCAGCGGCCGGAAGGGCTCGCCGGGGCCGGCGAGCGTGTCGAGCGCCGCGAGCCGCTCGCTCGCGTCGAGACGCGGGCCGAGCGCCATCACCCGCTGGAGCGAGGCGAGCGAGCGATAGAGTTGCGGCGTCGCGCCGTCGGCGGCCAGCGCCGCGAGCGTGGCGGCGGCGTCATCCGCGTCGCCGGCCTCGAGCGCCGCGGCGGCCGCGGCGAACCGTCCCACCGCCGTCGCCGGGCCGACGTCGAGCCCCTTCAGCGCCGCCGCCCGCTCGCCCGGGTCCGAGGTGGCGATCGCCGCGCGGAGGGCGTCGCCGCGATCCTGCGAGCCCGCACGCTCGCGCAGCGTCTGGATCTCGTGCCAAGCCGCGCCGCCGACGATCGCGAGGACGGCGGCGGCCAGCGCCCAGCGATAGCGCCGGAAGGTGCGGAACAGCGTGTCGCGACGGACCTCCTCGGTCACCTCGCTGATGAAGGAATCGGTCTCGCTCACGCGACGTCTCCGAGTGCCGGCGCGCCCGTATACCGTCCGCCCCCCGTGGCGCCAAGGGCGCGCCGGCCGCGCGCGGCGAAGATTGCGGTTGACGGCGGGCCTTCGCCTTTGGCCAGAATTCATCGCCCGTCCAGACCCGGAGGACGTCCCCGTGGATCCCAAGCGCCTCGAACGGGGCCTCGAGCGTGGCATCTTCGCCTCGCGCTGGCTCATGGCCCCGCTCTATGCCGGGCTCGCGCTGTCGCTGCTGCTTCTCGTGGTGGTGTTCCTGCGCGAGATCGTCCATTTCGCCGGCCATGCGCTGACGCTCAGCGACGAGGAGGTGGTGGTGGCGGTGCTGTCGCTGATCGACATCACGCTGACGGCGAACCTCGTGCTGATCGTGCTCTTTGCGGGGTACGAGAGCTTCGTCTCGCGGCTCGACATCGGCGAGGACGCGGATCGGCCGGCCTGGATGGGCACGATCGACTATGCGGGGCTGAAGATAAAGCTGATCGGCGCCATGGTGGCGATCTCGGGGATCCACCTGCTCAAGTGGTTCCTGTGGATCGGCAACGCCGATTCCGGCGACGAGTTCCAGAACAAGCAGGTGGCCTGGCTCGTGGGCATTCACCTGACCTTCGTGGTCGGCGGCGTGCTGCTCTCCATTATGGACTGGCTCTACGCCCGATCGAAATCTCACTGACACCGAAGACCGCGCAGTTTTTCGGTTTGCCTTTCGTGCCGGACGCCAAATACGGTGTGCTCGCGGCCCGATCTGGGCCCCCGAAATTCACCACGACGTCCGGCCGCCGTCCGGAGGGGAGAACGACGATGAAGACTTCGCGCGTCCGGAGCCTGACCACCACCAGTGCGCTCCCCCTCGTCCTGGCGTTCGCGGCCACGGCGATGGGGCCGGCGCCCGCGCTTGCGAACTGCACCACCTCCGGATCGACGACGACCTGCACCACGGCGAACCCGAACCCCTACACCAGCACGGTGGGCGCCGGTCGTCCCACGAACAACCGGACGGTGGAGGTCCTGAACGGCGCGCAGATCCGCGTCACCAACCGCAATGCGATCAGCCTCGGCGACGGGGCGAACATCAACCTTCGCACCGGCTCGCTCGTGCGCTCGGACTCGAACTCCGGCTCGGGCAACTACGGCACCGGTCCGCAGGCGATCGAGTTCAACAGCAACGGCACGCTGCTGGTCGAGCAGGGCGCGCAGGTCATCATGCGCGGGACGAGCGGCCAGGCCGAGGCGGTCAACGTCCACGGGGTGGGCAACCGGATCGAGAACCACGGCCTGATCTCCGGCCAGCCGAGCGCGGCGCTGTGGTTCGAGGATCTGGTCACGTCCGGTCCCAAGAACGTCGTCGACAACTACGGCGCCATCGAGCGGCTCGACGGCGGCACGGTGATCGGGTCGAGCGGCGGCGCGGGCATCGACTTCTACAACCGCACCGGCGCACGGGTGCAGGGCAGCCTCGCCTTCTCCGACGGCAATGACAGCCTGTTCTTCTTCGCCGGATCGACCGTGACCGGCAACATCAACGGCGGCGGCGGGACCAACGCGCTGACGCTCGAAGGCGCGGCAGGGACGAGCGACACGCTCGCGGGCGCGCTCACGAACTTCCAGACGCTCACCAAGGACGGCCTTGGGCGCTGGACGATCACAGGGCCCCTGACGGGCTTCCAGTCGACGACGGTGAACCAGGGCACGCTGGCGCTGACCGGCAACAACGTCAACTACGCCGCCGGCGTGCTCATCAACCCGCTCGGCACGCTGGAGGCGCGGGCGCAGAGCCTGCCCGAGCAGTCGAACCCGGTGAACAACGTCAACAACATCCGCAACAACGGCCGGCTGCGCTTCGCCCAGGACGACAACGGCACGTATCTCGGCCAGATCGTCGGCACGGGCGTCGTCGAGAAGACCGGCGCGGGCGTCACCACGCTCGCCCCCTCGACCCCGGCCGGCAACACCTACACGGGCGGGACGCAGCTCAACCAGGGCACGATCGCGGTCTCGGCCAACAACGCGCTCGGCGCGGCGGCGGGCGAGCTCGAGTTCGACGGCGGCACGCTGCGCACCACCGCCACCTTCACCATGGCGCGGCCGACCGAGCTCGAGGACGACGGCGGCGCGTTCGAGACGACGGGCGCGACGACGCTGACCGAGACGGGCCTCGTTTCCGGCATCGGCCGCCTGACCAAGATCGGCACGGGCACGCTCGCGCTCACCGGGAACAACACCTGGACCGGCGGCACGCAGATCGACACCGGCGCGGTGCGGGTCTCGTCGGACGCCAATCTCGGCGCAGTGACGGGCACGCTCGGGATGAACGGCGGCACGCTGCAAAGCACCGCCACCTTCGCCACGGCGCGCGCGACCACGCTCGGCGCGAACGGCGGCACGTTCGAGACGCAGGCGGGGACGCTGACCCACAACGGCGACATCTCCGGGACGGGCGCGCTCACCAAGACCGGGCCGGGCACGCTCAGGCTGACCCAGTTCAACAGCTACGGCGGCGGCACGAACATCGACGGCGGCGTCGTGGAGATCACCACCAGCGCCAATCTCGGCGCGGCGGGGACGCCGCTCGGCTTCGACGGCGGCACGCTGCACAACGTCGCGAACGTGACGATGGCCCGCGCCACCACGCTCGACGCCGGCGGCGGCACGTTCGAGACCGACGCCGGCACGACGCTGAGGCAGTCCGGCGCCATCACCGGCGCCGGCAGCCTGACGAAGACCGCCGACGGAACCATGGTGCTGACCGGCGCCGCCACCCACACGGGCGGCACGACCATCGCCGCCGGCACGCTCCAGCTCGGCAACGGCGGCGCCGGCGGCTCGCTGTCCGGCGACATCGTCGACAACGGCACGCTGGTCTTCAACCGCGCCAACACCCTCGATGTCCCCGGCGTCGTCAGCGGCTCCGGCGCGGTCGTCCAGGCCGGAACGGGCTCCACCCGCCTCCTCGGAAACAACAGCTATGCCGGGACGACCACGGTCCAAAGGGGCGGCCTCTACGTCAACGGCGTGCAGACCGGGCAGGGCGACACGGTGGCGCGCGCCGGCGCGACCCTCGGCGGGTCGGGCACGATCGGCGGGGCGGTGACGATCGAGAACGGCGCAACGCTGTCGCCGGGCGATCTCGGCGCCACCCCGGGCACGCTGACCGTGACGGGCGACCTCGCGCTCCAGCCCGGCGCGATCCTCAGCTACAGCTTCGGCCAGGCCAATATCGCCGGGGGCGCGCTCAACGACCTGACCAATGTCGGCGGCGCGCTCGCCCTCGACGGCACGCTCAATGTCGTCACCACGCCCGGCGGCTCGTTCGACCCCGGCGTCTACCGGGTGTTCAACTATGCCGGCGCGCTGACCGACAACGGGATGCAGATCGGCACGATCCCCTCGCCCGACTTCTACGTGCAGACCTCGGTGGCCAGCCAGGTCAACCTCGTGAACACCACCGGGCTGACGCTCAACTTCTGGGACGGCGACGCGGGGCCGAAGGACAACGGCGTCGTCAACGGCGGCGACGGAACCTGGCAGAACTCGGACGGCAACGATAACTGGACGGAGCTGACCGGCCTCGTCAACGCGCCGTTCTCCGACGGCTCCTTCGCCGTCTTCACCGGAGCGCCCGGCACGGTCACCGTCGACGACAGCCTCGGCGCGGTCACCGTCTCGGGGATGCAGTACGCCGTGGACGGCTATGTCGTCATCGGCGACGCGATCACCCTCGTCGGCGCGCCCGACACGGTGATCCGCGTCGGCGACGGCACCGGCGCCGGCGCGGCGATGTCCACGACGATCTCCGCCGACCTGACCGGGACCTCGGGCCTGACCAAGACCGATCTCGGCACGCTCGTCCTCGACGGCGCCAAGAGCTATGTCGGCGCCACCTCGATCAACGGCGGCGTCGTCGAGATCGCCGGGGACGCCAGCCTCGGCACGGGCGACCTCGCCTTCGACGACGGCACGCTGCGCACCACCGCGAGCTTCACGCTGGCGCGCACGACGACGCTGGGCGCGGGCGGCGGCACGATCGAGACCGAGACCGGAACGCTCGCCCATACCGGCGCGATCGGCGGCGCGGGCGGCCTGACCAAGACCGGCGCCGGCACGCTGACGCTGACCGGCGCCAATTCCTACGCCGGCGGCACTCAGATCGACGACGGCGTGGTCGAGATCGGGGCGAACGCCAATCTCGGGGCCGCGGCCGGGACGCTCGGCCTCGACGGCGGCACGCTGCGCAACACCGCCGACGTGGCGATGAACCGGGCGACGACGCTCGGGCTCGGCGACGGCGTCTTCGAGACCGCGGACGGCACGACCCTGACCCAGGCCGGCGCGATCTCCGGCGACGGCAGCCTCGCCAAGACCGAGGGCGGGACGATGGTCCTGACCGGCGACGCGACCCACGCGGGCGGCACCGCGATCTCCGAGGGGACGTTGCAGATCGGCGCGGGCGGAACCACCGGCACGCTCGCCGGCAACGTCGCGAACCACGGCGCGCTGGTCTTCGACCGCTCGAACGCGCTCGACATGGCCGGCCTGATCAGCGGCGCGGGCTCGGTCGTCCAGGCGGGGACCGGCGACACCCGGCTCCTCGGCGACAATTCCTACGAGGGGACGACGACGGTCGCGAGCGGCGGGCTCTACGTGATGGGCGACCAGTCCGCGGCGACGGGGGCGACGATGGCGCAGGCCGGCGCGACGCTCGGCGGCACGGGCCTGATCGGCGGCGGCGTGACCATCGCCGACGGCGCGACCCTCGCGCCGGGCGACGTCGGCGCGACACCGGGCACGCTCGGCATCGCCGGCGGCCTGACGCTCGGCGGCGGCTCGATCCTCGCCTACAGCTTCGGCCAGGCCAACGTGCCTGGCGGCCCGCTCAACGACCTGACCGAGGTGGGCGGCGACCTGACGCTCGACGGCACGCTCAACGTCGTCACCTCGCCCGGCGGCGCGTTCGACCCGGGCATCTACCGGGTGTTCACCTATGCCGGCGCGCTGACCGACAACGGGCTCGCCATCGGCACGATCCCGTCGCCCGACTTCTACGTGCAGACCTCGGTCGCGAACCAGGTCAACCTGATCAACACTTCCGGGCTGACGCTCACCTTCTGGGACGGCGACGCCGGCCCGAAGAACGACGGCGTCATCAACGGCGGCGACGGCGTGTGGCAGAGCCCGGCCGGCAACGATGACTGGACGAACGACAGCGGGGCGATCAACGCCCCCTGGACCGACGGCGGCTTCGCGATCTTCACGGGCGCGGCCGGCGACGTGACCGTCGACGACGGCCTCGGCGCGGTGACCGCGTCGGGGATGCAGTTCATCACCGACGGCTATGTGATCGCGGGCGATTCGGTCACGCTGGTCGGCGCGCCGGACAGCGTGATCCGCGTCGGCGACGGCACGGCGGCGGGCGCCGCGACCACGGCGACGATCTCGGCCGAACTGACCGGGGCCTCGGGCCTGACCAAGACCGACCTCGGCACGCTCGTCCTCGAGGGGGTGAACAGCTATTCCGGCGTGACGACGATCGAGGGCGGCGTGCTCGAGATCGCCGCGGACGCGAGCCTCGGGACGGGCGGCCTCGCCTTCGATACCGGCACGCTGCGCACGACGGCGAGCTTCACGCTGCCGCGGGCGACGACGCTGGAGGCGGGCGGCGGCGTCATCGAGACGACGGCGGGGACGATCGACTTCACCGGCGTGATCGGCGGCGACGGCGCGCTGACCAAGACCGGCGCGGGCACGCTGGTCCTCGACGGCGCGAACACCTTCGCGGGCGGCGTGCAGGTCGACGAAGGCGTGGTCGAGGTGGCGGCCGACGCCGGCCTCGGCGCCGCGGCCGGGCCGCTCGGCCTCGACGGCGGCACGCTGCGGGCGACGGCGAGCTTCGGCATGGACCGGGCGACGACGCTGGGCGCGAACGGCGGCACGGTCGAGACCGCGGCCGGGGTGACGCTGGCGCAGGCGGGCGACATCGGCGGGGCGGGGGCGCTGGCCAAGACCGGCGCCGGCACGCTGACCCTGACCGGCGACGCCGCCCATGCCGGCGGCACGACGATCGCGGCCGGCGTGTTGCAGGTCGGCGACGGCGGCGCGACGGGCACGCTGGCCGGCGACGTCGTCAACGACGCGACTCTCGCCTTCGACCGCTCGAACGCGCTCGCCGTCACCGGAGCGATCTCCGGCACGGGCGTGGTGCGCCAGCAGGGAGCGGGGACCACCACGCTCTCGGGGGCCAACAGCTACGCCGGCGGCACCGAGATCCTCGCCGGCACGTTGCAGGTCGGGGCGGACGCCAACCTCGGCGCGGCAGCGGGGACGCTGCTGATCGACGGGGCGACGCTGCGCAACACCGCGGCGATGACGACGGCGCGGACGACGACGCTCGGCGCGGGCGGCGGCACGCTCGATACGGCGGCGGCGCTGACGCATTCGGGCGCGATCGGCGGCGCGGGCGGCCTGACCAAGACCGGCGCCGGCACGCTGACGCTGACCGGCGCGAACGCCTATGCCGGGCCGACCGCGCTCGACGCCGGCGCGCTCTACGTCATGGGCGACCAGTCGGCGGCGACCGGCGCGACCACGGCGGCCACGGGCACGCGGCTCGGCGGCACGGGCACGATCGGCGGCGACGTGGCGATCGCCGACGGCGCGACGCTCGCGCCCGGCGGCGCCGGCGCGGCGCCGGGGACGCTGTCGATCGGGGGCGACCTCGGGCTCGTCGGCGGCTCGATCCTCGACTACAGCTTCGGCCAGGCCAATGTGGTCGGCGGCCCGCTCAACGACCTGACCGAGGTGGCGGGCGACCTCACCCTCGACGGCACGCTGAACGTGACGACCGCGCCCGGCGGGTCGTTCGACCCCGGCATCTACCGGGTGTTCGACTACGGCGGCGCGCTGACGAACAACGGGCTCGCCATCGGCACGATCCCCTCGCCCGAGTTCTACGTGCAGACCTCGGTGGCGAACCAGGTCAACCTCGTCAACACATCGGGACTGACGCTCACCTTCTGGGACGGCGACGCCGGCCCGAAGGACGACGGCGTCATCGACGGCGGCGACGGCGTCTGGCAGTCGAGCGCCGGCAACGACAACTGGACCGAGCAGACCGGCACGATCAACGCGCCGTGGCAGACCGGCGGCTTCGCCATCTTCATGGGCGCGGCCGGCGACGTGAGCGTCGACGACGGCCTCGGCGCCGTCGCGGCCTCCGGCATGCAGTTCATCACCGACGGCTACGTCGTCGCGGGCGACGCGATCACGCTGGTCGGCGCGCCCGAGAGCGTGATCCGCGTCGGCGACGGCACGGCGGCGGGGGCCGGCGTGACCGCGACGATCTCCTCCGTCCTCGCCGGGGCGACGCGGCTGACCAAGACCGACCTCGGCACGCTGGTGCTCGACGGCGTCAACACCTATGCCGGCGGCACGGCGGTCGAGGGCGGCGTCCTCGCCGTCGCCGCCGACGCGGCGCTCGGCGCGGCCTCGGGCGGGCTCGGCCTCGACGGCGGCACGCTGCGGGCGACGGCGAGCTTCGCGACGGACCGGGCGACGACGCTGGGCGCGAACGGCGGCACGGTCGAGACCGGGGCCGGGGTGACGCTGGCGCAGGCGGGCGACATCGGCGGAGCGGGCGCGCTGGCCAAGACCGGCGCCGGCACGCTGACCCTGACCGGCGACGCCGCCCATGCCGGCGGCACGACGATCGCGGCCGGCGTGTTGCAGGTCGGCGACGGCGGGACGACCGGTACGCTCGCCGGCGACGTCGTCAACGACGCGACGCTGGTCTTCGACCGCGCCGACGCGCTGGCGGTCGAGGGCGCGATCTCCGGCTCCGGCGTGGTGCGCCAGCAGGGAGCGGGGACGACCACGCTCTCGGGCGTCAACGCCTACGCCGGGGCGACGCTCGTGACGGCCGGCACGCTCCGGGCCGGGGCGGCGAACGTGTTCAGCGCCGCCTCCGCGCATGCGGTGGCCGGCGGCGGCACGCTCTACCTCGCCGACTTCGACCAGGAGGTGGCGGCGCTCTCCAACTCCGGGCGGGTCTCGCTCGGGCAGGTGGCGGGCACGCGGCTCGTCGTCGCGGGCGACTATGTCGGCGACGGCGGCGTGCTGCACTTCACGACGGAACTCGGCGACGACGACTCGCCGACCGACCAGATGGTGGTGGAAGGCGACACGTCCGGAACCAGCGTCGTGGAAGTAGAGAACGGGAACGGCCAGGGAGCGCAGACCGTCAACGGCATCAAGCTGATCGACGTCGCGGGCGCCTCGGATGCGGAGTTCACCCTCGCCGGCGACCTCGTGGTCGGCGGCCGGCCGGCGGTGATCGGCGGCGTCTACGCCTACTCGCTCTACCAGGGCGGCGTCGCCACCCCGACCGACGGCGACTGGTATCTCCGCTCGCGGCCGGTGGGACCGGCCCCCGGCCCGGACGTCATCAACCCGGCGGTGCCGGTCTACGAGGCATATCCCTACGCGCTCCTCGCGCTCAACAAGCTCCCGACCATGCAGGAGCGGATCGGCAACCGCTACTGGAAGGCCGGGGGCAATCCCGAGGCGCTCGCCGGGCAGGTCATGGCGGGAGACCGCCCGCTCGGCGGCGGCGGCCTCGTCGAGGAACGCCGGGCATGGGCGCGCATCGAGGGCACGCGCGCGAGCCTCGAGCCCGACGCCGCGCTCGGCACGCGGCCGACGTTCGACATGGACGTGTGGAAGGTGCAGGTGGGCATCGACCGCGAGGTGCGCGAGGTCGGGAACGGCCTGCTGGTCGGCGGGCTGAGCTTCAGCGCCGGCTCGGTCGACACCGACGTCTCGTCGCGCGACGGCCACGGCCGCATCGAAACCGACGGCTACGGGATCGGCGGCAGCCTGACCTGGCTGCGCGACGACGACGTCTATGTCGACGGGCAGGCGCAGCTGATGTGGTACGACAGCGATCTGCGCTCGCACGAACTCGGCGATCTCGCCGACGGCAACGACGGGTTCGGCTACGCGCTCGGCGTCGAGGTGGGCAAGCGCATCGCCGCGAAGCCCGGCTGGACGCTGACGCCGCAGGCGCAGGTCTATTACTCGTCGGTGTCGTTCGACAGCTTCCGCGACCCCTTCGGCGTCCGGGTCGCGGACGACGACGGCGCGACCATGCCGCTGCGGCTCGGCCTTGCGGCCGACCGGGAGAAGGCCTGGCAAGGCAAGGAGGGCGACGCGCGGCGCAGCCATGTCTACGGGATCGCCAACGTCTACTACGACCTGATCGGCGACACCGAGGTCGTCGTCGCCGGGACCGGGCTCACCACCGAGGCCGACCGCGCCTGGGGCTCGCTCGGCGTCGGGGGAACCTACACCTGGGCCGACGGCAAGTACGGGGTCTATGGCGAGGGGCTGGTGAGCACGAGCCTGGAGAACTTCGGGGATTCCTACGCCAACAGCCTCAGCGCCGGGTTCCGCATCGCCTGGTGATCCGCCCCGGGCCCGCGCCACGCGGGCCCGCCCGACCCACGAGGGGGCCGCGTCGCCGCAAGGCTGGCGCGGCCCCCTCCGTTCGTGGCGCCGGCGTCAACCGATGGCCGAGGGCTCGGGCGCCGATTCGGCCTCCTCGACGTGCTGGCGTCGCCACAGGCGGGCGTAGCGGCCGCCGAGGGCGAGGAGCTCGTCGTGGCGGCCGGCCTCCACCACCCGGCCGCCTTCGAGCACGACGATGCGGTCGGCCTCGACCACGGTCGAGAGCCGGTGCGCGATCACGATCACGCTGCGGCCGCGGCCCATGGCGGCGAGGCTCTCCTGGATCGCCCGTTCGGTCCCGGTGTCGAGCGCGCTGGTCGCCTCGTCGAGGAGGAGGATCGGCGGGTTCTTGAGCAACGTCCGGGCGATGCCGACCCGCTGTTTCTCGCCGCCCGAGAGCTTGAGGCCGCGCTCGCCGACGGTGGTGTCGTAGCCCTGCGGCAGCGAGGCGATGAAGTCGTGGATCGCGGCTGCCCGCGCCGCCGCCTCGATCTCCTCGCGGGTCGCGCCCGGCCGGCCGTAGCCGATGTTGTAGCCGATCGTGTCGTTGAAGAGCACGGTGTCCTGCGGGACCATGCCGATCGCCGCGCGCAGCGAGGCTTGCGTCACCGAGCGTAGGTCCTGACCGTCGATCAGCACCGCCCCGGAGGACGGGTCATAGAACCGGAAGAGCAGCCGCCCGACGGTGGACTTGCCCGAACCGGAGGGGCCGACCAGCGCCACGGTCTGGCCCGGCTCGACCACCAGCGAGAAGTCGCGCAGGATCGACCGCTCCGTTTCGTAGCCGAAGCTGACGTCGCGGAACTCGATCCGGCCCGCGCTGACGACGAGCGGCCGCGCGTCCGGCGCGTCGACGATCTCCGCCGGCTGCTCGAGCAGGTCGAACATCGCGCCCATGTCGATCAGCGCCTGGCGGATCTCGCGGTAGACGGTGCCGAGGAAGCCGAGCGGCAGGGTGATCTGGAGCATGTAGGCGTTGACCATGACGAAGTCGCCGACGGTCAGCGCCCCGGCGTCGACGCCGCGGGCGGCCATGACCATCACCGCGACGAGGCCCGCCGTGATGATGAGCGTCTGCCCGGCGTTCAGCCAGGCGAGCGAGACCTGCGTCTCGGTCGCCGCCTCGGCGTAGCCCTCCATCGAGGCGTCGTAGCGCTCCGCCTCGCGTCGCTCGGCGCCGAAGTACTTCACCGTCTCGAAGTTCAGCAGGCTGTCGATCGCCTTCTGGTTGGCCTCGGTGTCGCGGGCGTTCATCCGCTCGCGGATCTTCACCCGCCATTCGGTGACCACGAAGGTGAACCAGACATAGACCGCGATCGTCGCGGCCACGACCGCCAGATACCAGACGTCGAAGGCGAAAAGGAAGATCACGCCGACGAGGGCCAGTTCGAGGACCAGCGGCACGATGGAGAACAGCAGGAACCGCAGCAGGAAGTCGACGCCCTTGACGCCGCGCTCGATGACCCGGCTGAGGCCTCCGGTCTTGCGGGTGATGTGGTAGCGCAGCGACAGCGCGTGGATGTGCTCGAAGGTCTCGAGCGCGATGGCGCGCAGCGCGTTCTGCCCGACGCGGGCGAAGACCGCGTCGCGCAGCTGCGCGAAGGCGACGCCGAGAAAGCGCATCACCCCGTAGGCGAGCGTCAGCCCGACCGCGCCGAGCGCCAGCAGCGCGCCGGCCGATGCCCCGCCCGGCGCCGGCGCCAGCCCGTCGACCGCCTCCTTGAAGAGGAACGGCGTGACCACGGTCGCTCCCTTGGCGACCAGAAGCGCCAGGATCGCGAGCACGACGCGGACCCGCGCCTCACGATCATCCTTTGGCCAGAGATGCGGACCGACCTTGTGGATGATCCGCCAGCCGGCCGAAGGCGGCTCGGCGCCCGTGGGCGGCAGGCCTGTCATACCGGCGGGCTCATGAAACGACTCGCGGACCTTTTGACCTTTGACATTTTTATCGTGTGCACTCAGATAGTTACCCTATCTATCACGCGTGTTAGCCCGTGTTGCGCCGGGTGGCTTGGTAGACTCTCCGGTATCATACGAGTTCCGGTTGATCGGTTCGGTCGACGCGGCGCGGTGATCTCGCCGATATCCCCGCCGATTTCGACCGTTGGCGAAATCGGCACGCGACTGCCCTTCCGAGGGCAGGCGCGTTCCGCGCCAGCCAGGGCAGTCGCGCGCCGATGCGAGCCCGGGAGATATCGGATGGCCCCTCGGCCCGCGCTTGCGGCGCGCGCCGATCGGATCGCGCGGGGCGCCACTGGCAAATCGGATGGGCGCAGCCGGGGGCTGCGCGAAACAGCGATCAAGCGGAGTTGGTGTCACTCGCCGGTCTCGCCCTCGGGCAGCACGAAGATCTGGCCCGGATAGATCAGGGCTGGATCGCGGATCAGATCGCGGTTGGCCGTATAGATGCGGGTGTAGAGGACGCCCGATCCGTAATGCGCCCGTGCGATCGTCCAGAGGTTGCCGCCGGGCTGCACCGTGACCATTCCCGGCGGCGTCGCGGGCGAAAGGTCGGGGAGATCGCGCTGGAACGGCGTCTCCAGCCGCGCCGCGACGGTTCCGTCGTCGTGGAGCGCGTCGATGCGCAGGCGATGCACGCCCGTCGCCACCTCGCCGAGCGCGAGCACCCAGCGCCCGTCGCTCCCGACGGCGCCGTCCCGCGCGAAGCGATCGTCGACATAGGCGCGGATCCGGGCCCCGGCCGCGCCGATGCCCGCGAGCGTGACCTCGCCGCCGTCCTCGCCATAGGAGATGCTCGCGAGGGTCAGTCCGCCGGCCGCGTCGGTCGGGCTCACCTCGACGCCGCCGTCGCGCACCACCGCGGTCGCCGCAACCCGTGGCTTCGGCCCGCCCTCGGCGGGCGCGTCGGCCGGTTCCGTGGCGGGCCCGGGCGGAGCGTCGACCGGCGTTTCGTCGGATCCTGCCGCCGCGGCGAAGCCGGGCGGGTCCTCGAACGACAGCGGCGGCGCCTCTGGCAACAGCACGACCATGTCGGCGGAGGCAACGCGCTCGCCGGTCCCGGTCCTGCTCTCGAGGGTCAGGGTGCGCGGCTCGGCCGAGGGCGTGGTCTCGAACGCCACTACGAAATCGCCGGAGGCGTCGGCCGTGGTCTCGGCCACGACGCCGTCCTCGGTCCGGAGCGTCACGGTCGCTCCCGGCTCGGCCCGTCCGGCGACGAGGGCGGAGCCCTCCGGCGTCACCCGCACCACGTCGAGGCTCGGCGCGGCAGGCTCGGCCGCCGCCGTCCCGGCCGAAGTCGTGGCGGCCGGCGCGGCCGACGGCGCGGCGACGGCCGGCGGATCGGCGACGGGCGGGGCCGACCGACGCACGGCGACCACGATTGCGCCTGTCGCCGCGACGGCGAGGACGGCGACGATCGCGATGGCGGGGGCCGGCAACGCCATGACCCGGCTTGCTCCTTGCGCAGGCAGAACCGCGAGCGGCAGGGCTCGCCGAACTCCCGAACGCCTGCTAACACGTCAACGCCCTGAAGCTACTGAGAAACGGACCGCCTGTCCATGAGCGTCGCCGCCCGTGCCTCCGTCTGCGTCTTTTGCGGCTCCCGCTACGGCGCCGACCCGGCCTATGCCGAGGCCGCCCGCGCTCTCGGCGCCGGCCTCGCGGGGGCGGGCTTGCGGCTCGTCTACGGCGCGGGCGACGTCGGGCTGATGGGCGAGACCGCCCGTGCGGCGCAGGCGGCCGGCGGCGCGACCTTCGGCGTCATTCCCAAGCACCTGGCCGATCGGGAGGTCGCCCGGCGCGACCTGTCGGTGTTCGTCGTCACCGAAACGATGCACGAGCGCAAGAAGGTGATGTTCATGAACGCCGACGCGGTCGTCGCCCTGCCCGGCGGCCCGGGCACCCTCGACGAGCTTTTCGAGGTCCTCACCTGGCGCCAGCTCGGCCTCCACGAGAAGCCGGTCTACCTGCTCGACGTCGGCGGCTACTGGGCGCCGCTGCGCGCCCTTCTCGGCCATCTCGTCGCCGCGGGCTTCGCCGAACCGGAGTTCCTGACCTATCTCGAGGTGGCGCCCACCGTCCCCGACCTGATCGCCCGCCTGCGCCGGCGCCTCGGGTGACGGCTCACCCGACCGTGCCGGAAGGCCCGGGCGGCGCGAGGCGCGCCCTCCGCCAAGTCTCGAAGCCATAGAGCGCCAGCGCCGCCCAGATCATCGGGAAGGCGATCGCGTCCCAGCGGGTGAAGGGCTCGCCGAACGCCAGCACGGCGACGAGGAACTGCAACGTGGGGTTGAGATACTGCACCAGCCCGAGCGTCGCGAGCCGAAGCCGCCTGGCTGCATAGGAAAACAGGATGAGCGGCCCCCCCGTCATCAGCGGGCCGGAGAGCGCGAGCAGGACCGAGAGCCGCAGGTCCGCGCCGAAGAACCCGCCCGGCCGCCCGCTCGGATCGGCGAAGACGCCCGCGTGGAGCCCCGCGAGCCAGACGAGCGCCGGGACGAGCAGAAGGCCCGTCTCGATCAGCACGCTCGCCAGCGGACCGATCCCGAGCCGGTTCTTGAGCAGGCCGTAAAGCCCGAAGGTCGAACCCAGCATAAGTGCTATCCATGGCGGCGCGCCGAAACCCCAGGTCAGCACCGCGACCGCGAGCGCGGCGAGTGCGATCGCAGCGCCCTGCAACGGCGTGAACCGCTCGCCCAGCACGACGAAGCCGAGCACGACCGCGATCAGCGGGAACACGTAGTAGCCGAGGCTCGCCTCCAGCGCGCGGCCCGCCTGCACCGCCGAAATGAAGCCGAACCAGTTGGCGGCGATCAGCAGGCCGGTCGCGGCGAGAACGCGGAGCGTCCGCGGCTGGCGCGCCGCCGCGACCACCTCGCCGAAGCGGCCCTGCGCCGCGATCACCAGCCCGACGAAGGCGACCGTCCAGACTACCCGGTGCGACAGGACCTCGAGCGGCGGCACGGCGGCGAGCGCCTTGAAGAAGATCCCGGACAGCCCCCAGATCACGCAGGCCGTGACCATCGCCAATGCGCCGCGCGCGGCCCCGGACATGGCGTTCCCGTTCCGTCAGCGCCGCGCGCGGACGCTCCGCGCGGGCGCGCGCGGAGTCCGGCCGCCAATGAGGCGCCCTGCGGCGATCCGCCGGCCGGTGAAGCCCATGCCCGTCTCTCCGAAGGCTGACCCGGAAGCGTTTAGGTCTGCCGGGCCGAGAGGACAATGCGTGTCGATCGGCCCGAAGCCCAACGTGACGCCGAATCGTCGCCTGCCGAAGCGGCGGTTCTCCGCCGCAGGCCTCGGCGCCCCCGTGTTGCGGGCGCAAAGGCAAGTCGAATATGGTCGTAGCAATCCGGCAAGGGACTCCGAAGTACGGGCCATGGAAGCCGTGTTCGACCTCGAGGAGTTTCTGCCCTATCGGCTGAACCGGGCCGGCGACGCCGCGAGCGCGGGCTTCGTCGAACTCGCTCGCGCCCGGCATCACATGACGCGACCCGAATGGCGCGTGATCGCGATGCTCGGGCGCTCGGGCCGGCTCACCGCCGGGCAGATCGTCCGACGCTCGGGCATGCACAAGACCAAGGTCAGCCGCGCCGTCGCCGCGCTCGAACGTCGCGTCTGGCTCCGCCGCTCGACCGACGAGGCCGACCGTCGCATCGAGAACCTGGAGCTGACCGAGGCGGGCCGGAGCGCGTTCGGCGAGCTCGTCGAATTCGCCCGCGAGCAACAGGCCATGCTCGTCGCCCGTCTCGGGCCCGAACGCCTCGCCGCGCTCGACTCCGCCCTCGCCGTCATCATGGACGGCTTCGGCCCCGGCGAGCCGGCCAGCGACGATTCCTGATCTCGGCACTCGGCGCGGCGACCGTCTGGGGTTGATCGCGAGTTAACCACCATGTCGCGTCATGATTGAACGAAAGTCGAGGAAAGCCGAGATTGCTCCCGAGATCTGTACCAGGGAGTAACGATCATGAAGTTCCTCGCCGTCGCCGCCGTCGCGGCTTTCGGTTTCACCGCGACCGCCGAGGCCGCCACCTTCGCCGTCACCGGCGGGGATGCGTTCTGGCTGCCGTCCAACTTCGGCACCGGCGTTCCCTCGGGCGATCTCGCCCCGGGCGTCCAGATCCAGCGCAACGCGGCGCTCGCGCTCGACAAGGCGGGCAAGGTCACGTTCACCTATTTCGGGACCGAGGCCGACTACCACAACAAGTTCTCGATCGACGGCATGACGGGGTTCGACAACAAGGCGGCCGCCAACGACAGCTTCTCGCTGAAGCTCGACGCCGGCGCCGTGCCGTTCTCGTTCAGCACCGCGAACCCGGCCGGCACGGTGGCCAACGGCGCGTCCAGGGGCTTCTACCAGAGCATCGCGCTGTTCCAGAAGTCGCCGTCGACGGTCTTCGCGCTCTTCAACGACAGCGCGACCTCCGACACCGACTATGACGATCTCGTCGTCCGCATGGACGTCGCGCCCGTGCCGCTGCCCGCGGCCGCCTGGCTGCTGCTCGGCGGTCTCGGCGGCCTCGGCGCCGTCGCCCGCCGCAAGTCGGCGGCCAAGGCGGCCTGACCCCCGTCAGGCGCCGTCCGGCCGGCCCCGGCAAGGCTTCCCGCCTTCCGGGGCCGCGTCCTATCCGGCCCAGGGGCCGTGCTGCCCGGTCCGCCCGTCGTCGAGCCGCGCGAACCCGTGCAGCCCGAAGAAGTCGCGCTGGCCCTGGATCATGTTGGCGGTGCCGCGCGCCGTGCGCAGCGCATCGAAATAGGCGACGCCGGAGGCGAGCGCCGGCGTGGCGAGCCCGTTCAGCGCCGCGGCGGCGACGACCTCGCGCAGCGCGCCATGCGTCTCCTTCACCAGCCCGGCGAAGAACGGCGCGAAGATCAGGTTGCGGTCCGGGGCCTCCGCCAGCGCCGAGGCCATGTCGTCGAGCATCGCCGAGCGGATGATGCAGCCCGCCCGCCAGATCCGCGCGATCAGCGGCAGCGGCAGCAGCCAGCCGAACTCGCGCGAGGCGGCGGCGATCATCTCGAAGCCCTGCGCGTAGCAGAGCGCCTTGCCGCAGACGAGCGCGCGCTCCAGCGTCGCCTCGTCGAGCGCGCCCCCGGCCAGCCGCCGCGGCCCGGCGCCGAAGATCGCCTCGGCCTCGCGCCGCGCCGCCCGCGCCGCCGACAGGTTGCGCGCCGCCACCGCCGCCTCGATCGCCGGCACGGGCACCGCGAGGTGCTGCGCCTCGATCGCCGTCCAGCGGCCCGTGCCCTTCTGCCCCGCCGCGTCGACGATCACGTCGAGGAGCGGCCCGCCGCTCTGCGGATCGATGGTTCCCGCCACCTTGCCGGTGATCTCGACCAGGTAGGATTGCAGCCGCCCGCGGTTCCAGCGCTCGAAGGTCGCCCCGATCTCCGCCGCGCTCCGCCCGAGCCCGTCGCGCAGAACGCCGTAGATCTCGGCGATCATCTGCATGTCCGCATACTCGATGCCGTTGTGGACGGTCTTGACGAAATGCCCGGCGCCCTCCTCGCCCAGCCAGGCGGCGCAGGGCTCGCCCTCGTGCTGCGCCGCGATCGCCTCGAGGACCGGCGCCACCCGGTCCCAGTCCGCGCGCCGGCCGCCGCCCATGATCGACGGCCCGTGCCGCGCGCCTTCCTCGCCGCCGGAGACGCCCATGCCGAGAAAGGCGCCGCCGCCGTCGCGCGACCGGCGGTCGGTGTCGTGGAAATTGGCGTTGCCCGCGTCGATGATCAGGTCCTCGGGATCGAGCAGCGGCCTCAGCGCCGCGATCTGCTCGTCCACCGCCCTCCCGGCCGGGACCATCAGGATGATCGCCCGCGGCCGGGCGAGCGCGGCGACGAACGCCGCCAGCGTCTCGGTCGGCGTGATCCGCGCCGCGAGATCGCCCGCCCCGGCGTGGAAGCGCCGCGTGACCTCGGCCGTCCGGTTCCAGACGGCGATGTCGAAACCCTTCTCGGCGATGTTGAGCGCGAGCGCCCCGCCCATCGTCCCGAGGCCCACCAACCCGATCCGGCTCTCGCTCATCGTCTCTGCCTCCTGTCCCGCGCGCCCAGTTTCCGGGGATTCCCGGCAGCCGCAACCCCTGGCCTCGCGATTGCATTCGCGTGGCGCGGCGCATATCTAGGCCGGCAGCGCGGGCTCCCGCGAGGGCAGGATCTGCATGAACTGGATCTCGAACTACGTCCGGCCGAAGATCAACTCGCTGTTCAACCGGCGCGAGATGCCGGAGAACCTGTGGGTCAAGTGCGACGAGTGCGGAACCATGCTGTTCCACCGCGAACTCGCCGCCTCGCAGCAGGTCTGCACCAATTGCGGCCACCACATGCCGATCGGCCCGCGCGAGCGGTTCACGGCGCTCTTCGACGGCGGCGTCTTCGTCGAGGTGAGGGCGCCGAAGCCGCTGACCGACCCGCTCGGCTTTCGTGACCAGAAGAAATACGTCGACCGCCTGCGCGAGGCGCGCAAGACGACCGGCGAGGAGGAGGCGATGCTGGTGGCCGAGGGCGAGATCGCCCGGCTGAAGGTCGTCGCCGCCGCCCAGGACTTCTCGTTCATGGCGGGCTCGATGGGAATGCAGGTCGGCAACGCGCTGATCGCCGCCGCGGAACGGGCCGTCAAGCTGAAGGCGCCGCTGGTGGTGTTCTCCGCCGCAGGCGGCGCACGGATGCAGGAGGGCATCCTCAGCCTGATGCAGATGCCGCGCACCACCGTCGCCGTGCAGATGGTGAAGGAGGCGCGGCTGCCTTATGTCGTCGTGCTGACCCATCCGACCACGGGCGGCGTGACCGCATCCTACGCCATGCTCGGCGACGTGCAGATCGCCGAGCCCGGCGCGCTCATCTGCTTCGCCGGACCGCGGGTGATCGAGCAGACGATCCGCGAGACGCTGCCGGAGGGGTTCCAGCGGGCGGAATACCTGCTCGACCACGGGATGCTCGACCGGGTGACGCCGCGCAAGGCGATGCGGGCGGAACTGGCGACCATCCTGCGGCAGCTTACCAACCAGCCGCCGCCGGTGATGGGCGAACTCGCCGCGCCCGAGTTGTCGGCCGCGGAGCCCGCGGCCGCGCCGTGAGCCTCGACGCCGGCAGCGATGCGGCGCTCGCGCGGGTGATGGGGCTGCACCCCAAGGTGATCGACCTGTCGCTCGGCCGGATCGAGCGGCTGCTCGCCGCGCTCGGGCATCCCGAGCGGCGGCTGCCGCCGGTGGTCCATGTCGCCGGAACCAACGGCAAGGGCTCGACGGTGGCGATGATCCGCGCCGGGCTCGAGGCCGCGGGCGGGCGGGTCCATGTCTATACCTCGCCGCATCTGGCGCGGTTCCACGAGCGCATCCGCGTGGCGGGCGAACTGGTCGCCGAGGAACGGCTGGTCGAGCTGATCGGCCGTTGCGAGGAGGCGAACCGCGGCGCGCCGATCACCTTCTTCGAGATCACCACCGCGGCGGCCTTCATGGCTTTCGCCGAGACGCCGGCGGAGTGGTGCCTGCTGGAGGTGGGGCTGGGGGGCCGGCTCGACGCGACGAACGTGGTGGAGCGGCCGGCGCTGACGGTGATCACGCCGGTCTCGATCGACCACCAGCAATACCTCGGCGAGACGGTGGCCGAGATCGCCGTCGAGAAGGCGGGCATCCTGAAGCCGGGGGCGCCCTGCGTGGTCGGCCCGCAACCCGCCGCCGCCTGGGACGCGATCGTGGCGCGGGCCGAGGCCGTCGGCGCGCCGCTGGTGGCCGAGGGCCAGGACTGGCAGGTCTGGGAGGAGCACGGGCGGCTCGTCTACCAGGACATGCGCGGGCTTCTCGACCTGCCGCGCCCGGCGCTGATCGGCGCGCATCAGGTGACCAACGCCGGCGCGGCGCTCGCCGCCCTGCGCGCGCTCGGCGCGGACGAGGCGGCCTGCGAGGCGGCGGTGACCAAGGCGGAATGGCCGGCGCGGCTGCAACGGCTGCGGCGCGGGCCGCTCGTCGAGGCGGCGGGGCCGGGGGCCGAGGTCTGGCTCGACGGCGGGCACAACGCCGCCGCGGGGCTCGCGCTCGCCGAGGCGGTCGGCCGGCTGCCGTCGCGGCCGCTGCACCTGATCGTGGGTATGCTGCGGACCAAGGACGTGGCCGGGTTCCTGCGTCCCTTCGCCGCGATCGCCGCAAGCCTGCAAGGCGTCGACATCCCCGGCGAGGCCGCCACGCTTTCCGCTTCCGAAACGGTGGCCGCCGCCCGCGACCTCGGCATCGCCGCCGAGGCCGCGCCCGATCTCGCCGCTGCCGTGGCGCACGTCGCCCGGCAGGCGCCGGAGGCGCGCATCCTGATCTGCGGCTCGCTCTACCTGGCCGGAAGGGCGCTGCGCGAGAACGACTAGGCGCGGCGGCAAGCCTGTCGCGAAGGAGGCGGCGACGGTCGCGGGCCGGATCCGGCGCGTGCAGGCGGGAGCGATCAGGCGACCGCCCCGCGCGGGCGCGACGTGGCGGCGCGGACCTTGCGCCCGATCTCGTCGAGGGTGCGCCGCAGCCGGTTGAGTTCGCACGGCTCGAGCGGGCGCACCGGGCCATAGCGCAGCGCGAGGTTCTCGCGATCGAGCGTCAGGCGCACCAGGTGGAGAGCGGTCTTTCGCCGGATCTCGAGGCCGAGCTCGATGGCCAGGGCGGCGCGCGGGCGCAGGTCGTGGCCCTGCGCGCGGAGCCGGCCGGCAGGCTCGCCCAGCGCCCGCAGGAAGGCGTCGAGGTAGAGCTCGATGGCATGGAGCGCGCAGAAGCGCGCGGGGACGCGCGACGCGTCGTCGGCGTCCCCGGCGGCCAGCAGGGCCTCGGCGGCGGCGTGGTAGGAACCGGCGAGACGCAGCAGGTCGTCGACGCCGGCGCCGAGGTCATTGTCACGAAAGGGAGACGGCGTCACCGAGGCCTCGCAATGCTTCGACGACGCAGAAGGGTAGTCGTCAGCCCGCGTCGATCAAGCAAGGTGCGGATGCTCAGTTAATCGGCCGCCCGAACGCAGCCGCGTCACGGCCACTTGGCGACGGGCGGGAGCGACATCAGCACCGCCTCGGGGTTGTGGCCGGTCTCCAGCCCGAACTTGGTGCCCCGGTCGTAGACGAGGTTGAACTCGGCGTAGCGCCCGCGCTTCACCAGCTGGATCTCGCGCTGCGCCTCGGTCCAGGGGCGGCGCATGTGGCGCGCGACGATCGGCGGGAAGGCGGCGATGAAGGCCGCGCCCACGTCGCGCGTGAAGGCGAAGTCGGCCTCCCAGTCGCCGGTGCAGAGGTCGTCGTAGAAGATGCCCCCGACGCCCCGCGGCTCGTTCCAGTGGCGGATCAGGAAGTACTCGTCCGCCCAGGCCTTGAAGCGGGGATAGTAGGCGGGATCGTGCGCGTCGCAGGCGCCGCGGAGCGCGGCGTGGAAGTCGGCGGTGTCGGCTGCGTCCTCGATCGCCGGGTTGAGGTCGGAGCCGCCGCCGAACCACCAGCCGGCGGGGGTCCAGAACATGCGGGTGTTCATGTGGACGGCCGGGGTC
>NZ_JAGOID010000051.1 GCF_017995835.1 Amaricoccus sp.
GGCCGATGCCGACCTTGACTGCGTCGGCGCCCGCCCCGACCAGCGCCCGCGTCGCCTCGGCGGTGGCGACGTTTCCGGCGATGATCTGCACGCTGTTGCTCTCGCGCTTCAGCCGCTCCACCGCCTCGGCGACGCCGCGGGAATGGCCGTGCGCGGTGTCGATCACCACCACGTCTACGCCCGCGTCGATCAGCGCCAGCGACCGCTCGAAGCCCGCGTCGCCGACCGTGGAGGCGGCGGCGACCCGCAGCCGTCCGAGCTCGTCCTTGGTGGCGAGCGGGTTGAGCACCGCCTGTTCGATGTCCTTGATGGTCAGGAGCCCGGTGAGCCGCCCGCCCGCGTCGGTGACGAGAAGCTTCTCGATGCGCCGCGCCTCCATCAGACGCTTCGCCTCGGAGAGATCGGCCGGCTCGCGCAGCATCGCCAGGTTCTCGGCGGTCATCATGGCGCTGACCGGGGTGGCGTCGTCGCTCGCGAATCGCATGTCGCGGTTGGTCACGATGCCGACCACGACGCCGTCTTCCACCACCGGAAATCCGGTGATCCGGTAACGCTCCTGCAGCGCCTTGGCGTCGGCCAGCGTCTGGCCGGGGGTGAGCGTGACCGGCGCATAGACCACGCCGGAGACGAAGCGCTTCACCCGCCGCACCTCGGCGGCCTGCGCCTCCACGTCGAAGTTGCGGTGGACGACCCCGAGCCCGCCGGCCTGGGCCATGGCGATCGCCATGCGCCCGTCGGTGACGGTGTCCATCGCGGCCGAGACGAGCGGAATGTTGAGCCCGATCGACGGGGTAAGGAAGGTGCGGGTGTCCGCGGTCGCGGGCAGCACGTCCGAGGGCCCGGGCACCAGCAGCACGTCGTCGAAGGTCAGCGCCTCGCGCAACTCCATGGCGAACTCTCCGCGCAGCCGGGGGATGTGGAGTCTGTCGGTGGCGTCCTATTTCATGCGCCGCACGAAAATGGAAGGGAGGGTGACCTGGATCAATGTCCGTTCGGGCGCGCTCCTGCACGCATCATGGAAGAGATCCGGCGGGCGTGCTAAGCTGTCGGAGAGCGTCGGAGTCGAGGTCACTGTTCATGCCCGCAGCCTTCAATGCGCCGTACCGGCGGCTGGTCAACCGGACGCGGGACCGCAGTCGCGCCAAGGCGTTCCAGCTCTGGGTCAAGGGCGACGTCGATCGCCACATGGCGCGGCTCATCGCCGCTGGCGACGTGCGACCGCTGCCGGACCCCGAGGTCCGGCGGATCCGCGAATATGCCCACGAAGTCTTCGGGAGCGCCGCATACTTCCCCTGGCTGCACTTCTATTCGGTCTGGAACGGCCGGTTCCGCGAGGGCTGGGTCCCGGAGGACTATTTCCAGGCCGTGGCGATTCCGTTCATCAACGGCGCCTACCACAAGATCTGCCAGGCTCGCAGCCTGCAGCGCCGGCTGATTGGCGACGACCCCTCGATGCCCGACATCGCATATTTCGTCGGTGGCGAATGGTTCGACCTCACCGGTGCGCGAGTTGGTCGGGGCTGCGTTCCCTCCATGCTCTTCGGCGACGCCAACGAGGTCTGCATCAAGGCCGAACAGACGATCTGGGGTCGCGGCGTCTCGTTCGAAACCCGCGAGGGCTTCGACATCGACCGGGTCGAGCGCCAGGGCAACTTCGTGGTGCAGCGATTGATCCGCCAGGCCGAATGGTTCGATCCGCTCTCGCCTGCGGCAGTCGCGACGATCCGCGTCGCGACTGGCAAGGTGAGCGGGCGGCCGCCGCATGCCGTAGGCGCCTTCATTCGCCTCGGCTTCGGCTCGGAGCGCGCGATCGGCAAGGCCTCGATCGAAGTCCCCATCCTCGACACCTCGGGCGTCCTTGCGCCCTACGCCGTCAATGTCGACTGGCGTCGCTATCCGCGCCATCCCGAGACCGGAAAATCCTTCGACGGCCTCGTCATCCCCGAGTACGATCGGATTGTCGCGCATTGCCTCGCGCTCCACGACCGCCTGCCGCAACTCGGCTTCGTCGGCTGGGACGTCGTCGTCGACCGCGACGGGGCCGTGCGGGTGATGGAGTTCAACACCGCCCATCCCGAGACGCGCCTGATCGAGATGGTCACCGGCCCCTGCTTCCGCGAGTTCGGCCTCGAGCGATACAAGGAAATGACGCGCAATGATGTCTGGGCCTGAGCCACTTGCGGTGTCTCCGCATGCACGCGGCGTCGAGCTGACAATTCGGCGGGCGATGCCGGATGATGCGCTGTCTTGCGCGCAACTGCTGCTGATGGCGGCGCACGGTATGGCAGAAGCCGTCTTCAGCGATCTCGTTCCCGGGCTGTCGACGGAGCAGATCATCGCCTCACACCGAATAGAGCCGGAAGGACGACCGTCTTCTCACACCAACTGGTGGGTCGTTGAGGGCGACCACTCCGACATCGCCGGCGGAATGAACGCATACGCATTGAGGGAAGTTTTCCGGCCATCTCGCGAGGAGGTGCTCACCGATGAGCGAATCAGGATGCTTCGCCCGATGATCGAACTCAATGCCGAGGCGACCGGCACGTTCTACATCAACGCACTCGCCGTGTTCCCGGAATATCGTCACGCTGGTTTCGGGCGGCGGTTGATCGCGCTTGCTGTGCAGGGGGCTCGCGAAGCCGGCATGGCCGCTGTGAGCCTCACCACCTTCGAAGACGACCGCCGACTGGTCTCGTACTATCGCAAGATCGGATTTGCCGCCGTTGCCTCTCGACCGCTCCAGCCGCACGCGCGCCTGCAAGCAAAGGGCAATGTCATCCTGATGAAAATGCCGATCGATGACGGGGCCGCGCCCAGCGGATCAGGGCCCGGCTAGACCAGAACCGCAAGATGCGGTCCAGGGACATGTATGCCGGACCGCGAAAGCTATCGCGCGGATCTCGTGCGACGTAGCGCCCCGACCTCTCCGCTCACTGCCCCATGGGGGCCAGGGGTGCGACCAGCATGTCGGCGCCCTGCTGGATCAGCGACACGCCGCCCGCGAACAGCCCCCGCTGGCGCGATTCCTCGAGCACGTCGATCCCGTTGTCGCCGAGCCCGCGCAGGAGCCCGATCAGTTCGGGAGAGCGGGCAAGCGCGAAGTGCCCCATGCCGCCGCCGGCATCGACGTTGCTGAGGTCGATCACCGTCACGTCGTCGATGCCGAGCTCCTGCGGCGAGGAGATGGCGCCCACGCGCGGGGTCCGCTCGGTCCGCACGATTCTCGCGAGCATCAGAGCCCGGTCGCGGGTCGATACCACGACGAAGATCGGGGCGCCCCTCGCGACAACCGGTGGCGCCTGTGTGCGGAACACGTCGATCTCGATGTCGGGCGACAGCAGCAGAACGGCGTTGATCCGCGCGAAGACCTCCGGATAGCCGAATCGCGCCATCGTCCGCAGCGTCTCCATCATCAGGAGCGCGCCCATGGAATGCGCTATGAGGTTGATTTCGCGGGCATTGGTCCTCGTCAGCGCCGCGATCGTGCTCTCGAGCGCGTCGCGGGAGTAGAGCACGCTCTCCCGGTCGTAGATGTAGCCCTTGGTCGAGGCGGCGGAGGGCCAGGCGAACTGCACCGGCGCCGCGCGCTTGCCGTAGTCGGCATAGATCTGCGCGTGCCGGTAGAGCCCCTCGGCGAAGTTGGTGTTGAACCCATGCACGAAGAGGCTGACCCGCCCCTCGTAGCCGGGGTTCGCGGCGAGCGAGGCGTTGACCGCCTGGATGAACGCGGCCTCGCCGGACAGACGCCGGGCGCGCAGCGTGGCGAAGTCGGTCGCGAGATCGGGCGGCTGCTCGTCGGGGAACTTCACCGAACCCACCGCGCGGTCGGGCGGCACCCAGACGTCGAAGGTTGCGAAGGTCGGCGGCGTAGCGCGGGCGCGCGTGAAGATCGGCTGCCCCTCGACCTCGCGCCGCGAGGTGGCGACGATCATGTGCGCGACGGTCCCGTCCAGCCCGACGGGCGCATCGACCATTGTGATCGCGCCACGCGGGCCGCATCCGGCCACGAGCCCGGCGGCGGCGAGCGTTGCGAAACGTCGGCGCGTGAGTCGCGTCATCGGAGGCCCCGTTGGTGGTCGCGGCGCATCCTAGGACCGGAGCCGTCGTCGCGCCAGCGGCTGCGGCGGGCTGGCGATCCATAGCCCGGCGTGGTAGCCGCGTGCCATGACAGCACCCTTCGCCCCGGACTTCATCGCCGCCGTCCGCGCCGCCGAGGGCGCGCTCCGGCCGATCTTCGATCCCACGCCCCTCCAGCGGAACGACTACCTCAGCGCCAAGCACCGCGCCGAGGTCTGGCTGAAGCGCGAGGATCTGACCCCGGTCCGCTCCTACAAGATCCGCGGCGCCGCCAACGCCATGCGCAAGGCGCTCGCCGCCGACCCCGCCCGCCGACGCTTCGTCTGCGCCTCCGCCGGCAACCACGCCCAGGGCATGGCCTTCGCCTGCCGCCACTACGGGACCGAAGGCGTGGTCTTCATGCCGGTGACGACGCCGCAGCAGAAGATCGACAAGACTCGCCAGTTCGGGGGCGGCAACGTCGAGATCCGGCTCGTCGGCGACTACTTCGACAACACGCTCGCCTCGGCCCAGGCCTATTGCGTGCAGGCCGGGGCGACCTTCCTGCCGCCTTTCGACAGCGCCGACGTGATCGAGGGCCAGGCGACCTGCGCGGTCGAGATCCTCGACCAGCTGCCGGAGGGCGTGACCGCCGACGTGCTGGTCCTGCCGGTCGGCGGCGGCGGGCTCGCGGCCGGCATGGTCCGCGCCTTCGACGCGCTCTCTCCCGGGACCGGCTTCCGCTTCGTCGAACCGGCCGGCGGCCCGAGCCTGCGCGCCGCGCTCGAGGCCGGCGCGGTCGTGACGCTGCCGAAGGTCGACAATTTCGTCGACGGCGCCGCGGTGGCGCGCATCGGCGAGCTCAACTTCGCCGAGCTGAAGCGGTTCGCGCCGCAGGACGTGCTGATCGCCCCGGAGGATCGCATCTGCGGCACGATGGTCGAGCTCCTCAACGTCGAGGGTATCGTGCTCGAACCCGCGGGCGCCCTCTCGGTCGACGCGCTGCGCGACATCGACCTTGCAGGCCGCACCGTCGTCGCCGTCGTCTCGGGCGGGAACTTCGACTTCGACCGCCTGCCGGACGTCAAGGAGCGCGCGCTGCGCTTCGAGCGGCGCAAGAAGTACTACATCCTCCGCCTGCCCCAGCGCCCGGGCGCGCTTCGCGAGTTCCTCGGCGTCCTCGGCCCTCACGACGACATCAGCCGCTTCGAATACCTCAAGAAGTCCGCCCGCAACTTCGGCTCAGTCCTGCTCGGCATCGAGAGCGGCGGCCAGGCGGACTTCGACGGGCTCGAGGCCCGCATGACTGCGGCGGGGTTCGCGTTCCAGGACATCACGGACGATACGGTGATCACCAGCCTGATCATCTGATACCGGCGGGGCTCACGAAACGACTCGCGGCCCCTTTTCACCTGCAACATTTTTATCGTGTGTATTCAGATGGTTGGCATACCTGTCACGCGTGTTAGTCCGTGTTTCGCCGGGTGGCCTGGCAGACGCGCCGGCATGACCGGACCGCCTGTTTCCCGCGCATGCCGCGCCGCGCAACCCGTCGCGCCGGGAAATTTGCATTGCGCAACTCCCCCGGGGCGAGGCAATGTCCGGCCACGCGGGAGGCCCCAATGATCTGCGTCTTCATCCAGCTCCGCTGCCATCCGGGACGGACCTACGAGGTAGCGGATGCGATCTACGATCGCGAATTCGCCTCGGAGCTGTTTTCGACGTCCGGCGACTGGGATCTGATCATGAAGGTCTACATCCCCGACGACGAGGATGTCGGCCGATTCGTGAACGAGAGGCTGCGCGACATTCCGCATGTCGAGCGGAGCCTGACGACCATGACGTTCAGGGCGTTCTGAGCCATGGCCGAGCAGATCGTCGACTGGGACGACGCCTACGCCAACACTCCCCACATTCCGGAGGGCGAGGCCTATCCCGACCGCTGGAAGGAGGCCGCCGCCGCCTTCCGCGCCGGGCTCGCCGCGGATCGCCGGCGCGAGGGGCTGCCCTACGGCCGCGACCCGCGCGAGACGGTCGACATCTTCCTGCCCGAGGGGACGGCGCCGGGGGTGGTCGTCTTCGTTCATGGCGGCTACTGGCTGCGCTTCGACCGCAGCTGCTTCTCCCACCTCGCCGCGGGCGCGCTCCAGCGGGGCTGGGTAGTGGCGGTCCCGAGCTATCCGCTCGCCCCCGAGGCGCGCATCTCGGCGATCACCGCGGCGATCGGCGGGGCGGTAACGCAGATCGCCGCCGCGATGCCGGGCCGGATCGTGCTCGCCGGCCATTCCGCAGGCGGCCACCTCGTCACCCGCCAGATCTGCGAGGGCGGCGGACTGCCCGAGCGCGTGGCGTCCCGGGTGGACCGCGTCGTCACCATAAGCGGCCTGCACGACCTGCGGCCGCTGCTGCGGCTCGCGCTGAACGCCGACCTGCGCCTCGATCCGGCCGAGGCGGACGCCGAGAGCCCAGCGCTGCTCTACCCGCGCGCCGGCTCCCGCGTCCACGTCTGGGTCGGCGACCAGGAGCGGCCCGAGTTCGTCCGCCAGTCGACGCTGCTGGCCAACATCTGGACCGGCCTCCGCGCCGAGATGGAACAGACCATCGCCCCCGGCCGGCACCATTTCAGCGTCATCGAGCCGCTGACCGAGCCCGACTCGGACCTCGTCTCCGCGCTCGTCGGCTGACGGGCCGGCGATGCGGACCGAGACGCGCGTCGCGGTCATCGGCGGCGGCGTCGTCGGGGCCTCGGTCCTCTACCACCTCGCCCGCGCCGGCTGGACGGACGTCACCCTGATCGAGCGATCCGAGCTGACCTCCGGGTCGAGCTGGCACGCCGCCGGCGGCTTTCACACCCTGAACGGCGATCCCAACGTCGCCCGGCTCCAGGCCTACACCGTCGGCCTGTATCGCGAACTGGAGGAACTCTCGGGCCAGTCCTGCGGGCTGCACCTGACCGGCGGCGTGATGATGGCCGACAGCCCGGAGCGGATGAACTTCCTGCGCCTCGCCCACGCCAGGGGCCGCTGCCTCGGGATGGAGACCGAGCTGATCACGCCCGCCGAGGCGAAGGCGATGTTCCCGCTGATGGACGAGACGAACTTCGTCGGCGCCCTCTGGGACCCGGTCGAGGGCCATCTCGACCCCTCGGGAACCACCCACGCCTACGCCAGGGCGGCGCAGAAGCTCGGCGCGACGATCATCCTGCGCAACCGCGTCGTCGAACTGACCCAGGACCCCGACGGCATGTGGAACGTCGTCACCGAGCACGGCACGATCCGGGCCGAGCACGTGGTGAACGCCGGCGGCCTCTGGGCGCGCGAGGTCGGCCGCATGGTCGGGCTGGAGCTGCCGGTCCTCGCCATGGAACACATGTATCTCCTGACCGAGCCCATGGCGGAGGTCGCGGCCCACAACCGCGCCACCGGGCGCGAGCTGGTCGGCGTCATCGACTTCAAGGGCGAGATCTACACGCGGCAGGAGCGCGAGGGGATCCTGCTCGGCACCTACGAGAGGGCCTGCAAACCGTGGTCGCCCCGGAGTACGCCGTGGGACTTCGGGCACGAACTCCTGCAACCCGACCTCGACCGCATCGCGCCCTCGCTGGAGGTCGGTTTCCGGCATTTCCCGCCGCTGGAGGCCGCGGGGATCCGGCAGGTGATCAACGGACCGTTCACCTTCGCCCCCGACGGCAACCCCCTCGTCGGCCCGGTTCAGGGGCTGACCAACTTCTGGGTCGCCTGCGCGGTGATGGCGGGGTTCAGCCAGGGCGGCGGCGTCGGGCTCGTGCTCGCGAACTGGATGACGACGGGCGACCCCGGCCACGACGTCTTCGGCATGGACGTCGCCCGCTTCGGCGAATGGACGAGCCTGCGCTACACCAACGCCAAGGTCCGCGAGAACTACGCGCGCCGCTTCTCGATCCGTTTCCCGAACGAGGAGCTGACCGCCGCGCGCCCCGCCCAGACGACGCCGCTCTACGACGTGATGACCCGCGACCGTGGCGCGGTGATGGGCGTCACCTGGGGGCTCGAGGTTCCCCTCTGGTTCGCGCCCCGGGGCGTCGAGCCGCGCGACGTCCTGTCGTTCCGCCGCTCGAACGACTTCGCCCATGTCGGCGCCGAGGTCCGCGCCACCCGCGGCGGCGTCGGCGTCACCGAGATCGCCAACTTCGCGAAGTATGCGGTCGAGGGGCCGGGCGCCGAGGACTGGCTGAATGGCCTCCTCGCCAACGCCATGCCGCGCCTCGGCCGCATCGCTCTCGCCCCGATGCTGAACGAGGCCGGCAAGCTGATCGGCGATTTCACCGTCGCCCGCGCCGCCCCCGAACGCTTCCTCGTCTGGGGCTCCTCTGCCGCGCAGATCCACCACATGCGATGGTTCGAGCGACGACTGCCGCCCGACGGCACGGTGCGCGTGGAGCGCATCGGCCAGCGCCTCGTGGGCCTCATGATCGCCGGCCCGCGCTCCCGCGACCTCCTCGCCGAGCTCGTGGACCACGACGTGAGCGGCGACGCCTTCCGCTTCATGGACCATCGCGCCATGGACGTCGCCGGCTGCCCCGCCCTCGTCAACCGGCTCTCCTACACCGGCGAGCTCGGCTACGAGATCTGGGTCGAGCCCTGCTACCTCCGCACCCTCTACGGCGCGATTCTCGAGGCGGGCGGCCCGCTTGGCCTCGTCGATTTCGGTATGCGCGCGCTGCTCTCCATGCGGCTCGAGAAGGGGTTTCCCACGTGGTTCGCCGAGCTGCGCCCGATCTACGGCCCCTTCGAGGCCGGGTTGGACCGCTTCGTCGACCTGGGCAAGCCCGCCTTCGTCGGTCGGGCGGCCGCCGCCCGCGAAGCGGAGGAGGGGCCGCGGCTGCGCCGCGTCACGCTCGTCGTCGACGCCCTCGACGCCGACGTCATGGGCGACGAGCCGATCTGGGCCCGCACCGGCCGCGACTGGGTCGCGCCGCCGCACTGCACGGGCCCCGACCGCTTCGACGCGTCGGGGTCCGCCGTCCCCCGTTCCGACGCTCGGCGCGATGGTCCGTGGCGCGTCGCCGGCTGGGTGACCTCCGGCGGCTTCGGCCACCAGGTCGGCCTCTCGCTCGCGCAGGGCTATCTGCCGGCCGAGTTGGCGGTCGAAGTCGCGGACGGCACGTTCGAGGTCGAGATCCTCGGCCGCCGCCGCCCTGCCCGCATCGCCCTCACGCCCCCGTGGGATCCCGAGGGACTCCGGATGCGGAGCTGATGCGAATGGCCCTCGACCCTGAACCAGGGCAAGAAGGCGCGAAGCCCGCTTGCCCGGTCGGGGCGGGGCAAGCGGCGGTGGAAAAGGCGGGGTTCTATCCGGCTGGAACGCGGCTGGACCGCGCTGGCGACTGTACTGGCAGTCAAGCGGCGAACCCGCTTTTCTCGAAGGTGATGTCCTCGCGGATGAGCACGTTTGCGATGGTGGCGAGTCGGTGGCCGGTTGCGACGATGGCGACCTCTCTGGTGGACGAGACCTGTGGCATGCTGCGGGGACCGCCGGCGGAGAGGTCGGGCTTGTCCTTGGTGCCATAGAGGCACCACCGTTTCCTCCTCGCCCTGCACCTCGGCCAGATCGACGCGCTCGCCGCCGCCATCGACCCCGAGATGGGCCGCGACCTCGGGCCTTTCCGCGAGGCGGTCGCGCGCCTCGCCACGATCCCCGGCACAGGTCGAACTCGCCGCCGAGGTCATCCTCTCCGGAATCGGCCGCGACATGGGCCGCTTCCCCACCGCGGGCCACCTCCTCTCATGGGCCGGCCTCTGTCCCCACAAGAGCGGGGGCCGAGCGCCGCTCCACCTCAAGAAGGGCGCGCCTGGTTGAAGACCGCCCTCGTCCAGGCCGCCTGGGCGGCGGTCGAGCCCCTCGGATTCAAATGCTCGATCTCAACCGTGGAGCCAGTTTCTGTCTAGGTCGGCGGCGAGTTCGCGCCCGGCGATGTCGAGGAGGGCGCGGACGTGCGGGGCGAACGAGCGCCAGACGGTCAGGTGGAAGCGGACCTGCGTCTCGCGGGTGAGCACCACCTGGGCGGTGTCGAAGACCGTGCGGGCCCCGGAGCCCACCGGCATCCGCGCCAGGTCGCGGGGGCAGCCGGTGGCGAGGAGATCGAGGACCGCCGGCCCTTCGAGCGCATAGGTGATCTCGCGGTCGGAGACCTCGACGGCGCTGTGGGGCGCCGCGATGCCGGCCACCGTCGCGAGGACCGCGGCGCGGTCGGCCTCGGGCGCCTCGATCAGCCATTCGTCGGGGCCGAGGCAGAGGGCGGTGCGGGCGCCCTCCGCGCTGCGGGCGCCGATGGCCGTGGGCAGCGCGAGGCCGGCGGCGGCCGGATCGGCGATGCGGAGCGAGATCCGGGTTGTCGGCGGCAGCTCGGCGACGGTGACGCCGGAGGGGGTTGCGATGGTCATGGCTCGCTCTCCTCTCAGGCGCTCAGCCGGGCGTTCTCGGGGTCGTGGAACGCCGTGCTCTTCACGACCTTCACGGCGATGACTCCCTCCGGCATCGGCACGTGCAGGGTCTCGCCGTCCCGCGCCCGGCCGTCGGCGACCACGGCCATGGCGATCGACCGGCCGAGGGCGTCGCTGCGGTAGGCGGAGGTGACGTGGCCGAGCATGGTCATCGGAATCGGTTGGGTCGGGTCGGCGACGATCTGCGCCCCCTCCTGCAACACCACGCTGGGGTCGTCAGTCAGCAGGCCGACGAGCTGCTTGCGGCCCTTCGCCACCATGTCGGGACGCGTCAGCGATCGCTTGCCGACGAAGTCGGGCTTGGCCTTGCCGATCGCCCAGCCGAGGCCGGCGTCGTCGGGCGTGAGCGTGCCGTCGGTGTCCTGGCCGACGATGATGTAGCCCTTCTCGGCGCGCATCACGTGCATCGCCTCGGTGCCGTAGGGGGTGATGTCGTACGGCCGGCCGGCCTCCCAGAGCCTTTCCCACAGCGCCCGGCCGTGACGGGCGGGGACGTTGACCTCGAAGCCGAGTTCGCCGGTGAAGGAGACGCGGAAGAGCCGGGCGGGGAGGCCGGAGACCGTGCATTCGGCGACCGCCATGTGCGGGAAGGCTCCCGCCGAGATGTCGAGGCCTTCGACGAAGGGTTCCAGCAGCTTGCGGGCATTGGGGCCTTGCAAGGCGACGGTGGCCCACTGCTCGGTGGTGGAGGTGAGCCAGACCTGGAGGTCGGGCCATTCGGTCTGGAGGTAGTCCTCCATCATGTTGAGGACGCGCGCCGCGCCGCCGGTCGTCGTTGTGACGTGGAAGCGGTCGGGGGCGAGCCGGCCGATGACGCCGTCGTCGCGGATGAAGCCGTCCTCGCCGAGCAGCAGGCCGTAGCGGCAGCGGCCTACCCCGAGCTTCGCCCAGGGGTTCGTGTACATCCGCTCGAGGAAGGTGACGGCGTCGGGGCCGACGACCTCGATCTTGCCGAGTGTGGAGGCGTCGAAGATGCCGAGCGAGGCGCGGGTGGCGCGGCATTCGCGGGCGACGGCGGCGTGCATGTCCTCGCCGGGCTTCGGGAAGTAGCGGGCGCGGCGCCAGAGCGCGACCGGCTCGAAGACGGCGCCGTGGGCCTCGGCCCAAGGGTCGATGGGGGTCTTGCGCATCGCCTCGAAGGTCGCGCCCTGGCGGTAGCCGGCGAAGGCGCCGAAGGTCGTCGGCGTGTAGGGCGGGCGGAAGGTGGTGAGACCGACCTGCGGGGCGCGCTTGCCCAGCGCGTCGGCGGCGATCATCAGGCCGTTGACGTTGGACATCTTGCCCTGGTCGGTCGCCATGCCGTTGGTGGTGTAGCGCTTGACATGCTCGATCGAGCGCATGCCCTCGCGGACTGCGAGGCGGATGTCCTTGGCGGTGACGTCGTTCTGGAAGTCGATGAAGGCCTTGGCGGCGGCGGGGTTGCGGTCGGTCGGCAGCTCGGTCAGCGTGACGCCAGAACCGGTGCGGTCGGCGGTGACCGTGTGGGGCTGCGCCTCGGCCTCGCGGCCGGCGTCGCGGGCGGCCAGCGCGCCGGCGGCGGCGCCGTCTTCCAGCGCGGCGGCGATCCCCCAGAGGCCGCGGCCGGCGCCGGCGATCCGCACGGCCTCGGTCGTGGCGCCGGGGATGTAGGCCTGGATGCCGGCATCCCAGTCGATCTTGCCCTGGGTATGGGAGAAGAGGTGCAGGCAGGGCGTCCAGCCGCCGCACATCAGCACGGCGTCGCAGGCGATGTCGCGCGCCGCGCCGACTGCGCCGTTCTCCATGCGGTTCACGCGCAGGGACTTCACCCGAAGCCGGCCGGAGGTCCCCGTGACGGTGCGGCCGAGCAGGGTCTCGATGCCGAGCGCATGGGCTCGGTCGGTGAGCGCCGGATCAACGGTGTCGCGGACATCCACGATGACGGCGGGCCTTGTCCCGGACTCGGCGAGGTCGAAGGCGATGTGCCACGCCGAGTCGTGGGCGGTGACGACGGCCGGGCGGTCGCCGACCCTGACGCCGTAGCGGTTCAGGTAGGTCTGGGCGGCGCCGGCGAGCATGACGCCGGGGCGGTCGTTGCCGTCGAAGACCAGCGGCTTCTCGAGCGCGCCCTGGGCGAGGACGACCTCGCGGGCGCGAACCTTCCACAGGCGCTCGCGGGGGGCGCCTGCCGGGGGCGCGGCGAGATGGTCGGTCAGGCGCTGGCAGAGACCGACGAGGTTCTGGTGGTAGTAGCCGATCGCGGTCGTCCGGGTCATGACCGTAACGTTCGGCAGGGCGTTCAGTTCGGCGACGGTTGTCGCGAGCCAGTCCCAGGCCGGCTTGCCGTCGATGACGACCGACGGCTCGGAGAGCAGCGCGCCGCCGGGCTCGGCGTTCTCGTCGACGAGCATCACCGCCGTGCCCGACCGGCCGGCTGCGAGCGCCGCGGCGAGGCCGGCGGGGCCGGCGCCGACGATCAGCACGTCGGTGTGGGCGAAGCGGCTGGCATAGGTGTCGGCGTCGGGCTCGGTCGGCGACACGCCGAGGCCGGCGGCGTTGCGGATGACCGGCTCGTAGACGCGGTCCCAGAAGGCGCGGGGCCACATGAAGGTCTTGTAGTAGAATCCCGCCGAGAACAGCGAGCCGAGATGGTCGTTGACGCTGCCGATGTCGAAGGCGAGCGACGGCCAGCGGTTCTGGCTGGTCGCCTCCAGCCCCTCGCGCAGCTCCTGGATGGTGGCGCGGGTGTTCGGCTCGAACCGGCCTGGGCCGCGCCGGGCGCCGACGAGCGCGTTCGGCTCGTCCGATCCGGTGGAGACCGGCCCTCGCGGGCGGTGGTACTTGAACGACCGCCCCATCAGGTGGACGCCGTTGGCGAGCAGCGCCGAGGCCAGCGTGTCGCCGGCGAGGCCGGTGTAGCTCTTGCCGTCGAAGGTGAAGCGGACCGGCCGGGCGTGGTCGACGCGGCCGCGGTTGGGGAGGCGGTAGCGGGTCATTTCGCGTCTCCCTTAAGGGTCGCGACGTCGGGACGCGGTTCGCCGGCCCTGTAGGTGGCGAGGAACTTGTCGCCGACGGTCTCGCGCACGGCGTTGAAGAAGCGGGCGCAGCCGTTGACGTGGCGCCAGCGCTCGAAGTGGACGCCCTTCGGGTTCGACCGGATGAACAGGAAGTCGCGCCATTCCTCGTCCGAAAGCCCGGCGGGGTCGGCGGGGCGGGCGATGTGGGCCTCGCCGGCATAGGCGAACTCAAGCTCGGGAAGCTCCAGCTCGCAGTAGGGGCAACGGATCAGCAGCATCGATTGTCTCCCTAGTGCGCGACGGCGGCGGCGGCGGCCTCGTCGATCAGCCGGCCGGTGGTGAAGCGCTCGAGCGTGAAAGGCGCGTTGATCGGGTGCGGCTCGTCGCGGGCGACCGTGTGGGCGAGGACATGGGCGGCGCCGGGGGTGGCCTTGAACCCGCCGGTGCCCCAGCCGCAGTTGACGTAGAGGCCGGGCACGGGCGTCTTGCCGAGGATCGCCGAGCGGTCGGGGGTGACGTCGACGATGCCGCCCCATTTGCGCAGCATCCGCATGCGGCGGAAGATGGGGAAGATCTCGCAGATCGCCGCCACGGTATGCTCGATCAGCGGCAGGCCGCCACGCTGGGAGTAGCTGACGTACTGGTCGGTGCCGGAGCCGATCACCAGCTCGCCCTTGTCGGACTGGCTGATGTAGGCGTGGACCGAGTTCGACATGACGACGCAGGGAAAGATCGGCTTGATCGGCTCGGAGACCAGCGCCTGCAACGGGTAGGACTCGAGCGGCAGGCGGACGCCGGCGGTCTCCATCACCACCGAGGTATGGCCGGCGGCGGAGACCGCGACCTTCTTCGCGGCGATGAAGCCCCTGGCGGTCTCGACGCCGGTGACCCGGCCGTCCGGCCCGCGGCGGATCGCCGTCACCGGGCAGTTCTGGATGATGTCCACGCCGCGCGCCGCCGCGCCGCGGGCGTAGCCCCAGGCGACCGCGTCGTGGCGGGCGGTGCCCGCGCGGCGCTGGAGCGCGGCGCCGAGCACCGGGTAGCGGGCAGAGGGCGAGATGTCGAGCGGCGGGCAGAAGGCCTTGGCCTCGGCCGCGCTCATCCAGACGTTGTCGACGCCGTTCAGGCGGTTGGAATGGACGTGGCGCTGGAAGGACTGCACATCGTGGACGTTGTGCGCGAGCATCATCACGCCGCGCTTCGAGTACATGACGTTGTAGTTCAACTCCTGGGAAAGGTTCTCCCAGAGGTCGAGGGCGTGGTCGTAGAGCTTCGCGCTCTCGTCGTAGAGGTAGTTCGAGCGGATGATCGTGGTGTTGCGCCCGGTGTTGCCGCCGCCGAGCCAGCCCTTGTCGATCACCGCGACGTTGGTGATCCCGTGCTCCTTCGCGAGATAGTAGGCGGTGCCGAGGCCGTGACCCCCTGCCCCGACGATGACGACGTCGTAGGCCGCCTTGGGCTCGCGCTCGGGCCATTGCGGCGTCCAGTTCTTCTGGCCGGTCAGCGCGCCCCTTATCACCTGCGCGAGGGAGAAATGCGTCATGCGGACCTCCGAGATTCCGCGCCTCTATAGCGGATCCGCGCAAGTCGGACCTGTGTCCATGCGACATTCGCGTTGTAAGCTCGCGACGGAGGTGAGCGATGGCCCAGCTCAATGTCGGATTCATCCTCGCGCGGCGGTTCACGCTCTGCGCCCTCGGCAACTTCGTCGACGTGCTGCGGCTCGCCGCCGATGAGGGCGACCGCTCGCGGCCCATCCTCTGCGCCTGGCGGGTGCTCTCGCCGACAATGGAGCCGATCGCGTCGAGTTCGGGCATCGTCGTCCAGCCGGACGAGCGGCCGGGGGACGACCCGACGCGGTTCGACTACCTCGTCGTCGTCGGCGGGCTGGTCGACGAGGTCGAGAACCTTCATCCCGACATCGTGCGCTTTCTCGAGCGCGCGGCGGCGGCCGGCGTGCCGCTGGTCGGGGTCTGCACCGGCGCCTTCGCGCTGCACCGCGCCGGGCTGATGCAGGGCTATCGCGCCTGCGTCAGCTGGTTCCACCACGAGGATTTCCTCGAGCGCTTCGACGGACTGAAGCCGGTCAGCGACCAGATCTTCGTCGTCGACCGCGACCGCCTGACCTGTTCGGGCGGGGTCTCGGCGGCGCATCTCGCCGCCTTCATCGTCAGACGCCACCTCGGGACGGCGCGGGCGGCCAAGAGCCTGCACATCATGATCATCGACGAGGCGGCCGCCGAGGAGCCGCAGCCGGGGATGCCGCTGGCGCTCGTCACCGAGGACGCGCTGGTGCGTCGGGCGCTCCTCGCCATGCGGCAGTCGATCGGCGCGCCGCTGTCGATCGGCCGGGTGGTCGCCCGGCTGGGGGTGGGCCGGCGCAAGCTGGAGCGACACTTCCGCGACGCCCTGGGCATGACCCCGCTCGAGGCCGACCGACTGATCCGGGTCGAGCAGGCCAAGCACCTGCTGGTGACGACCAGGCGCTCCGCCACCCGGATCGCGACCGAGACCGGCTTCTGCGACCTCTCCCACATGATCAAGGTCTTCCGCGCCGCCGAAGGCACGACGCCGGACGCGTTCAGGAAGAGGCGGATATAGCGGAGCGCTGCTGCAACTGCGGCGCCATCGTGCGATGCTTGAGCCGCTGCCCGCGCGCCGGTAGCATTCGGCCGATCGTGGCGAGGGGCGGCGAGCGGTGGACGGCTGGATAACGCTCGACGATGAGGCCCTGACGTTTCGCTTTCCGGCGATCCCGGAGGACTACCGCGCCCTGTTCTGGCTCCTCGGGTTCGCGGCGCTCCTCATCGTGGTGCTGAAGGGAGCCGAGGCGCTGTCGCGCGGCTCACCTGTGGCGTCGGGTTCGCGCCGCTACCGCGCCACGACCGGATTTCTGCAGCGGCACTACGTCAAGCTGATCTTCGGCGCTGCAGGTCTCGTGGTCGCCTGGGCGCTGCTGATCGGACTGTGGCGGGTGCCCAACCTGGTCGGCGATCTGCTTCAGGACCTGAAGGGCGCGACGGCGACGGGAGATTCGAACGCAACCCGCAACATCATCGTGGCGCTGACGGCGGTGCTCGGCGGCATCGCCATCATCGGCACGGTCATCGTCCAGTCCATCCGGGTCTGGATCAACGAGCGCACGGCCCGGACGGCGGAGGAGAACCTGACGACCGGCCTGATCAACAAGGCGGTCGAGGGGCTGGGCGCGGAGAAGCAGATCGACACGTTCTGGCGGGTGGTCCGCTACACGCTCGACGGCAAGGAGGACGGCGCGCTCGAACTCCGCGGCGAGGCGCCGCTCCTGCCGGCGGGGGCCGAGGTGACCGGCTACGGCGACTGGGAGGCCGGCACGCGGACGGTCCCCAACATCGAGGTCCGCCTCGGGGCGACCTATACGCTGGAGCGGATCGCGCAGGACAACGACCGCGACCACATCCGGGTGATGGAGATCCTCTGCGCCTATCTGCGCGAGAATGCGCCGGCGGGCGCGGCGGCGGACCATGGCCTCGGGGAGTGGCCGGAATGGTCCGAGGGGGAGGCGCGGGCCGGCAGAGATGCCGCAATAGCCGTCCGCCGACAGGATCTCGACAAATGGGTCGCGGCGCTTCCGCGTCCGCGAACTGACATTCAGGCTGCCATCGAGGTGATCGGCCGTCGCACGCCGTGGCAGGCCGAGATCGAGCGGGCGCAGCGACATCGTCAAAGCGACGAGCCGTACAGGCTCGATCTGACCGGAGTGAACCTGCGCCGCGCCGACCTGTCCAGCCTCGATCTTGCGCGCGCGCTTCTCGGCGAGGCGCGGCTGGAGGGGGCGGACCTCCGCGAGGCGCGGCTGGAGGGGGCGGACCTCCGCGAGGCGCGGCTGGAGGGGGCGAACCTCCGCGGGGCGCGGCTGGAGTGGGCGGCCCTTCGCGAGGCGCGGCTGGAAGGGGCGGATCTCCGCGAGGCGCGGCTGGAGGAGGCGGACTTCCGCGAGGCGCGGCTGGAGGGAACGAACCTCGCCGGGGTGCAGCTAGAGTCGGCGGCGCTCGTGGCGGCGCGGCTGGAAGGGGCGGACCTCCGCGGGGCGCGGCTGAACGGAGCGCACCTGACGTGGGCGAGTCTGGAGGGAACGGACCTCCGCGAGGCGAGCCTGGAGGGGGCGAACCTCGTCGGGGCGAGGCTGGAGGGGGCGAACCTCGTCGGGGCGGAGCTGAAGGGGGCGATCCTTGCCGAGGCGCGGCTGGTAGGGGCGAAACTTCGCTTGGCGCGGCTGGAGGGGGCGGACCTCTCTGGGGCGGACCTTCGGAGTTCGACGTGGGCCGGCGCGTCATGCCGGGCTTCGCCAGCCCAGTCTGCGGATCTTCGGGGCGCGGAAGGCCTGACGCAAGACCAGCTCGAAAATCTGATCGGGAACGAGGACACGCTGTTGCCGGATCCGAGTGAGACCGGCAAATCGTTCTACGTCTGGTCCTGCTGGGAGACGCCGCCGAAGGGGTTCGACGCCCTGGTCGAGCGGGTCGCCCGGTTCACGGGAGTAACGGAGGAGAAGATTCGCGCCGCGTTCCTCTGCGGGCCGGGCAATCCCCGCCACACGACCGGCAAGCCGTGGCCGCTCGACCAGCCGCGGCCGGAGGGGCATCCGCTCGGGCCGTGAGTGGCCCGTCGCTGCGACGGGCGGAGCGCATCCGGAGCCGATGCGGCCGCGTCCTCCTGAGCCGCGAGGCGATGCCGGCGGGCTCATGAAGCGACTCGCGGACCTTCTTTCGCATCCAACCTCTTTATCTTTATAAATCAATATGTTACCCTATGTATCACGCGTGTTAGCCCGTGTCGCGCCGGGCGGATTGGCCGCCGCGCCGGCATGTTGCCGGTCGCTCGACGCCCCGGGCGCCCTGCCTCGGGCCGCGGTCGGGCCGGGCCTTCGACGGCGCCGGGGACGCGCGGCGGCATTGCCCGAGGCCGGGCAGCCGGGATAAGCAGGGGCGACCGCCAGCGACGGAGCCCGCACATGCCCACGCCAGAACCCGAGACCATCGAGGTCACGAAGACGCGCATCGCCTGCGACGGCGGGGCGGGGGCGCTCGGGCATCCGCGGGTGTGGTTGCAGATCGACCCGGAGGTCGGCTCGGTCGAGTGCGGCTATTGCGACCGCAAGTACGTGCTGAAGGAAGGCGCGGAGCACGGGGCGGACCACTGAGCGTGGACGGCGCGGCGGGCTTCGGGCCGGGCAGCCATCTCCAGCTGATCGACGGATCGGGGTACATCTTCCGCGCCTATCACGCGCTGCCGCCGCTGACGCGGAAGTCGGACGGGCTGCCGGTCGGCGCCGTGGCCGGCTTCTGCAACATGGTGTGGAAGATGCTCGCCGAGTTGAGCGGCGACGAGGCCCCGACGCATCTCGCCGTCGTCTTCGACAAGTCGGAGCACACGTTCCGCAACGAGATGTACCCGGACTACAAGGCGCACCGGCCGCCGGTGCCGGAGGATCTCGTGCCGCAGTTCGGGCTGATCCGCGAGGCGACGCGGGCCTTCGGGCTGCCCTGCCTCGAGATGGCGGGGTTCGAGGCCGACGACCTGATCGCCACCTACGCCCGGCTCGCGCGCGAGGCGGGGGGTCGGGTGACGATCGTCTCGGCCGACAAGGACCTGATGCAGCTCGTCGCGCCGGGCGTCGAGATGTACGACACGCTGAAGGCGCGGCGGATCGGCCGCGACGAGGTGATCGAGAAGTTCGGCGTGCCGCCGGAGCGGGTGGTCGACGTGCAGGCGCTCGCGGGCGATTCGGTCGACAACGTGCCGGGCGCGCCGGGGATCGGGATCAAGACGGCGGCGGCGCTCATCGCCGAATACGGCGATCTCGACGGGCTGCTGGCGCGGGCGGGCGAGGTGAAGCAGCCGAAGCGGCGCGAGACGCTGATCGCCCATGCCGAGCAGATCCGCATCTCGCGCGACCTCGTGACGCTGCGCACGGACGTGGAGGTGGAGGAGCCGATCGAGAGCTTCGGGGTGCGCGACCCCGAGGCGGGGCGGCTGATGGGCTTCCTCGCCGGGATGGAGTTCCGCACGCTGGCGGCGCGGGTGGCGCAGCGGCTCGGGGTCGAGGCCCCGACCGGCGGGCCGGCGCCGCGGGCGGCGCGGCCGGCGGGGACGGATGCCGAGGCGGTGACGCTCGACCGCACGCCGCGGGTGGGCCGGGCGCCGGGCGCGCCGGACCTGCCGCCAATCGCGCGCGGCGGCCACGCGATCCTGCGCGACGCGGCGACGCTGGCGGACTGGGCGGCACGGGCGATCGAGGCCGGCGTGGCGGCGATCGCAGTCGAGACCGACGGCGCGGACGAGATGCGCGCGGGGATCGTCGGCATCGCGCTCTGCCTCGGACCGGGCGAGACCGCCTATGCGCCGGTCGGGCACGTGACCGGGGCGGGCGACCTTTTCGCGGCGACGACGCGGGTCGAGGGGCAGATCGGGATCGACGCGGCGATGGCGGCGCTCGCGCCGATGCTCGAAGATCCCGGCGTGCTCAAGGTCGGGCACGACCTGAAGCGGGCGGCGAAGGCGCTGGCGCGGCATGGGGTGCGGCTCGGGCCGGTCGACGACACGCAGCTCATCGACTACGCGCTCCATGCCGGGCTGCACGGGCACGGGCTCGACGGGTTGTCGCAGGAGCATCTGGGGTACGAGTGCATCCCGCTGAAGTCGCTGATCGGCGGGCGGGGGCCGAAGAGCCTCGACGCCGCGGCGGTCGAGCCGGTGGCGGAGTACGCGGCCGAGGGGGCCGAGGTGGCGTGGCGGCTGTGGCGCACGCTGAAGCCGCGGCTGCCGTTCTCGAAGGTGACGCGGGTCTACGAGACGATGGAGCGGCCCCTCGCGCCGGTGCTGGCCGAGATGGAGGTGGCCGGCGTCCGGGTCGACCGGGCGCGGCTGTCGCGGCTGTCGGGCGACTTCGCGCAGAAGATGGCGGGGCTCGAGGACGAGATCCACGCGCTGGCGGGCGAGAAGTTCAACATCGGCAGCCCCAAGCAGCTCGGCGAGGTGCTGTTCGAGCGGCTGGGGTTCGAGGGCGGCAAGAAGGGCAAGACCGGGGCATATGGCACCGGCGCGGACGTGCTGGAGGAGTTGGCCTCGCTCGGTCACGAACTGCCGGCGCGCGTGCTCGACTGGCGGCTGGTGTCGAAGCTGAAGTCGACCTACACCGACACGCTTCAGGCGGCGATCAACCCCGAGACCGGGCGGGTGCATACGTCCTATTCGATCGCCGGCGCCGCGACGGGGCGGCTGGCCTCGACCGACCCGAACCTGCAGAACATCCCCGTCCGCACCGATGAGGGGCGGCGGATCCGCGAGGCGTTCGTGGCGGAGGCGGGAAACGTGCTCGTCAGCCTCGACTACTCGCAGATCGAGCTGAGGCTGCTCGCGCATATCGCCGACATCGCCGAGCTGAGGGAGGCGTTCCGACAGGGGCTCGACATCCACGCGATGACGGCCTCGGAGATGTTCGGCGTGCCGATCGAGGGCATGGACCCGATGGTGCGCCGCCAGGCCAAGGCGATCAACTTCGGGGTGATCTACGGCATCTCCGCCTTCGGGCTGGCGGCAAACCTGCGCATCCCGCGCGACGACGCCAAGCGGTTCATCGACGCCTATTTCGAGCGGTTCCCGGGGATCCGCGCCTACATGGACCGGACGCGCGCCTTCGCGCGGGCGCACGGCCATGTCGAGACGGTGTTCGGGCGGCGGGTGCACACGCCGGACATCAACGCCAAGGGGCCGGCGGCCGCCTTCGCCTACCGCGCCGCGATCAACGCGCCGATCCAGGGCTCGGCGGCGGACGTGATCCGGCGGGCGATGATCCGGGTGCCCGACGCGATCCGCGGCCTGCCGGCGCGGATGCTGTTGCAGGTCCACGACGAGCTGTTGTTCGAGGTCGGGGAGAGCGCCGTCGAGGAAACGGTGGCGCGGGTGCGCGCGGTGATGGAGGGCGCGGCGCTGCCGGCGGTCGAGCTATCGGTGCCGCTGGTGGTGGACGCGGGCTCGGGCCCGAGCTGGGCGGCGGCGCATTGACGGCGCTCGCGCTCGCGTAGTCCGGCGTCAGCCGCCCCCGCCAGTCGCCGAGTTCGGCGATCAGGGCGGAGGCGGAAAGCAACGCGGTCATGGCGGCTACATCTTCTCGCCGGGCAGGCGGCTCGCCTGTCGGACCCAGTCGGAGAAGCGCGCGGCGTCGACCGACTCGCCCTCGTGGATGTGAAGGTAGCGCACCTGTGGCTGCTTCGAGGGGACCGGCGGGGGCGGGTCGAGCCCGGCGCCGCGATGGAAAGCCACCTTCACGTAGCGATCGAAGCAGTGGAAGCTGAGAAACCACGTCTCGCCGTCCATCCCGTAGAGCGGCGAGTTCCACTTCACCGCCTTGCGGACCTCCGGAACGGCGGCGACGATCAGCGCGTCGAGACGCCGGCCGACGGCCTGCTTCCAGCCCGGCATCGCTGCAACGTAGGCCTGCACGGGGCCGTCGCCGTAGCCCTTGGGGATCTGCGGATTGCCGCCGGACAGAAGGCGCGGCCCGGGGTCCCTGTCCGTCATCGCCTCAGAACCGGAAGAACCGCGACGCGTAGGGCGCGACGAAGCCCGCCTCGGTGGCGAGAAGGATCGCCTCGCCGACGGCGCCCTGACTGCGGAACGGCCCGATGAACACCCGCCGCCCGAGGCCCTGGGCGCCGATGCTGGTCGCGCGGATGCCGAACCCCTCGAAGAAGGCGACGGCGCGGGCCGCCTCGGCGTCGCTCGTCACCGTCCCGGCATGGACGCTGCCCGGGCGCGGCGCAGGCGGGCCGCTGTCGGCGAGGCGCCAGCCCTCGGCGCGGCGGGCTGCCGCCACGGCGTCGAGGCCGGCGAGATCTCGCGGCCGGGTCATGCAGTCGTTCTGCACGAGCAGGCGGCGGTACTGGGCGAGGGGCCAGGGCGTGCGCTCGCGCCCGGTCCATGGATCGCGGACCTCGCTCGGCATGGCGTTGGCGTAGATGTCGTACTGCTGGAACAGGCCGACGCAGTTCGCCCTGTCGCTGGTCTGCTCGGGAATCCCGGCGCAGGCGGCGACGAGGACCGCACCCGCCGCCAGCGCGAGGGCCGCGCGCCGCATCAGAAGAACTTCGGGTACGGCGCGACGAAGCCGGCGCGCAGCGCCACGCCGGTCGCCTCGGCGAGCCCGCCCTCGGTGGCGAAGGGGCCGATGAAGATGCGCCGGCCAAGATAGGGCGCCCCCTGGCTGCGCACGCGGTAGCCCATCGCCGAGAAGAACTGCCGCGCCTGCAACTCGCCGGAATAGCCGGTGACGATCCCGACCATCAGCGAGGTCGGCCTGATCGCCGGCCCGTGCTCGCCCTTCAGCTTGCCGTGCAGCTCGCCCGCGACGGTCGGCATCAGCGCGATGTCGTCCCAGTCCGTGATGCAACCGCCCGCGCGCAGGCGCTGGATGGCGTTGCTGGTCGCGGGCGCGATCACGCCGTCCCGGCCCCAGTCGCTGTTGGAGAAGGTCGTCGTCGCGCGGTCGTAGGCGCGAAAGCGGTTCAGGCAGGTCTGGTCGACGCCCGGCGAGGCGGCAAACGCGGCGCCCGCCATGGCGAGGGCTGCGACTGCGATCGGGATGGCCTTGCGCATGGCGCGAACTCCTTGTCGAGCCTCGGCCCCGAGTGTAAGCCCCGCGCCGGCCCGGGACAACGGGCTGTGGCGAGGAGCGTTCCCGCGATGGAGAGA
>NZ_JAGOID010000137.1 GCF_017995835.1 Amaricoccus sp.
TTCACCGCCTCGGGCTTCGTCCTCGGGCAGGACGCGCGCGTCATCACCGGCGCGCTCGCCACCTCCGCTACCGCGACGTCGGACGTCGGCGACTACGTCATCACCGACGGCGGGCTGGCGGCGGCGAACTACGTCATCGCCGCCGACCAAGGCACGCTCGCCATCGACCCGGCCCGGCTGACGGTGAAGATCGCCGACCAGTCGCGCACCTACGGGTCGTCGGCCTTCGACGGGCGCGGCTTCGCCGCCTCGGGCTTCGTCCTCGGGCAGGACGCGCGCGTCATCACCGGCGCGCTCGCCACCTCCGCTACCGCGACGTCGGACGTCGGCGACTACGTCATCACCGGCGGCGGCCTGACGGCGAAGAACTACGTCATCGCCGCCGATCCGGGCACGCTCGCCATCGACCCGGCGCGGCTGACGGTGGCGATCGCCGACCAGTCGCGCACCTATGGCTCGTCGGCCTTCGACGGCCGCGGCTTCACCGCCTCGGGCTTCGTCCTCGGGCAGGACGCGCGCGTCATCACCGGCGCGCTCGCCACCTCCGCTACCGCGACGTCGGACGTCGGCGACTACGCCATCACTGGCGGCGGGCTGGCGGCGGCGAACTACGTCATCGCCGCCGACCCGGGCACGCTCGCCATCGACCCGGCGCGGCTGACGGTGAAGATCGCCGACCAGTCGCGCACCTACGGGTCGTCGGCCTTCGACGGGCGCGGCTTCACCGCCTCGGGATTCGTCCTCGGGCAGGACGCCAGCGTCATCGCCGGCGCGCTCGCGACCGAGGCGACCGCGGGGTCGGACGTCGGCGACTACGGCATCATCCAGGGGACGCTCGCCGCGGCCAACTACGTGATCTCGAGCGATCCGGGCAACCTCGCCATCAATCCAGCGGAACTGCGGGTCAAGATCGCCGACCAGTCGCGCACCTACGGCTCGGCGAAATTCGACGGCCGCGGCTTCACCGCGACCGGCTTCGTCCTCGGCCAGGACGCCGGCGTGATCGACGGCCGCCTCGCCACGCGCGGCACCTCGACCTCAAACGTCGGCCGCTATGCGATCACCCGCGGCACGCTGGCGGCGGAGAACTACGTGATCGCCGCCGATCCGGGCACACTGACCATCGACCCGGCGCAGATGCGGGTGCGCGCGAACGACGCGCGTCGCGCCTACGGCGCAAGCAACCCGCGCTTCGACGTGAGCTATCTCGACCCCTTCGCGCCGGGCCAGAGCGCCGCGGCGCTCGGGTGGCGGCCGACGGTCTCGACGCCGGCGACCGCCGGCAGCGACGTCGGCGCCTATGTCCTGACGCCGGGCGGGATCGCGTCCGCAAACTATGCGATCGAGTACCTGCCGGGGCGGCTGACCATCGACCCGGTCCGGCTGAACCTCACCCTCCACGACGCCGAGCGGAACTACGGCGCCGAGGATCCGGTCCTCGGCTGGACCGCGAGCGGCTTCGTCCTCGGCCAGGGCGCCGAGGTTGTCTCCGGCGCGCCCGCCACCGACGCCACCGGAGCGAGCGGGGCCGGAACCTACACGATCACCACCGGCACGCTCGGGGCGCGGAACTACGTCCTGCCCGAGACGACCGGCCGCCTGACCATCACCCCGGCCCCGCTGACCGTCACGGCCAGCGACGCCGCCAGGGCGCAGGGCGCGCGCAACCCCGACTTCACCGCGCGCTTCGACGGCTTCGTTCGCGGCGAGGGCCTCGACGACCTCGGCGGGGCTCTCGTCCTCGCCACCGACGCCGACCGGACGAGCCCGGCGGGCCGCTACGCGATCACCGGCTCGGGGCTCGCCAGCGGCAACTACGCGATCAGCTACGCGCCCGGCACGCTCACCGTCTCGGCCGCCGGGCCGGCGCGCGCGCCCCTCGCCGCCGTCGACGACGCCTTCGTCATCCCCGAGCGCGGCCTGCCGCCCTATACCCCGGGCGACTCGGCCTTCCGCACCACCCGCTCCGAGGCGCCCATCGCCCGCGACAGCACCTTCCGCCTGACCTACTCGCTCGGCGCGGTCGTGCACACCGCTCCCGTCGACGCGGCGGAGACCGGCGGCTTCGTTCCCGCCGCCGGGTCAGCTTCGGGCGGGAGCGGCCCGACCGGCGTAGGCACGAGCGCGGGTGCCGGCTGCGGCGGCGCCGGCGCCGAAGGCGGCTGCGCCCGGACCCAAGTAGCAGAATCGTTCTGGACCACCGCCTTCCCGGAGATGACGCGATGACCTCCCGCCTCGTCCGCGCCGCCGCGCTCGCGCTCGCCGCCGCCCCGACGGCGCCCGCCCTCGCCCAGTCGCCCGGGAGCTTCCTTCCCGTCGCAAGCGCCGGCCGCGCCCCCGGTCTCGCCGTCGCCCCGGACACGCCGCCCCCGCCTGCGGCGCTCACGCCCGGCGCTTCCGGCCCCGGAGTGACGCTGCGCGGCGTCCGCCTAGAGGGCGCGACGGCGATTCCCCCGGGCGAGCTGGCGCCGCTGTGGGCGGGCCTCGTGGGAACCGAGGTCTCGATCGCCACGCTCGAGGAACTCGCCGCGGCGATCGGCGCCGCCTATCGCGCCCGCGGCTTCGTGCTCTCGCAGGCGGCGCTCCCGCCGCAGACCGTCGATGACGGCGTCGTCACCATCCGCGTGGTCGAGGGCTTCATCGCCGACGTCGCCATCGAGGGCGGGGCCCCGAACCAGAACGCCGCCGCCGCGACGCTGTTTGCGCCCGTCCCCGCCGACGAGCCGCTTCGGATCGAGACGCTGGAACGCGCCGTCCTGCTCTCGCGCGACTTCTTCGGCGGCGATGTCGAGACCATCCTCGAGCCGGCGCGCGACACCTTCGGGGCCGCCGATCTGACGGTGGCCGTCACGGAGAACCCCTACGACGGCTTCGTTTCGGTCGACAACCGCGGCTCGCGGCTCTATGGCGAGGCCTCCTTCGCCACCGGAGCGACCGCCTACAACCTGCTCGGCCTGAACGAGAAACTAGACTTCCTCGCCGCCGGGGCCTTCGACGGCTCGCTCGGCTTCGTCCAGGGCGGGATTTCCGTGCCCCTCATGGGGCTCGCCGGAACCTGGGCCGACGGCGCCACGCTGGAATTCGAGGCCGACTACGCCGACGGCCAGCCCGACCTCTCGAAGTCAGGCGCTCCCGACGCCCAGACGCTCACCACCAAGGAGACCAATCTCTGCCTCGCGGTCAGCATCCCGTTCATACGCACCCGGGCGCAGAACCTGCGCTTCGATCTCGGGCTCGACTGGCAGGACAGCGCGAACGTCACCGGCCTCGGCGCCGACGAGGTGACCGAGGATGACCGCCTCCTCGTCCTCGACGCCCGCCTCGCCTGGGACCGCGCCGACCGCTGGGGCGGCGTCAGCCTCGTGGAGGCGGGGCTGCGCCAGGGCATCGACGCCTCCGACACCGTCGTCGGCGGCGGCGTGTCGAACGGCGTGCCGGACTTCACCCTCGCCACGCTGGAACTCTCGCGCCTGCAACGCCTCGGCGCCGGACCCTGGGCGCTGTGGCTCGAAGGCATCGGCCAGTACGCGCTCGACGTCCTGCCGAACTCCGAGCGCTTCGGGCTCGGCGACGCCACGATCGGCCGCGGCTACGCGCCGGGCAACACCACCGGCGATTCCGGCTATGGCGGCCGGGCCGAGCTGCGCTATGGCGTCGACCCGGCGCGCCTCGGCGGGTTCGCCGAAGGGGCGGAACTCTACGCCTTCGGCGACTACGGGCAGGCCTACGACCGCGACGGCGACCGCGACGGCGCGCGATGGGAGACGCTGGCCTCGGCCGGCGCCGGCATCAGGCTCGACGTCAGGCCCTGGCTCACCGTCGTCCCGGAGATCGCCCGCCAGCTCGACGGGCGCGCGACCGACACCACCGACCGGCACAAGGAGACCCGCGTCTACCTGAGCGTGGTGGCCCGGTTCTGACCGGCGCAGCCGGAACCGGGCGTCCGCCTCCGGCGGGCGTCATGTCAACCCCGGCTGATCGGCTCGGTCGGTGCGGCGCGGGAACCCCAGCGATATCCCCGCCGATTTCGACCGTTGGCGAAATCGGCACGCGACTGCCCTTCCGAGGGCAGGCGCGTCCCGCGCCGCCAGGGCAGCCGCGCGCCGATGCGAGCCTTGGGGATAGGCCCCTCGGCCCGCGCTTGCGGCGCGGGCCGACCGGATCGCGCGGCGCGCCACTGGCGCCCCGCACAGTGCGATCCGGGGAGAAATCGGACGGGCGCAGCCGGGGGCTGCGCGAAGCAGGCCATGGCGAAGGGATCAGGCGGAAAGGGTATCAGAACCACTTGCCGGCGGTCATGTCCTCGGGCGGCGCGACGCGGGCGGCCGGGGCCGGGGGCACGGTGACGAACTGGCCCTTGATCCCGGCGTTCCACAGCTTCGCCCGGTCGAGAAGCTGACGTTCGGCGCTCTGCATCCGGCCGCGGGTCATCAGCACGCCGAGATCGGCGCCGTGGTAGCAGTAGTCCCCGGCGCCGTAGACCCGCAGATAGAACGCCTCGCTCTCGTCGCCGATCGAGGTGACGTTGAGGGCGGGGCGCATGAAGCGCACCACCCCGTCGGTCCCCATCTTCCAGATGCCCGAACGCGGGCCCTTGGTGATCAGCTCGACCTTGTCCTCGGTCTGCTTCAGGACGAGCTGGGTCCAGTTGTCGTAGTCGGTCCAGCGCGCCTGGACCGCGGCGAGGTCGATTTCCCAGTCGACGTCGAGGTACTCGAGCAGGTGGAAGAGGAAGAGCGGGCAGCCGCCATAGGTCGAGGTGACGAGGTTGGTCGGCGCCGTCGCGCCGGAGATGCGCGGGTTGAGCTCGCCGAGATAGACCTCGTTGGTGTCGGTATCGAGCAGGAAGTCGAGGCAGAACACGCCCTTGTAGCCCTCGGCGTAGAGACGGTCGCCGAACTTGCGGGTCATCTCGCGCACCTTGTCGGGAACGCCTGGCGGCAGGATGTCGGGGGCCATGTCGTTGCCGCACCAGCCGCCCTTGTAGGGGGTGATCTCCTCGAAGCCGGTGATGTCGGTCATCACCGGGCCGACCAGCGTGCCGTGGCGGGTGGCGCAGCCCTCGATGGTGCCGGGAAGGTGGTTGATGCGGCGCATCACCTTCAGCTCCTCGCCGCGCATCTTCGCGGCATAGCGGTCCCAGTCGTCCTCGGTCTTCACGAAGAAGGTCGTGCGCCCGCTGTCGCCGTAGGGCGTCTGCACCACCAGGTCGCGCCCGAGGCTGGCGCTGTCGGCGAGGGCGCAGAGCTCCTCCCAGTTCTTCGCCCGCCCCATCGTGTTCGGCGCCGAGGCGACGCCCGCCTCGTTGCCGAGCCGCGTCGTCTCGATCTTGCTGTCGAGGCGGTTCCTCAGCGCGTAGGGCGGCAGCGCGATGTCGACGCCGACCTCCGCGGCCAGCGCCTCGGTCTCCTCGTCGAACATCACGATCAGCGCCTTGCCGCGCTTGCGCCCGGCGATGTGGGCGCGGAAGTCGGGATGCGAGATCAGGTAGTTCGCGAGATCCTCCATCGACTTGAACACCGGCGCGCCGGCGGTCGAGGGGATGAAGCAGCGCGGATGGGCGCCTTCGAAGATGTCGAAGTAGTTGATGAACTCGAACGAGCCCACCCACTGGTCGAGGCCGAGCAGGTTGAACGGCATCGGCATGACCGCGTAGATCGGTGTCTCGTTGCGCCGGACGTAGCGATAGATCTCGCTCAGGCTGCGCAGCTTCGGCGTAGTCGCCATCCTTGTCTCCCTGTCCCTCGCACCGCTTCGCGCCGGGACCGTGCGACGAACGGCGGCGCGGCCCGGATCGGAAATCGTGACGCCGCGCGGGGTGGCGCCGTCAACCCCCCGCGTCGCGCCGCCGCGGTTCTTTCCGGTCAGCGCCGTCGCGGCGAGGTCGGAATGCCCGCGCAATCTCCTGACGGATGATCGCGCCCGAGATTCCAATGCGTCATACCGGCGAGTCTACGAGGCCACCCGGCGCAACACGGGCTAACACGCGTGATAGGCGTAACCGGGGCAAAAAGGTGGGCGGTTGTGTCGATAGGGGATCCACAAGCGCAGGGATTTCTGAATCCATGCGGGCATGGCAGGAGCCCCACCAGATATCGATGACTTGAACCTGGCGGGCCTCAG